>CAMVBX010000009.1 GCA_947165825.1 uncultured Clostridia bacterium
CTGCATTCTCTTCTTCTGCCCCTTCCAGACCTGGTTCCTGAAGAACAAATGCTGCTGCACCTGCAGGATCTACAACTGGGATTACGCCATGATGTTCACGCCGCTGTTCTTCGTAAAGGCAGCCTACAGCTGGAGTCTCCTCGCGCTCTCCCTCATCCTGCTCCTGCGCTGGGAGATCACCTTTTACCGGCATCCGGAATGGTTTTCCGAGCAGACGAACGCTTACCTCAAGTGCGCCAACTGCAAGGAGAAGCTCTGCACCCACAAGACCCAGCTCCATTCCCTGTGGAAACAGGTGGAAGCTTTCACTGCGGAGCGGATCAAAAGGCTGAAACAGACAGAAGGAAAAATCATCAGGCGGTGAGGAACGAATCCTCACCGCCTTTTCGTTGATTCTCCTCTTCAGACCTTCTGTCTGGACAGGCCGGTATCCCCGAATGTGCTTTGCCAGTTGCCTACGGGGCAGTAAATCTGGCAGCGATTGCAGTAGCACTTGGGATAATGATCCAGGTTGCAGTTGGAGATCTCATACCGCTTCATGGCGTCTGCGATCTCTTCGTCCGTGGGATCGTCGCCCTCCACCAGGTCACCCCGCTTGCGGATGCCCGCAAATTCGTTGCGCATACCCAGGGCGGCTACGGTGCAGGCGTTCACCTTGTGTTTTCCCACCCGGTATTCCCTGCCGGCAATGCTCCAGGTGCTGCTCTCCCCGCTGGCTTTATCCGGCAGGGCGTGCATGGGACAGAGGTCGCTGCATACGTGACACTTTTCCGGGTCGCAGAGCCGGGGACCCTCATCCGGGGAATCGTATTCCAGCTCCAGGTCCGTCAGAAGGCAGCCAAACTGCACACGGGGCCCATACTGCTTCGTAATGGGGAAGTTGTTCCAGCCCGGCTGGGCCAGTCCCGCCGCGATCGCCGCATGGGAGATATTCATGATGAGGCCGTCCTTATTCGGTCCGGCGAACATGGGCAGAGGCGTGTTTTTCGGCAGAGTACCCTGCTCCGGTCCGCAGCCCATGGGCTGCGTGGCGGCTCCGAAGGTGTTCTCCAGATAATCCGCAAGGTAGAAGGTGGACAGGGCCATGGTCCAGTTGGGCACCAGCTCCAGGCCGTAGGTGGAGTAAATGGATTCGGCAAAGGCCATGCCGTCTTCCAGCCGCCGGAACTGGGCCTGCACGGCTCCGTTCAGCAGGCGGCGTCCGAAGACAATGACGCTCTTGCAGCAGTAGAGGATATCCGTAGGCCGGTATCCCTCCGGCTCCGCATCCAGGGCGGAGGCGGGACAAATGCCCACCAGGTCCATGCCCCGTTCCGCAATGAGGAAGTTTTTGATCTTTCGGGTGATGATCTGCTTATCCATATTCCGTTCCTCCTTCCTCAAAGCACGATCCCGGCGCGGCGGTCGCTGTGGATGATGCTGAAGCCCAGCTCCCGCTCGGCCGTCACGTTGCCCTCATCGTCCAGAGTCTGCTGTACCGCCAGTGCCCAGGATTCGGCGGAGGACCAGTCGGACACGTACCGGCCGTTGCCCATATTCTTGATCCAGACGTTATGTTCCAGCAGATAGTACTTATGGATGCGGCAGTTCAGGGGATTGGCGGTGCTCACGGGGATCACCCGCTCCAGCTTGCCGTCAATGCCGCCCACGCCCTCCAGCTCCAGCTCCAGGAATTCCGGCTGGGGGAAACCGGGCCCCAGGCCTCTGGCTCCTTCCCGGAAGGCCTTGACCTTATACACGTATTCCCCCCGATAGGGCAGCTGCCCTTCCGGCAGGGCGGTGGATAGCAAAACGATTCTTTTTTTCATCTTCCCTGCCCTCACTTACTCGATAATCCGGTCTTCCGGAACTTTTCCGCCCAGTTGCCCACCGGACAATACACCAGGCAGCGGTCGCAGTGGTACATGGGCAGATGATCCAGGGTCTGGAAGCCGGGACTTTCGAACTGCTTCTCCAGGGCGGCAGCCAATTCCTCGTCACTGGGGTGCTCGCTCTCGATGGTATTGGAAGCGAAACGATTCAGTTCCCGTTTGAAGCCGAAGCAGGCGGCGGCGCAGCCGTTTACGTCCAGCTTGCCCACCTTGATCTTCGCTTCCCCGGTCTTCCATTCGATCCCCTCCGATTCCAGGGCATGAACGGGACAGACCTGCACGCAGACTGCGCCGCACTTCTCGGGATCGCATAGCTTTTCCCCGGAATAGGGCTTGTCGTATTCCTCGAATTCCAGATTGGTGACGATGGCGCAGAGGTAGATCCGGGGGCCGTTATCCGGTGTGATGATCCGGTGGTTCCAGCCCATTTCCCCGATCCCTGCCCAGTAGGCGGCCTTATACAGGTCCATGGGCAAGCCCGCTTTCAGCGGATCCGCGAAATAGGGCACATAGTTTCCCTCCGGCTGTACCGCCTGCAGCACATTATTGGTCAGCGGCATGGCGAAGCAGCCGTAGGTGTTTTCCATCCACTGGGCGATATCGTAGGTTTCCTTCATGCAAAGATGGTTCACGGAAAGAACGAAGGAATGGGCGGAATAGGAGCCCGAGACGTTCATCACGCCGTCTTCAAACTGACGAAACTTGGTCTGGATGGAGCCGGAGATCAGGCGTCGGCCGAAAACGATGATGGACCGGGCATTGGGGAGCAGATCGGAGGGACGCCGGCCCCTGGGTTCATCCTCCAGCGCCGAAGCGGGGCAGATCCCTACATAGTCCATATCCGAACCGGTGAAGATGCGGTTTTTGACCGCTTCCGTTCTGGTCATTTCCGCGCCTCCTCCCAGTCATATGTGTCCACATCCACGTCCGGGCAGTCATCAATGTACTGGTTGATGTCGACGTTGGATACCTTCGTATCGTGAAAGCGCTCCTTCCAGTTGCCCACGGGGCAATACTGGAGGCAGTTGCCGCATTTCCAGGAGGTCTGGTGCTGGATGAAGTGGTGGTAGATATTCTCCTTCTTCACCCGGAAGCGCTGAGCCGGGGAGAATTCCTCGTCGATGGGGTTCTCCATGATGGGATCCATCAGGTTATAATCCCCATTGAAGTTGAAATCCGCATAACAGCCCTCGCAGGCGATCTTGCACTTGGTCCAGTTCAGGCCGGAATACTTCTCGATCTGGCCTTCCCCGAAATCCACCACCCGCTCCTGTCCCGGCTTATAGGGCGGGATGGCGCCGGTGGGACAGACCTTTTCGCAGATATGGCACTTCTCATAGTCGCAGAGGCGCTTGCCCCCCATCATGGGATCCGGGGTGAGCTTCAGCGTGGTCAGCACCCCGCCGAAACGGTTCCGGGGCCCGAATTCCGGGGTGAGGACGATGCTGTGCCAGCCGAACTGCCCCAGGCCGGCAGCCACGGCGCAGTGGCGCATGCTGAGCATGCCGGATCCATGGGTGGGTCCCGCGGTCATGGGCATGGCGATCTCCCCGGTATTCTGCTCCAGATACCGGGCCAGCCGGTAGGCTGCCCAGAGCAGGTTGTAGTTGGGGGAGCCTACGTACCCGAACATACCATACTGCCCGTGTACGTTGAACTTCCGGTCCTCATAGGCCCGGAGTGCGGCGTTGACGGCTCCATCCGGCAGACGTGTGCAGAACATGATCACCGACTGACACCCGGGCAGGAAATCCGTGGGATGCATCCCCTTGGGCGCGGAATTGAAGCGCTCGATGCTGGCGATGCCCACCTTTTCCTGGTGACACTCGGTCAGGACAAAATCTTTGATCTGCTTCTCTAGCGTTGGCATTCCCATAGTGTTCACCTCTTGTGTGTATCTTGAATCTCCGCTTATTAATTTTATATTATAGCACGAAGGACGGACGATTTCAAATCCTATACGCGGTATCGGCGGCCGCAAAAGCGTTGAATCTCCGTCCGCGGTGCATTATAATGAATCAGATCCTTTTTCTACCCGCTCAGCTTGAAAGGAGGGCGTGAAAATGAAGCGCAACCGTATCATCCGGCTTATCGCCGCGCTGCTGCTCCTGGGCCTTCTGGCCGGCTGCGGCACGGTCGCTCCCGTTCCCACCCAGGCCGTTCAGCCAACAGCTGCGCCGCAAACTGCCGCACCTGCGCCTGCATCGACTCCCGCCTCAACGCCGGAGCCGACGCCGGAACCCACGCCGGAACCGACTCCCGAACCCACGCCGGAGCCCACGGCGGAGCCCGTTTCCATCGGCCATCTGCCCGATGAGCTGGCCTTCCTATGGTGTCTGTACGCTTATGAGGCGGAGGGCAGCTATGAAGAGGCCTGGGAGAACGGCGTGGAGGTATGGCTCGCCACTTCTGAGGATACTCCGTCTTTATGGCTCTATGAACGGACCGGCGGCGGCGCATGGACGGTTTACCCGGAACTGCGCCTGATGCAGGACGAGAGCGGCGCTCTTTTTTTCCGGGAAGACAGCGAAACGGATTATGCCCGGAGCTTCACGATCACCTCCCTCAGCGAACAGGAGCTTGAGTTGAGCTGCAGCTGGATAAACCCGGATGGAACCACCGGCGGCACCACCATGTGGTTCAGCCATGTCTCCCCCCAGGAGGACGGACGTCCCCTGGATTCGGAGGAGATGGCACGGATCGCCGCAAGCTTTGGTCCCGCCGATTGGGGCTTTTTCCGCACCTGCTATGCCTATCCCCAGGAAATCGATTGGGAAGCCGTATGCGCAGGTGGCGCCGGCATCTCCCGGGAGCCTACGGAGGAGGAGCTCGCAGCCTGGAAAACGCAATACCGGGAGGATCCTAAGGGCGAACTGATGGTCATCCGCAAGGCTGACCTGCCGGAGCTGGCGGACATCAAGACGAATACGGATTACCGGGAGGCCCAGAACCCTCTTCTCTGGTGGTTTGAGCCGGACCCGGAGCACTTCATGGCCTATCGGGATCCGGCTGCCGCGGAGCCTGTCCGATTCCTGAGCATGTACAGCATCGGCGGGCGTCTGACCGTTTACTATACTCTTCCGGAGATTGAGGACCAGGTCTTCCGGGCGCGGTTGTACCCGGTGGACGGCGGCGCGCTGTTTTACTCCGTTTCCCGGGCAAGTGAGATCGGCCCGGTGATGCTGGCCTCGATCCGCTTCTATGAGACCCGGGAGGAGGCGGAGGCCGCGGGAGTCACCGCATGCGTCTCCACGGAGCATCTGGATTCCGACGAACCCGATTGGGTCTGGGCGGTGGTCACCTCCGAACTGGACGGATTGCAGTACAGTTTCCAGAGAGCGTCCATGTCCGGGGAGAACGCAGGCGCCATGGAAGCCCTCATCGGAGCGAAGCTCCCGGACCGGGTTTTGTCCTCCGGCACATTGGATCAGAATGAGTCGGTTGCCCTGGAGGTCAATCTGGCCTGGTATCCCCGGCTGCGGCTGGAGCTCACCCGGGAGTATGCCTGGGGCGAATACTGGTTCGGCCAGGAAAACTGGAACCCCGTTATGGAGCTGGATACCCCCCGGTACGTCACGGGTCACGATCTGGACGGCGAAGGCCGGGGCTGCACACCGCTTTCGGAGGAGGAACTGGTGAACGTCCTCACCGGCCCCTGCTGGATGCTGACGGACGAAACGGATTCGGATATCCTGGCCTGTCTGCAGTTTATGGGGGACAGCGAGGCGGATATCATCCTCAGGGAAACCTGGTACAGCATGCATGCGGAGTATTTCCGTCTGAATGCCAAGGAGGGCGAGGCCCCGGATGCGGTGCGGCTCACGGCAGAGCCCGACGCCCTGGAGGAGCTCCTGGGGCCGCAGAACAGCGCCGATGCCATATGGCTCGGGGATTATGCGATCCTGCTGACTCAGCTCCCCGGACAGCAGCTTCTGACTCTGCAGCAGATCGGCGAGGCAGGCGGTCTGGGCCTGCTGCTGCCCGGTACCGGGGAAACCGAGCAGGTTTTCTGTTTCCGCAGATACCGGGGCACAACGCCCTATACCCCCATGGGCTGAGGTTGACCATGGGCAAGAAAAATGGGGAATGGATCCTTCATGGCCGAAGGGGACCCGGTCAGCTCCGGACCCCGGAGGAGCTGGAGGAACGGGTGAAGGAGCTGGGCTTTCTTCCCCTGTTTGAGAACGAAGTGAAGGGCTTCTCCGTGGAGGAGCATACGGATCCTGCGGACTGGTGGACAGACCGGGAGGAACGGGACCCCTGGAGCTGGCGGGAGCAGCTGGCCCGCCGGGGAAAGGTGGCCTACGGCAAGTTTTTCGGCGGACGGGCGGGCTTCCTCTCCCTGGACTGGTTCCCCCGCTTCGCCAATGCCCGGAGAGACGGCTATGATTTTGACGCGCTTTGGGAGGAAGGCAAGGCTAAAGCCAAAATGAAGCGGATCATGGACCTGTTTCCCGGAAACGAAGAGAGGTTCTCCTTTGAGATCCGCCGTCTCGCGGGTTTTGGGAGCGAGGGTGAGCATGGATTCGAGGCGGCCCTCACCGCGCTGCAGATGCAGACTTACCTGGTGGTACGGGACTTCCGGTCCCGGATCAACCGGGCGGGTCAGTCTTACGGCTGGCATATTGCCGTGCTCTGCACCCCGGAGGCCCGTTGGGGAGAAGAGCTGGTGACCTCCGCGTACCAGGAGGATCCGGCGGAATCCCGGGAGAAGATTTTTCTGCATCTGCGGGACAATCTGCCCGGAGCAGAGGAAAAGGCTCTGCGCAGATTGCTGAAATAAGAGGAGGCAGACCATGGAATACAACAAAGCGGTTTCGGATCTGAACACGGGGGATCTGGTGGAGGGATACTACGCCCTGGGCAATATTCAGATCAAAAAAAGCTCCGCCGGAAAACCTTACCTCAGCTGCACCGTCTCCGACGCCACCGGCTCCGTGGATGCCAAGCTCTGGAACTATTCCGGCCCCGCGGGACCGGAGGACAGCGGCAAGGCCGCCCTGATCCGGGGCGAAGTCACGGAGTTCAACGGCAATCTGCAGTTCATCATCCAGCGTCTGCGCTTTGCCGGAGACCAGGATGATTACGACCCTGCAGCCCTGGTTCCCGCCGCCCCCATCGATCCGGCTGCGGCGATGGAGGAGATCCGCCAGATGATCCGTTCCCTTGAGGACGAGGATTACCGCCGGCTGTGCCTCACGCTCACGGAGCGGCATGAGAAGGCCCTTGCCCGTCTCCCCGCCGCCAAAAGCATGCACCACGCCTTCCTGTACGGCCTGCTGATGCACACCCTGAACATGCTCCGGCTTGCGGACTTCATGGCGGGGCTGTATGGCGAGGTGGTCCACCGGGACCTGCTTCTTGCGGGCACACTGCTCCATGACCTGGGCAAGCTCTGGGAGTTCCGCCTCTCCCCTCTGGGGCTGGTAACGGAATACAGCGTGCCGGGGGATCTGCTGGGCCACATCTATATGGGCGCCAGGGAAGTGGAAGCTGCGGGAAAAGAGCTGGGGCTGCCGGAGGAAAAGCTGGTCCTTCTGGCCCATATGATCCTCTCCCACCACGGTGACCCGGAATATGGGGCGGCGGTGCCCCCCAAATGCGCGGAGGCTGAGCTTCTCTCCGCCATCGACCGGATCGACAGCCGCATGGAGATCTATGCCGAAGCCCTGCCCCAGACCCAGCCCGGGCGCTTTACCCTTCGGGTCCCCGCGCTGGATAAGCGGGTGTTCCGCATCGACTGATCCGCGCAGAAAAAGGCCCCCGTATCGGAATCGAGCCGATACGGGGGCTTCCCTTTTCTGGATCAGCAAAGGCCGTATTCCCGGGACAGCTCCCGGAATGCGGGAAGGGAACGGCGGATCATTTCCCCGTTCACGCAGTAGGCTGCCCGGGCATAGCCGGTAATACCGAAATCGTTGGAGGGCACCAGGAGCAGGCCATATTTCCGGGCATGCTCGCAAAACTCCTTGGCGTCCGGAATCGGACAGCGGATAAAGAGATAGAATGCTCCGTCGGGATGGATATAAGGCATTTTCACCTCATCCAGTATGCCGCAGAGGATATCCCGGTTCTCTTTATAGGTGCGGATATCCGGCTTCAGATTCAGGCAGGCCTCGATGACACGCTGCATCAGGCTGGGGGGATTCACATAGCCATAGGATCGGGCCGCACCGGCCAGGGAGGCAAAAACCTTCTCCCGATCCGTCGCCCGATCGCTCACGGCATAATAGCCGATACGCTCCCCGGGCAGGGACAGGGACTTGCTGTAGGAGTAGCAGACCACGGTGTTATCGTAGAACTGGATGGGACTGGGCACGTCGCTCATATCGTACACCAGCTCCCGATAGGGCTCGTCGCTGATGATATAGATGGGATGACCGAAGCGCTCCTGGGCCTTGTACAGGCAGTCCGCCAGCTTTCTCAGGCTCTCCTCGTTCAGCACCGCGCCGGAGGGGTTATTGGGAGAATTCACCAGGACCACGGCGGTTTTCTCCGTCAGCACCGCCTCCAGGGCTTCCACGTCCATCTGCAGGTCCTCCCGGCGGAGGGAGCAGAACTTGAACACGCCCCCCGCCGTGCGGGTGAACACGGGATACTCCGGATAATGGGGCGCAAAGGCCACCGCCTCCTCCCCGGGCTTCAGCAGGCCTTTGATGGAGCAGGTCACGGCTGCGGAGGCCCCGCAGGTGACGTAGATATCCTCCGGCAGAGTATGCACGCCGCACCGGGCGTTCAGTTGGTCGGAGATAGCCTTCCGCAGGCCGGGTCTTCCGGGAGCCACGGTATAGTCATGGAGGGTGGGATCCTCCAGGGCCTTCAGAATGGCATCCTTCACCTGGGGCGGGGCGGGCACGCTGGGATTGCCCAGGCTGAAATCAAAAACCTTATCTGCCCCGATCTCCGCCTTCAGGCGGATACCGTATTCATAAACCTCACGAATGCAGTTTCGGGCTGTGCCCCAGCCCAGGGTATCGGATGGGATCATCGGGATTCCTCCTTTTTCTTTTCCTCTTCCTTAAGATAACGCATTAAGCAGTCCACTGCAAGCCTGTATCCGTCAAAACCAAAGCCTGCGAAGGTTTTCAGGCAGGCCATTCCAGGGTAAGAGACGCGCCGGAACTCCTCCCGGGACTGTACGTCCGTCAGATGTACCTCCACCGCCGGGATCGCCACAGCTTTCAGGGCGTCCAGGATCGCTACGCTGGTGTGGGTGTAGGCAGCGGGATTGATGACGATGCCGTCAAAGACGCCGTAGGCCCTCTGGATGGCCTCCACCAGTTCTCCCTCATGATTGGACTGAAAAAGGGTCGCCTCCGCGCCGGCCTTCTCGCACGCTTCCCGGATGAAGGCGCAAAGGGCCGGATAATCCTGCTTCCCATAGAGCTCCGGTTCCCGGATGCCCAGCATATTCAGATTCGGTCCGTTAATGATCAGAAGCTTTTTTCCCATTGCTCCAGTATCTCCTTCACGGCAGCCTCAGGGCTGCCGTTATTCTCCGCCTGATGATCCGCAAAGGCGGCATACAGATCCTTTCTCCGGCGGTACAGCTCCTCCGGACCGATGCTCTGGCTCAGAGGCCGATCGGAAACGGGAAGCCGGGCGAGTTCCCGCCGCACCCAGAAAACCCTGCCGTTCTGCCGCAGAAGATTCCGGTTCTCCGGCCGCACCACGCAGCCGCCGCCTGTGGCGATGACGGTCCCGGAGCCCTTTCCCAGTTCCGCCAGCACCCGGGTCTCCATGTCCCGGAAGGCCGCCTCCCCATCCTGTCGGATGATCTCCGCCGGACTGCGTCCGGCTTCCCGGGTCAGCACCGCATCCGCATCCAGGAAAGGACGGTCCAGCGCTTTGGCCAGCAGCTTGCCCAACCGGGTCTTCCCGCAGCCGGGCATGCCGATGAGGATCAGATTCTCCGTGGTCTTTCCCACACTCCCGGCAGCCTTTTCGATCAGCTCCCCGGGCAGGGTCTTGTCCAGGAAAACTTTCTCGCTGCCATGGGCCTGGGCAGCCAGCATCCCCAGGCCGTTCCGGAAGGGTATGCCCAGCTCCTCCGCCTCCAGCAGAAGGGCGGTGCGGGCAGGATTGTAGATCAGATCCAGTACGGCACGGCACCGGGGAAAGCTCCCCAGGCCGGCCGCCGCCCGCCCGTTCTCCGGATACATGCCCACAGGCGTGGCGTTCACCACCAGCTCCGCGTCCCGATGCCGGTCCAGGTTGCCGTAGTTCTCCGGTCCAGTGCGGGAGACGGAGATCACCTCCGCCGCGCCCAGGTCCCGGAGCACGGCGCAGACGGTAACGCCAGCGCCGCCGGTGCCGAAAACCACCGCCTTCTTCCCCTTGGGATCAAAGCCGACGGAGGAGAGCATATACCGGAAACCCGCGTAATCCGTGTTATCCCCATACCAGCCCTGGGGCGTTCGCCGCAGGGTGTTGACGCTGCCGATGCGCCGGGCTGCGGGAGAAAGAGCGGCGCACAGGGGAACCACCGCCTTTTTATAGGGGATGGTGACGTTCATCCCCAGGAGCGGGGTCGTCTCCAGGAACTCCGTCAGTTTTTCCGGCTCCACCTCGTACAGGCCGTAATCCAGGCTGCCCAGGACCGCATGGATCTGGGGGAAAAAGCTGTGGCCCAGGTGCTCCCCCAGCAGGCCGAACCGGTTCGTCATACGATCTCGCTGTAGCTGCCCAGGTACTCGAAGCGCTCGCAGAGCTCTTCCAGCTCACCCAGGAGGCCGATCATCTGGGGCGCCCGGATGGGTTTTTCCAGATCGAAATAGAACATGAATTCGAACTCCCGCTCCGGCAGAGGGCGGCTTTCCAGCTTGGTGAGATTGATTCCCAGGCTGAAGAAACGGGACAGGAGCTTATACAGGGAACCGGGCTTATGGGGCGTCACCGCCATGAAGCTGGTCTTATCCGCCCCCGGATAGATCTCCGGCTCCCGGGCGATGCAGATAAAGCGGGTGAAGTTGCCCCTCTGGTCCTGCACGGATTCCTTCAGGCAGCTGAGGCCGTACAGCGCCGCGCAGTGCCGGGAGGAGAGCGCAGCCACGTCCTTTCGACCGCTCTGGGCAACGTATTTGGCCGCCGCAGCGGTGTTTTCAAACACCGTGAGCTTGACGTTTCCCAGACTTTTCAGGAACTCCGCGCACTGATTCAGGGCCTGCTCATGGGAGACGATCTCCCGCAGATCCCGGATCTCCGTCCCGGCAGGAGCCAGCAGGCAATGATCCACCTTCATACGCACGCTGCGCACGATATAAAAGCGGTGGCGCATCATTAAATCGTACACTGCGTTCACGCTGCCCGCGGTGCTGTTCTCAATGGGCAGGACGCCGTACCGGCACATACCCTTTTCGATGGCGGTGAAGACCCCCTCGAAATTCTTGAAATACAGAATATCCGGTACGGAGAACAGCTTTTCGCAGGCCTGCTGCGAATAAGCTCCCTCCACCCCCTGGCAAGCCACGGAGGCGAATTCCGGGAACACCTCCGGGGTCCGGGCAATGGCCTCCTCAATCACGGTGCACAGAGGCGCCTTGCCCCGATTGAGCTGGGCCTGGTAGGCCTTGCTCAGGTCAAAAAGCTGGGAATAAAGGGCGGCGGTATACCCCTGGAATTCCTCCCCCGCCTGCCGGGCGACCTCCACCAGCTTGTTCCGTTCCCGCTCCGGGTCCGTCAGCGGCAGGTTGTTTTCCTTCTTCCATGCCGCCACGTCCCGGCTCACCGTCATCCGCTGGCAGAACAGCTCCACCAGCTGTCGGTCGATCTCATCGATCCGCGCTCTGGCTTCAGAAAGATCCAATTACGAGCATCTCCTTTCCAACAAGGCGTCATACAGGGCTGCCGCGGCAGCCGCTTCCATGCAGGGTACGGCCCTGGGCACGATGCAGGGGTCGTGTCTCCCCGTGATCTGCAGCGGCACCGCCTCCCCGGTGCGGATATCCACGCTGCGCTGCTCCAGAGCGATGGATGGGGTGGGCTTCACCGCCGCCCGGAAGACGATGGGCATCCCCGTGCTCATGCCCCCCAGGATGCCGCCATGGTTGTTCCCCTCCGTGAGGATCCTTCCCTCCGGACCGGGAATAAAGGGATCGTTATGGGCGCTGCCGGTCATTTCCGCAGCCCGGAAGCCCGCGCCGAACTCGATCCCCTTTACGGCGGGGATACCGAACACCGCCTGGGCGATCCGGTTCTCCAATCCGCCGAACATGGGTTCACCGATCCCCGGAGGACAGCCCAGGATCGTACATTCGATCACGCCGCCGACGCTGTCCCCTTCGCCTGCAGCGGTAAAGATGGTCTCCGCAAAGCGCTCGGGGTCCCGCTCCCCGCCGATGCTGAGGATCCGGGCTTCCACCCGGATACCCGCAGCCGCCAGCTGCTGCAGGGCGATCCCCCCGGCGATGCAGAGCGGCGCGGTGAGACGGCCGGAAAACTGCCCGCCGCCCGCATAGTCCCTGCTCTCCCCGAACCGGAGCATAGCCGGGAAGTCCGCGTGTCCCGGACGGGGCACGTAACGAAGCGGTTCATAGTCCCGGGATCTCTGATCCCCGTTTCGGATCAGGAAGGTCAGAGGCGAGCCGCAGGTCCTGCCGTCCGGTCCCAGGCCGGACAGAAGTTCCGGTACGTCCGCTTCCTTCCGGGCCGTGGTCAAGGGGCTTTTTCCCGGCGCCCGCCGGTCCAGAAAGGCCTGCAGAGCCGCAAGATCCACCGGGCTTCCCGCAGGCAGCCCCTCCACGGTTACCCCGATGGCCGGGGCATGGGACTGGCCGAAAATGGTAAATCGAAACAGATTGCCAAAACTGTTGCTCATGTTTCCTCCTCCCGGATCCTGCCGCCCAGGCTGCGGTAATCTTTCCAGAATGCCGGATACGATTTCTCCACGGCCTCAGCCCCCAGGATCGTCACCGGCTCATGGCATGCCAAAGCGGCAACGGCGGCGCTCATGGCGATCCGATGATCCCTGCAGCTGTCCACCACCCCGCCCCGGAGGGATTCCCTGCCCCGGACGACCAGTTCTTCGGGTCTTTCCTCCGCCTCCGCCCCCAGGGCATTGAGCATGGCGCATACGCTCCACAGCCGGTCGCTCTCCTTCAGCCGGAGCCGTCCGGCGTTTGCAAACCGGGTCTCCCCCGGGCTGACGGCGGCCACGACGGCCAGCGGAGGGACCAGGTCGGGAAAGTTCCCTGCATCGATCACCGCATTACCCTCCCGGATGCGGGGGATCAGCTCTGCTGCCGCCCGGTCTCCCTGGGGAGAATCCGGATCCAGCCCGGTGATCCGGATCCGCTGCGGGCTGAGGGCATCCGCCGCCAGCCAGAAGGCGGCATTGGACCAGTCGCCCTCCACCTCCGCCCTTCCGGGGGAACGATACCGAGGGTCGGAGGTGAGCCGCCAGGTCTCCCCTGCCCGTCTTCCGGACCAGGCAAGCCCGAAAAGGCACTGGGCACGCCTGGTCATCTCCAGATACCCGACGGATTCCAGCCTTCCGGTGGGGATCAGCGTACTCTCTCCCTGCAGAAGGGGCAGGGCAAAAAGCAGGCCGCTGATATATTGGGAAGAGATGTCTCCAGGGAGGGAATACGCTCCCGGCTCCAGTCTGCCGGAGAAGGCGATCTCCTCCCGGGCCGGTCTGTCCAGAATGGCTCCATGCCGCTCCAGCTCTTCCCACAAGGGGGAAAGGGGCCGCTCCGGCAGTCTTCCCCAGAGGTGGAATCGTCCCTCTGCCCCCAGGGCACAGGCGACGGGCAGGAGAAAGCGCAGGGTGCTGCCGCTCTCCCCGCAGTCCAGCACTGCGCCGGAAGCCGGCGCGGAGATGGGGGTGACCCGGAATTCTCCCTTTTCATATTCCACCCCCGCGCCCAACGCCCGGAGGCAGGCGGCGGTAGCTTCAATATCCCGGTTCAGCTCGCCGCAGGTCAGGACCGTGGGTCTGTCCCCCAGGGCAGCGCAGATCAGCAGCCGATGGGCCTGGGATTTGGAGGGGATCGCCCGCAGCTCACCCCCCAGGGAACCGGGCTGGATCACGACCCGCATCACCGGCACCCCTCTTCCATAAAGCGGATAAGCTCCTGCCGATCCATTGGCCGGATGCCGCAGCGCCCCAGATCCTCCGGAACGATCACCTCCACCCGGTCCCCGCTCCATTTCTTGTCCGCCAGCAGATACTCCTCCAGCTCCTTTACCGGCCAGGGAGATCGGACGGGCAGCTGCAGCTGCTTCAGGAGTCCTTCCAGCCTTTCGGGCAGCTCTGCGGGACACCAGCCCCGGTTTGCGGCAGCCCGGGTTACGACAGCCATGCCGATGCTCACCCCGCGCCCGTGGCTGAGCGCAAAGTCGCTTTTTTGCTCCAGTGCGTGGCCCAGGGTATGGCCCAGGTTCAGGAGCTTTCTTGCGCCGCGGTCAAATTCGTCCCGACTGACGAAGTCCTGCTTATCCCGTACGCATCGCTCCACCACGTATGCCCGGCGGAAATCCAGCCCCCGCTCCTCCAGGTGGCGGAAAAGCTCCCCGTCGCAGAGAACGCCGTATTTTACCACCTCGGCGCAGCCGTCCGCCAGGGTTTCCCGGGGAAGGGTATCCAGGGCGGAGCAGCAGCAGAGGACCAGGCTGGGCTGCCAGAAGGCTCCCGCCAGATTTTTTCCCGCGGGCAGATCGATGGCGGTCTTTCCGCCCACGGAGGAATCCACCATGGCCAGCAGGGTGGTGGGTATCTGGATATACGCGATGCCCCGGAGATAGGTGGCGGCGGCAAAGCCTCCCAGATCTCCCGTAACTCCGCCCCCCAGGGCGATGAGCACGTCCTGCCGATCGATCCGGCAGCGGCTGAGCCATTCCAGGATCTCAATATAGGTTGAAGCGTTTTTGGAAGCCTCCCCATGGGGGAAAACGTGATGAAACACCGTAAGGCCAGCAGCCGTCATACGATCCTCCAGCTCCGGACCGTACAGCGCCCACACCGTATCGTCCGCCAGGATCGCCGCCCGCGCCGCACCGGGCACGGCAGCCCGTACCCGCTCCCCCGCGTCCCCGGGAAGCCGGTCCTCGATCTGCACCGCATAGGTGCGGGAAGCCCGAATGAGGACTTTACTCATCTTCCGTCGATCTCCATTTTCCGCAAACAGCCCTCCTCCAGAAGCCGCCTCAGCCCATCTCCGTCCCGCTCCTTCAGGGCATTCCGGTACTTCTCCAGATCGCCGATGAAGGAATCCAGCTCCCGAAGGAGATTGTCCCGGTTTTCCAGGAAAAGCTCCGTCCACATCTCCGGCTTCAGCCAGGCCACCCGGGTCATATCCTTGTAGCTCCCGGCGGAGAAGCCCTGGTGTCCCTTGGCCGTAGGGCTCTTGATATAGGCGTTGGACACCAGATGGGGCATCTGGGAGGTAAAGGCGATCATCTCATCATGCTGCTCCGCCGTGGTAACGGAGTAGGAGCCGAAGCCCAGGGGGGCCAGCAGCGCCTTCACCCGCTCCAACAGCTCCATGTCAAAGTTTCTGGGCGGGACCAGGACCATGGGCGCTCCACGGAAAAGGTTCTCCCGGGCATATTTGAAGCCGGAATTATGGGTACCCGCCATGGGATGTCCGCCCACAAAGGTGAAGCCGTATTTCTCCGCCAGGGGGAACGCCGCGGCGCAGATGGGCCGCTTGGTACCCAGGCAGTCCATTACCACCGTATCCTTCCGGATATGGGGCGCTTCCTGCCGCAGGTATTCCTCCGCTGCCTGGGGATAGGCCGCCAGGAGCAGCAGGTCGCATTCCCTCAGCTTCTCCCGGGTGAGTTCTTCATGCACCGCACCGGAGAGGATGGCAAAGCCCAGGATGCTCCGGTCCGTATCCGATCCCAGTACCCGGATCCCCTCCGCCCTGGAAAATGCCTTTGCCATGGAGCCTCCGATGAGCCCCAGGCCGACGATGCCCACGGTCATGCCTTCATCGCCTCCAGGATCTTCCGGACCCGACTGCTCAGATCCGCGAACTGCTCCGGTGTCAGGGACTGCGCCCCGTCGCACAGGGCATGGGCCGGGTCATTGTGCACCTCCACCATGATCCCGTCCGCTCCCGCCGCAGCGGCAGCCAGGGCCATGGGGGGCACCAACCGGCTGAGGCCGGTGGCATGGCTGGGATCCACGATCACCGGCAGATGGGTCCGCTCCTGCAGGACCGGCACGGCGGAAAGATCCAGGGTGTTCCGGGTCATGGTCTCGTAGGTGCGGATACCCCGCTCGCAGAGGATGATCTTCTCATTGCCCCCGGCCATGATATACTCGGCGCTCATGAGGAGCTCCTTCAGGGTGCCGGCCAGGCCCCGCTTCAGCAGGATGGGCCGGTCCAGATGGCCCAGTTCCTTCAGCAGGTCAAAATTCTGCATGTTCCGGGCGCCCACCTGAATGATATCCACGTCCTCGAACAGATCCAGGGTGTCGATGCTCATGATCTCGCTCACCAGAGGCAGACCCGTGACCTTCTTGGCTTCGCTCAGCAGCCGGAGTCCTTCCCCCTTCAGGCCCTGGAAATCATAAGGCGAGGTGCGGGGCTTGAAGGCGCCGCCCCGGAGCACATCGGCCCCGGCGGCCTTCACCCGCTCCGCCACGTCGATGATCTGCGCCTCGGTCTCCACGGAGCAGGGACCGGCAATCAGGCAGAACTCCGCGCCGATTTTCGCCTTTCCCACCTCCACCACCGTGTCCTCCGGGTGGAACTGGCGGCTGCACTTTTTATACGGTTCGCTGACCCGCTGGACGGATTCCACGATATCCAGACTCTCCAGCAACTCCGGGTCGATACGGCTGGTATCCCCCACCAGCCCCAGGACGGTATAGGCCTTGCCCTCGGAGATATGCACATCCGTGACCATGGTCTTGAGCCAGTTGATCAGATGTTCCCGCTGCTCCGGGGAGGTATTGGGTTTCAGTACGGCAATCATAACGCATTCTCCTTACTCTGGTGGAAATATCGGACAAACAAAAAGACTGCCCAGCATTCGCGCTGTGCAGTCGGCCGAACAGGAGTTGGGCGGTTCAGAAACGGCAGCACAAAGCGCTATTACTTTTCTTCCAAAAGTAATAGTACATAAAGCTGAAAAAGCTGCCGCTGGTGAAACGCATCATAACGTCCTCCCGAAATAGATGGGTAGATTATAGCGTTTTAAATCGTAAATGTCAATCCCAAAATCCTGTTTTTTCCGGTGTTTCTCCGGTCTTGCTCCGTTTCGGGGATTATGCTATGATTGATCCATCTCAATTATGGGAAGAAGCGATGATATGAACGTAACCCTTGAACATCTCACCAAGGCATTTCCCTCCCAGGACCGGAAGTCCAAACAGGAAGTCATCGCGGTGAACGACTTCACCTTTGAGATCCCGGACGGGGAGCTGGTGGGGCTGCTGGGTCCCTCCGGCTGCGGAAAAAGCACCGCCCTGTACCTGATTTGCGGACTGCAGAAGCCCACCAGCGGGAAGATTTTTTTCGGGGAGGATGACGTGACCGATCTGCCTCCGGAAAACCGGGGCGTCGGCCTGGTATTTCAGAACTATGCTCTGTACCCGCATCTCACCGTACGGCAGAATATTCTCTTTCCCCTCCAGAATCTGAAGGGGGAGGCCAGACCCTCCAAGGAAGAAATGCTCCGCAAGGCGGACGAGGCCGCCCGGCTGGTCCAGATCGAGCCGTACATGGACCGGAAGCCCAGCCAGCTTTCCGGCGGCCAGCAGCAGCGGGTGGCCATCGCCAGAGCGCTGGTCAAGACGCCCAGGATCCTTCTTTTGGATGAGCCCCTCTCCAACCTGGACGCCCGGCTGAGGCTCCAGACCCGGGAGGAGATCCGGCGCATCCAGCGGGAAACCGGCGTCACCACCATCTTCGTGACCCATGACCAGGAGGAGGCCATGAGCATCACCGACCGGATCATCGTCATGAAGGAAGGATCTGTGCACCAGATCGGCGCGCCCCAGCAGGTATATGACGATCCCGTGAATCTCTTTGTGGCAAAGTTCCTGGGGAATCCCCCCATCAACGTCCTTACCGGCCGTGTCGCGGGAGGCAGGCTCCTCCTGGGAGACCAGCCGGTGCTGGAGGCGCCCGGTGCGCCGGAGGGAGAGGTCTGGGTCGGCATCCGTCCCGAGGGCTTCCGGCTTCGGCCGGACGGGCCCCTGGTCTGCACCCTGCGGGCAGTGGAGGTCATGGGACGGGATATGAGCGTCCTGGCCGCCCATCCTGCCTGCGAAACCCCCACCCTCCGGGCCATCATCGATTCAGACAGCCGGATCGATCGGGAGAGTCAGACAGTCCGCTTCTCCCTGCGGCCGAACAAGGTCTTCCTGTTCAGCAAGGAGACGGAGGCGCGCATCCCCGTGACCCTCCGGGGAGAGGAGGGAAAGTGATGGAGCAACGAAGCTGGAAGGCATGGCTCTACCTGCTGCCCGCCATCCTCTTCCTGGGGCTGTTCATGGTCTATCCCCTGATCGACGTATTCGTCTACTCTGCGGAGGAGGGGTACAACTCCGCCTCCCAGACCTATTTCGGCGTAGGCCCGTACAATTTCTCCTATGTCCTGCACGACGCCTACTTCCTCCAGGCAGTGAAAAACACCTTCATCCTGGTGATCATCACCGTACCGGTGTCCACTGCCCTGGCCCTGCTCATCTCCCTGGGACTCAGCTCCATCAAGCCGCTTCGGAACCTGTATCAGACCGTCTACTTTCTTCCCTATGTGACCAATACCCTGGCGGTGGGTCTGGTGTTCATGATCCTGTTCAAGAAAACCGCCTATACGGACGGCATGGTAAATCTGATCCTCCACTGGTTCGGCGGAAACACCGTGGACTTCATCGACGGTCCCCATTGGGCCAAGATGTTCGTTCTCTGCTTCTATACCGTATGGGTGGTGCTGCCCTTCAAGATCCTCATCCTCACCAGCGCCCTGGCCTCCGTGAAGCAGGACTACTACAATGCTGCCCGGATCGACGGCACCTCCTCCCTGCGCACCTTCACCCGCATCACCCTGCCCATGATCTCCCCCATGATCTCCTACCTCATCATCACGGGCTTCATCGGCGCCTTCAAGTCTTACAGCGACGCCGTGGCTCTCTTCGGTACGGATCTGAACGCGGCGGAGATGAATACCATCGTGGGTTACGTCTACGATATGCTGTACGGCAACAGCGGCGGCTGGCCCTCCTATGCCTCTGCTGCAGCGGTCATCCTCTTTGCCATCGTGCTCACCATCACCTGCGTGAACCTCCTGGTGAGCAAACGGCACGTGTATTACTGAGGAGGCGGAGCATATGTCCAATCAGACGGAACTCAGCCAAATCGAGCGTGCTGCCCGCACCCGACGGATCCTGAAGAAATCCTTCACCTACCTGATGCTCACCCTGTGGGCCTTGCTGGTGCTTTTCCCCTTTTACTGGATGATCCTCAGCTCCGTGAAAAGCTACAGCGCCTACAATGCGGAATATATCCCGAAATTCTTTACTCTCTCCCCCACCCTGCAGAATTATGTGGACGCCTTTACCACCGTATCCCTGGGCAAGTATTTCCTGAATACCCTGATCTTTACGGTGGTCACCACTGCCCTGATGCTCATCGTCATCACCCTGGCGGCCTTCGCCTTTGCCCGGCTCTCCTTCCGGGGACGGGATCTGGCCTTCTCCCTGTTCCTGGCCCTGATGATGATCCCCAACGAGCTGGTCATCATCACCAACTTTGTCACCATCACGGACTGGGGCCTGCGGAACACCTTCGCCGGTCTGATCCTCCCCAGCGTCACCTCCGTTTTCTACATCTATCTGCTGCGGGAGAACTTTGCCCAAGTCCCGGATGAGCTGTATTACGCTGCCAAGGTGGACGGCACCTCGGATTTCAAGTATCTGTGGAAGGTGCTCATTCCCATCTGCCGTCCCACGCTGATCACCGTGGTCATCCTGAAGGTCATCGAGTGCTGGAACAGCTACGTCTGGCCTCGGCTCATCACCGATCGGGAGGCACGGTTCCTGGTGTCCAACGGCATTCAGGAGATCCGGGAAAACGGCTTCGGCCGGGAAAATATCCCCGCCATGATGGCTGCCGTGGTGGCCATTTCCCTTCCCTTGATCGTTCTGTTCCTCCTCTTCCGGAAGAAGGTCATGGAAGGGGTTTCGAGAGGGGGGACCAAGGGATGAAGCGTCTGCTTTCCTTCCTGCTCATCCTGATGCTGGTTCCGGGGATGCTGCTTCTTTCCGGCTGCCATGGCTCCCGGAGCCTGCCGGATTTCGTTCCCCCCGAACAATTCGACGAAAGCCGCAGCTATACCGTCACTTTCTGGGCCAAGAACGACACCAACCGGACGCAAACCCGGATCTATGAGCAGGCCATTGCGGATTTTCAGGCTCTGTACCCCAACATTACCGTAAACCTTCGGCTGTATACGGATTACAGCAAGATCTATAACGACGTCATCACCAATATCTCCACCAACACCACCCCCAATGTGTGCATCACCTACCCGGACCACATCGCCACCTATCTCACCGGGAGCGGCACGGTGGTACCCCTGGACGAGCTGTTCGACCATCCGGATTACGGTCTGGGCGGCGCGGCGCTGCGCTTCTCCTCCCCCCGGGAGGGGGATGTCGTTCCCCAGTTCCTTGCGGAGTGCGCCTTTGCGGACCACCATTACGCCATTCCCTTCATGCGTTCCACAGAGGCCTGCTACGTCAACAAAACCTTCGTGGAGGCAATGGGCTACACCCTGCCGGAGATCCTCACCTGGGATTTCGTATGGGAGGTTTCCGAGGCGGCCATGGCCAAGGACAGCCAGGGGAATTTCCGGGTAAACGGTCAGAAGGTGATGATCCCCTTCATCTACAAATCCACGGACAACATGATGATCCAGATGCTGCGGCAGAAGGGGGCGGACTACTCCACCCCGGAGGGGGATATCCTTCTCTTCAACGATACCACCCGGGAGCTTCTGCATACCGTGGCGGAGCACGCCGCCACCGGAGCCTTTTCCACCTTCAAGATCTCCAGCTACCCCGGCAACTTCCTGAACGCCGGCCAATGCCTCTTTGCCGTGGACTCCACCGCAGGAGCTACCTGGATGGGTTCCAAGGCTCCCCTCATGGATATCAGCGCGGACCGGGTGGTGGACTTTGAAACCGCGGTGCTCCCCATCCCCCAGTTCGATCCGCAGAATCCCCGGATGATTTCCCAGGGTCCTTCCATCTGCATCTTCAATAAGGCGGATCCCCAGGAGGTTCTGGCCTCCTGGCTCTTTGCCCAGTATCTGCTTACGGACGGTGTGCAGACCGCCTATGCTGAGACGGAGGGTTACGTTCCCGTCACCCGCTCCGCACAGGATTCCCAGGCGTACCGGGATTATCTGTCCCGTTGCGGCGAGGACGACCTGGAGCATTACGATGTGAAGATCCGGGCATCCCGGCTCCTGCTGGATCACGTGGGGGACACCTTCGTCACTCCGGTATTCAACGGCTCCGCCTCCCTGCGGGACGCGGCAGGACAGCTCATTGAGAATACCGCCAAATCCGTCCGGCGGAAGGAAACGGTGGACGACGGATACATGGACGAGCTGTTCCGGGACGTGAGCTCCCTCTACCGTCTGGGCAGCGGCTCCACCGGCGCCCGGAAGGACCTGGGTCCCCTGCCCGGCACCGCCGTGTTCCTTCTTGCCGCCCTGGCGGCCGTCTGGATCCTGCTGCTGATCTGGTGGATCCTGGAGCGGATACGGGCCCGGAAGCGGGAAAAGGGGTCTTGATTTCCCGCGCATATTCGTATACAATGCGTTAGCTGTGAAACGATCCGCAGCGACGAAAGAAAGGATGGAGAAAATGAAAAAGACTATCGCTCTGCTGCTCTGCCTGCTGCTGATTCTGGCCCTTGCGGCCGGCTGCTCCGGCGGCAGCGACAAGAAGTCCGCCGGCGTGATGACCTATGCCGAGTATGTGGCCGCCGATCTGGACTCCAAAGTCGTCATCGAGACCTATGTCCAGGCCAAGCAGTCCTGGTGGGAAGACAAGGCCACCGTTTACACCCAGGATAAGGACGGCGCCTATTTCCTGTACAACATGGCCTGCTCCGAGGCCGACTATGCCAAGCTGGTTCCCGGCACGAAGATCAAGGTCACCGGCTATAAGTCCGAGTGGTCCGGCGAGGTGGAGATCACCGACGCCACCTTCGAGATTGAGAGCGGCAAGTACGTTGCCAAGGCGCTGGATGTGACCAAGCTCCTGGGCACCGACGATCTCATCAAGCACCAGAATGAATTTGTCGCCTTCAAGGGCATGACGGTTGAGCCGATCCAGGATGCGGACGGGAAAGAAGCCGCCTTCCTGTACAAGTGGAACGGCACCGGCAGCGAGGGCGACGACCTGTACTTCAACGTCTCTCTCGACGGCAAGACCTACAACTTCACCGTGGAATCCTATCTCTGCGACAAGGATTCCGACGTGTACAAGGCTGTGAAGAATCTGAAGGTCGGGGACAAGATCGATCTGGAAGGCTTCCTGTACTGGTACGAGGGTGTGAACCCTCACATCACCAGCGTCAAGACCGCGAAGTAACCTCCGAAACCGGATCGCCGGGACCGCTCCAACGGGCGGTCCCGGTTTTTTGTACAGTCTGTTGCGAATGCATTTGGTTCTCCGCAAAACAAATGCAAAATATCCGGAATCGCTCTTCATTTTTCCTTATGCTTTTGGTATAATGAAAAAGATATATAGTAAACCGAAAAGGAGAGGATCTGCCATGGGACAGTATGACTGGCTGTTCTATAAATACCCCAAGGAAGCGACCCCGGCAGACGGCCTTCTGGCGCCGGTACAGGCCTATTTCCGGGGCGAATTTTCCGTACCCGGCTCTCAGGTCTACCTGCCTTACCGGGCCTACGTAAAGCCGGGGATCATTTCCGCTGAACCCCATTTCCACCGGGACGAGGAATATCTGGCCATCGTCGGCCATGATCTTCGGGACGCCTTCGAATCCTTCGATGCGGAGGTGGTCCTGTACATTGGGGAAAGCCCGGACGCCATGGAAAAGATCGTGATCGACCGCCCCGCCATGGTCCGCGTTCCCAAGTACTATTGGCATGGCCCCATCGAGATCACCCGCCTGGGCAAGCCGCTCTTCTTCCAGCCGGTGCTGAAGGCTCCCCGGTATTACGCCATTTACCGCCGCTTCGGACAGGACGGAAGGCCCTACTATTCCGCCGTGGTGGAGGGGACCACTCCCAATGAGCTGGATCCGGATAAAGTCTGCGTCAACGGTGTCTCATCCGCGCAGCAGGAGGTGAAATAAGATGGGCAAGTACGATCATCTCGTTCATTTCTTTGACCGCAACAAAAACAACTGGGGCGAATTCATGCCTGCCTATCAGGCCTATTTCCGCGGAGAGGACTGCATGGACGGTGCGGACTTCTATTCCCCCTACCGCTGCTACATGAAGGAAGCCTTCATCGACCGGGTATCCAACTTCCACTCGGAAGAGGAGTATCTCTCCTTTGTCGGCTATGATATGTGCGATCCCTGGGGCTCCTTCGATGCGGAGGTCCATTTCAGCATCGGCAAGGATCTGGACCATATGGAGGAGTTTGTCATCACCGAGCCCACCATCGTACGCATTCCCGCCTTCTGGTGGCACTGCCCCCTGGAGTTCCGCCGGGTGACCAAGCCCGTATATTTCCAGGTGATCTGCATGCGCGGCCGCTTCTCCACCTTTGATTTTAAGGAGAAGGATGGGGAGAAGCCCCTGATCTACACCGCCATCGGCGGTCCCCGACCCTGCGTGGAGGATCCCACGAAGAAATGCACCCTCTGCGGCAAGTGCTGGGCAAAGCGCGCCGCAGCCGAGGAGGCCAAAAAGGCCGCCGAAGGCAAATAACCCCGTTTATCCCCGCAAGGATCAACATATTTGGAAGGAGATAACTGTATGAAACGCGCATTGACCCTGCTGCTGGCGCTTCTGTTCGTCGTCGCCCTTTTCAGCGGCTGCAACGGAAACTCCGGCAATACGCCGGCCACCCAGGCCCCGGCCACTCAGGCTCCGGCCACCCAGGCTCCGGCCACTCAGGCCCCCACCACTCAGGCTCCGGCCACCCAGGCCCCGGCCACCCAGGCTCCGGCCACCCAGGCTCCCGAAGCTACGCCTGAACCGACCCCTGAACCCGAGCCCGAATCCCCCTATCACTTTGCCGCCGGCAAGTTCGCAGCGGACGCCAACGGTCTCGCTACGGAGAAGTACGACTACGTTCTGCCTCTGAGCACCACCGATGAGGTTCTGACCTACTGGGGCGTTTGTTACACCCCCCAGTCCCTGCCCGCCGAGGGCTTCAATGAGATGCCCTTCCCCCAGGGCGTGGAAGAAATGACCGGCGTGCACGTGGAATACAGCCTGCTGGCCTCCGATGCCCGGCAGAACAACTTCTCCGTGCTCATCGCCTCCGACTCCCTGCTGGATATCATGTGCGGCGCCAACTCCTTCTACAACGGCGTATTCAAGGACAGCGTCACGGAGGAAGGATACTTCGTCAACCTGTATGATTACCGGCAGTACATGCCCAACTACATCTATGAGAGCACCAAGGATCCCGAGGATCGGGACACCATCAACCGCATTTTCCCGGAGAAGGACCTGATCCTGGCCTTCTATGAGCTGCGCAGCGAGCTGGAGCTCAGCGCCGGTGCCTTTGCCCGGGGCGACTGGCTTTGGGACATGGGCAAGACCAATGCGGATATCAAGACCTTTGACGATCTGCACGATATGCTCTATTTCTTCAAGAGCCAGAAGAACTGCGAGACCCCCTTCACCCTGATTTCCTCCCTGGACTCCGGCAACGAGTTCATCGGCTACGATACGCTGTTCTACCTCAACGGCATCAACACCCTGTATGTGAAGGACGGCGAAGTCTGCCTGAGCAACACCGGCGAGCGGGACCGGGAGATCATGACCCTCATGAACGGCTGGTACAACGAAGGCCTCATCGACCCCAACTGGGCCTCCTACAGCCTGGCCACCGACTATGACGCCAAGATCGATTCCGGCGATATGGGCTACATGATCAACGTCCGCCCCTCCACCATGAACGGCCATGCCGCCGCCATCCCCGAGGGGGCGGAGTACGGCTGGGTCGCCATGACCAAGCCCGTGAAGGAAGTGGGCCAGACCCTGCATCTGGGCTACTATGTGAGCCGCATCTACTTCGGCAGCGCCTCCATCGCCGCCACCTGTGAGAATATCCCCCTGGCCGTGACCTGGCTCGACTGGCGGTACAGCGACGAGGGCAGCTTCGTCTACGGCTACGGCATCCAGGGCGTGAGCTGGGATTATGACGAAAACGGCGAGATCTACATCACCGACCTGATCCTCAACAACGAGGTGTTCTACTCCATGTACATGCTGCTCTACGCCCTGAACAGCATCGGCGAGCCCGGCCTGTACATCAACTACACCTGGAAGGTGCCCGGCAACGAGATCGGCTACACCTACCTCCAGGATTGGGAGAAGGTCAGCCATGACAACGCCTATGTCTGGCCTGCCGGCATCCAGTACACCCAGGAGCAGAGCGAGACCCGGGCCTTCTACGGCTCCGACCTCCAGACCTATATGGAGGAGAACTACGTGGCCTTCCTGGACGGCTCTAAGCCGTTGAGCGAGTTCGACGACTATGTAGCCGCCCTTCACAGCATCGGCCTGGACGAGGTCCTGGCTGCCTGCCAGGAGGCCTACGACGCCTACATGGCAAGCTGATCGTCGAAGCGCTGCGATCATTCCGTTTCCGCGGTTACCGTAAGTGCCGCGAAAACTGTATATCCCTTGCGGCTTCTCCCCTTTCAAGCCGAAGCGGACGCTTCGGCTTGCGTTACGGGGGATTTCAAATCCGCATCGGTCATGAAAGCATTCGGATAAGGCACACCCCGGGAGCTCAGCTCCCGGGGTGTGATTTGCATTGGAGGTCTTTATGCAGCAAAATAGGTGATTTTCTTATCCCGGATCACCGTGACCAGGTCCAGGATGAAGCACACGAAGGTGATGACCCTGGCGATAAAGCCCACGATGCCGCGCAGATGAATGAAGGAGGCGACGGAAGCCAGGTAAGAGACGATCATGACCCAGCCGATCACCTTGCTGCTTGTCTCCTTTCCGCCTGCCCGGTAAAGGCCGCCCACCAGGCCGTCCGCCACGATGACCAGGATGAGCAGGATAATCCACTCCAGGCTCTCAATGGAATTGCGGATCTTTTCCAGCATATGCGGTGCCTCTCTTTCTCTCGCTGCCGCCGCTTACAGCTCGGTAAAGGTATAGGTGACCTGGTGCTTATCCTTATCCACCCGGACCACCAGATCCCCGTCCGGCGTATGCTCCGTCTCCAGGGGCAGGTCGAACTCCCGGCTCCGCACGAAAGCCATGGGATCCTCCAGTTCAACCTCCAGAAGCTCCACGTTGGTGGGAGATTTGCCGCCGCAGGTGGGCTGGCGGGTCTCGATCGTCAGCTCATAGGATTTCATGATTGTGCCGCTCCTTTCTCCACTTGACTGCTTCGTATTGTACCATTCTTCGGCTATTAAGGCAAGAAAAAGCGCTTCCCCCATATTTTCTTCCGGATTTCGGAAATATATGCTTGACTATCCCCTTGGGGCATACCTTACAATAAACGGGAAAGGAGGTCCGAGGCAATGAAAATCAAGGAAGTTTCCCGGGCCACGGGCCTAACGGAGAAGACCATCCGATACTATGAGAACCGGGGGCTGGTCATCCCCCAGGCCAGGGAACAGAATGGACGCAGCTTCCGGGATTATTCGCCGGAAAACGTCGCCGCCCTGAAAGCCGTGAGCACCCTGCGCCGGGCTCGCTTCCCCGTGGAGGAGATCGCCCGGATGCAGAAGGATCCGGAGAGCATCGGCGAGGTCATCCGGGATTATGAAGAAAGCGTGGAGGAGGCCTACGCCTCCCTGGGCCGGATCCGGGAGCTGCTGCGGCAGGAGGATCTCAGCGCTGCCGCAGATATTTACGCGCTGGCGGAAAAGCTGCGTCCCGCCACGGAAGATATCCCCCTGCCCAAGCAGGACCTGCATTTCCGCTTCAAGGAAATGGAAAGGATCCAGGCGGAAACGCGGGAGGGCATCCGCAGCCTTCCCGAGGGGCTGCGCTTCGGCTGGACGACCTTGTACCACGGCAAGGACAACAGCCGGTATGAAGCGATCCAGACCTCCCTGCGTCTGGCGGGCATCCCCTTCCGGGCGCTGACCTATAATTATTCCCAGCGTCTGGCGGCCCAGGGCCTGACGGCCATGGGCACCGCGCAGAACTACAGCAGGACCCCCACCGTGACCAACTACAGGCTGCAGGCGGAGCTGCTCAAGAGCGATAAACTGGACAGCTACACCATTGAGGTGCGGAAAAAGGACGCCATACGGGCCAACGCCGCGATTCGGGAGCTGAAATAGGCGCTCAGCCGTGTTCCCGGAGTATGCCGAACCGTTTTCGTGATGCACGAATGATCAGGAGGTTCTCCGCGTGAAAAGAGCTTTTTCCCGGCTGCTGTGCCTGGTCATGCTTCTCGCTTTCGCCGGGTGCCGCCTCCAGGTTCCGGAATTCTCCGAGCCGCGCCGCTCCCGATTATACGGGGATTTCTCCTTTGCGGAAGTGCAGGAAAGTCTGGATCTGTCTGCGGCAAACGTCAAAACGAAGGACTTCGTCAACGTCGAAGAAGCGGAAAGCGATATGGGCTTTCTCGCAGTGTTTGACCGGGCAAAAGCAGAAGTGGACCTGGACTATGACGAATATACCGTTAGCTATGATCCTGATGAGGATGTCTGGATGGTACAGTTCCGGCAGATCCCGGGGCTCACCTCGTGGGGCGGATCCAAACCCTATACCAAACGGACGGGCAACGCTTCCCAAACCGTTTATCTGAACGGGAAAGGCGTCACCCTTTTGATCGTTTCCGGACAGAATAAAGCTTGACGACAGCGGAAGGTCGCCCCGGCGGGGCGACCTTCCGTTTTTTTCCGACCAGACGGGGACGCGGACCGACGCGCCCCCGTTTTTTACATCCATTTCTTTTTCTTGAAGAAGATCAGGCAGCCCACAGCGACGAGACCGGCCAGGGCGATCACCGCCGGATAGGCCCAGGGCTTATCCAGCTCCGGCATATACCGGAAGTTCATGCCGTACCATCCGGTGATCAGGGTAAGGGGCATGAAGATGGTGGTGACCACGGTGAGCAGGGTCATGATGCGGTTCTGCTTCGCCTCCAGATGGGTATGGTACAGATCCCGGAGCTGCATGGTATGGTCCCGGAGGGAGGCGGCCAGATCTCTGAGCCTTTCCAGGCGGCTCATGCTCAGGCGGAAATACCGGAGCTTCTTTTCCCGGAAAAAGCCGTTCTCGTTCTCCTCCAGCTCCTGCACCAGGTCGATGAGCTGCTCATAGTGGAGCTGCAGCTCCCGCACCTCGCTGCGGATCTCGTTCACCCGGACCAGATCCGTCTCCTCCGGCCCCTGGATATCCGCCTCCAGCCGGTCCAGTTCCTGCTCATACTCTTCCATCAGAGCCAGGTCCCCGGAGACGATAAGCTCCAGCAGATCGTACAGGAACCGCTCCAGGCAGGGCTCCCGCCAGCGCTTAGTCCTGCGGATCCGCTCCAGCAGCTTCTCCGCCTCGCCGCTCTCATCGATGAAGACCACGCCCTTTTCATCCAGGGCGAAGGCAAAAGCGCAGGCCTTCCCGGTCAGATCCCTCCGGTCCGGGATCAGAAAAGCCCCGGTGAGGGAGTCATAGTTCACCTCGGCCTTGGTGCCGTGAATATTCTCCGCATCCGGCTCCAGCTCGATGCCCATATCGAAGGCTTCCCGGTGCTTCTGCCACTCCTCCCCGGTCAGCACGGCGGCATAAGGCGCTTTCCCGCCGCCCAGTTCCGCCAGGGCGCAGGGCTCCAGCTTTTCTTTCAGGAGATAATACATCGGCCTGTCCTTCCTTTTCTGCTGATATGGTTATGTTAGCACGGGAGGGAGCGCCGCACAAGGGAAAAAACCGTTGATTTTCCCCTATCCTATTCTCCGGAAACCTGCTATACTGTAAAAGTTATCCCGAAATCCAGCAGATTCAGCAGGTGAGATCTTTGCAGAAGAATTCCATGATCAACGACCTGACGGTGGGGAACGTACCGAAGCAGCTGGTGCGCTTCGCCATCCCCTTCGTCTTCGCCAACATTCTCCAGTTCCTGTACAATATCGTGGACATGATCATCGTGGGCCAGTTCGTGGGCGCCGGGGGGCTCAGCGCCGTGAGCATCGGCGGCGAATTCATGCATTTTTTCATGTTCATCGCCGTGGGCTTCGCCCAGGCGGGCACCGTCGTTCTAGCCCAGACCGTGGGTGCCGGGGAGCACGGCCGCCTGAGCAAGGTGATCGGAAACATGTTCTCCTTCATCCTGAGCCTTTCCATCCTGGCCACCCTGGTGAGCGTCCTCTTCGCCACCCAGTATAACCGTCTGATGAACACCCCGCCGGAGTCCTTCCAGGAGGCGGTGGATTACTGCCGGGTCTGCGGCTTCGGCATGTTCTTCGTATTCGGGTACAACATCGTCAGCTACGTCATGCGGGGCCTGGGGGATTCTAAGCGTCCCCTGTACTTCGTGGCCATTTCCGCGGTGATGAACCTGATCCTGGACCTGGTATTCGTTGCGGGGATGAATATGCGGGCCAAGGGGGCGGCCCTGGCTACGGTCATCGGCCAGGCCTTCTCCTTCATCGTATCCATCATCTACCTGTATCGCCGTCGGGAGGCCTTCGGTTTCGACTTCAAGCCCGTAAGCTTCAAGCCGGATAAGCGCATCCTGGGCACCATCGTCCGTCTGGGTATACCCGTCTGCCTCCAGAATACCGCCGTGAGCGTATCGATGATG
>CAMVBX010000010.1 GCA_947165825.1 uncultured Clostridia bacterium
TTGCTCCGGCGGAACTCAGTGACGAGGCCGTTCGGGCGCTGCGCCGGAGGGGGGAGAGCCCCGGCCCGGACGGAAGAGCCCCTATGCCCCCATGAGTGGGATCGGCATGGCGGTGCAGCTGTTCCTGATGAACATCCCCGTCATCGGCCTGATCCTCAGCATCCTCTGGGCCTGCGGCGTATGCCGGAAGATCGCCCGGCGGAGCCTGGCCCGGGCCCACCTGATCCTGCTGGTCATCGGCATCCTTCTCCTGGTGGCGGGGGCCCTTGTCCTGCGCTTCTGCTTCACGGAGGAGATCACCCGGATCTTCGAGCAGGCATTCCCCGGCTATACCATCAAGTGGGGCTGATGAACGTTTGCAGCCATTGCGGGGCGCCGCTGGAGGAAAACGCGCCCAGCTGTGCCTATTGCGGAATGCCGGTGGAACAGATCAGACCGTCCCAGGACCGCGCCGTCTATGCGCCCCAGGCATACGAGCCGTCCGAATACGGTCCTGCACAGAACCGGTATACCCCGTCCGCCCCTTATCGCAGGGAGAAGAACAAGTGGATTGCTTTCCTTCTCTGCCTGTTTTTCGGTACCATCGGCGTACACAAATTCTATGAGGAACGGTTCGGCATGGGCATCCTCTACCTTCTGACCGGCGGCCTGTTCGGTATCGGTTGGTTCGTGGACCTCATCATCCTGCTGTTCAAGCCGAATCCGTATTATCTCTGAAAACGGAATATGACCAGAATCCCGCACCCCTTCGGGTGCGGGAATTTTTTGCCCCTTTTCGCCGGGTTTCCCCGCCTCATGGAGGGGGATAGACCGGCTGATGCAGAGGCAAAGAATGGGTATTGCAATTACAATGTAACGCAATTATAATACAGAAAAAGGAGGAGATGAACAAATGCCGAATACAGCCAATCTCAGCGTCCGCATCGATCCGGATCTGAAAGCCCAGGCCGAGAGCCTGTTCAGCGATCTGGGGATGAGCCTGACCACCGCCATCACCGTGTTTTTCCGCCAGGCGGTGCGGGAGAACCGCATCCCCTTTGAGATCCGGCGGGATCAACCCACCCGGGAAACGGCGGCGGCTATGCGGGAGGCTCTGCGCATTTCCCGGGATCCGGATATCCAGGGCTATCAGGACCCGAAAGAGCTGCTCCGGGATCTGAACGACTGAGCATGCCGTACATCGTCAAGACGACGCCCCAATTCAAGCGGGATTACCGGCGGGCCAGGCAGGCGGGGCGGGACATGCAGCCTATGGAGGAAGTGATCCTGGCCTTGGCGGCGGGGGAGCCTCTTCCGGCGGAAGCCCGTGACCGCCCCCTCACCGGGGAATGGTCCGGGTACCGGGAGTGCACGGTGCAGCCGGGGTGGCTGCTGATCTATCATATCCGCGGGGAGGCGCTGGTGTTTACCCTGATCCGCACTGGCACCCAAGCGGAGCTGTACCGCAAGGGAGGGACAACGCAGATGAAAAATGGACTGAAATCCCTGTACCGAAGTCCAGTGAAGACCGCCGTGACGCTGCTGCTCCTGGCAGCGGCGGCGTTCCTGTTTTTGTACAACCTCTCGGAATACGCCGTTTCGGACCGGGAGTACCGGGAGGCAAAGGGAAAGTACCAGGGTGTGCTGACGGTGGAGGAGCAGGCTGTACCTGTGAATACCTCCATCTATGATTTTTTCCTCCTCACGGACGAGACGGGGCGGACGGAGACCTATGGGGAGAAGATCTGGGAGAGCGACCCGGCGCTGACCTATGAAAACAATCACCAGCTGAGCCTGGGGGCGGATATCCTGCAGAAGCTGAGCGCCATGCCCCATATCTCCCGGGTGGATACGCGATTTCTCACCGCCGGGGTCTCCCCGGACTTCGTGCGTCTGGATACGGACGGGCACTATTATCCCTACAATGCCCGCTGTATTCTCACCGGTACGGTGACATACCGCTATCAGACCGAATTGTTCCATTATGAGAAACGCAGCGGCCTTGCCAACCTTGCCATGCCCTATGTGGACAACTGCGAGTACGTGACCCTGGAGAATGTGGAGGTTCTGGCAGGGGACCCGGCCTGGCTGATGGATCAGGAGCAGCAGTCCGTTTATCTGACCACCATGAAGGAAGACTACCGTGAACGGCATTTCTGGGAACCAAGCCGGGGTGTTGAGCAGAGGTTTTGGGATGTAGTCAATGACAGCTACCGAACAACTATGGTCAATATCGATAATCTGATCTTCTCCGAAGACATGAAAGACCTCCGACCCGGGCAGCGGGTCCTGATGGTGCTGCGAAACAACCGCGAGACACGGGATATCAGTCCGGCGCCCGGCCTGGAGGACGAGTACCCCTCCGGTTACGCCCATACCTTTGACATGGGGGACGACAGCCTCAAGGGCTGGTGGCCCTACGTTACCGATCTCACCTGCCTGCCGGAAAACTGGCTGGAAACCGACGAATTCGCCGACCTGCGGGAGCTCATCCGGGTGACCAACGAGGACGTGCATACCTTCGATGTGGTGTATGGAGACGACATGGCCGCCCAGCGCCGGGCGGCGGAGGGGCGGATGCTCTGCGCCGAGGGCCGCTTCATCACCCCGGCGGACGCGGGGCAGCCCGTATGTGTGGTGAGTACGGATTTTCTGGAAATGAGCGGGCTGAAGATCGGGGACAGCATCACCCTGGACCTGGGGAACTACCTCAGCGAACAGTACGCCCCTTTGGGGGCGGTGGCGGTGACCCGGGGACGGCAGAATACGGAATATACCACACAATCCTTTACAATCATCGGCTCCTGGCGGGACCTGAACGAGGGAAAGCATGTATTCAAGGACCGGTTCTGGTGCTGGTCGAATAACGCAATCTTCGTCCCCACGGCATTCCTCCCGGAATGCCGGAACATGGAGGGCCATGAATTCAAGCCCAGCGAAGTGAGCTTTGTCATCGACGACGCGGAGGAGATCATTCCGTTTATGCGGGAATGCCTCCCCATGGTGGAGGAAATGGGACTGAGCTACGTGTTCAGCGACGGGGGCTGGTCCCAGATCGGGGAAGAGCTGATGCAGTCACGGAGCATTGCCCTGGTGAAGCTGGTGATCTTCGCGGGAGCGGCGGTGTTCGCTCTGCTGCTGACGGTGTGGCTGTTCATCGGGCGGAAGAAGCGGGAATACGCCATCTGCCGGGCCCTGGGCATGCCTAAGCGGGGGGCGTCCCTGCAGCTGTATATCCCCTTCCTGCTGTTGGGGGGCGTGTCCGCCGTCGTGGGGGCGATAGCCGCCCGGGTGTTCAGCCTGCGGCAGATCGTGGAGTCCCAGGCTGAGGCCATGGACGAGATCGCCATGCACACTCCTGCCGGTCCGGCGCTATATATTCTGGGGGCATTCGGTTTTCTCCTGGTCCTGGCGGCCTTCGCCTGGGGCGGGATCCTGCTCATCCGCCGCCGGAGCGTCCTGGAGCTGCTCAGCGGGGACGGGGCAAGAAGGAAGGAGCGGGTACGGGAATATGCTGCACACAGCAATGAAGTCCCTCATCCGGCGCTTCGCGCCACCTTCCCCCAAGGGAAGGCAGACCGCACAGCGGGGACGCAGGACGGAGGAGGCAGGGGTGAAGAATGGAATGCAGGAGAGATCAGTACCCTGGCTTCCCCTGGGGGAAGCTGTCAGCCGCCGTCCCCCGCAAGGCGGATGACTGATGAGGGATACGCCGGTCTCGGCGGCAGCCGGAGCCGCAGCTGGGGCGGGCGGTATCTCCGCCGCCTTCTGGGGCGGAACGCGGGGCGGAGCCTGTTGAGCCTGGCGCTGGCGCTGCTCCTGGCCTTTGCCTTCGGCCTGGTGACCGTGCTTCGGGGCAGCTATGCCGAACTGTATCGGAAGGTGGAAATAAAGCCGGTATTCTCCGGGGGGATGAGCTATACCCGGGCGCAGAATTTTGCGGAGAGCGGTTATTTGCGGGATCCGTATTATGAGTGTGTCCTCGACAAGGGATTGATCGAAATGGAACCCGCCACAATCATCCTTTCCAACCGGCTGGACCGCCAGGTAACGGAGCCCGTGGAGTGGCTGGAGAGCTGGGATGCGGAAAAGGCGATGAATACGGACGAAAAGGTCCTGGTGTTGTACGCCTCCCATGCGGCAGGCCTGGGCGTGGGTCTTGGGGACATGGTGCGCATCAACGAAGAAAACTGGCTGGAGCATCTGATCAATACAGAGAATCCCCTGAAGCCCGGGGAGACGGCCATGGACCGGCGGGACGCCCGCCGCCCCTTCTTCCGGGTGGTGGGGATCATCCGGTCAAATCGGTTGGATCAGACGGCATTCCTTCCGGTTGAGGCTCACCGTCAGCTGATGTTCATGATCCCGAAGTTTGAGCTGGACATCGCGGAATATACCCTGGTGGACTACCATCGGGCCGCAGAATTCAAGGAATATGTGCAGGAGGAACTGGAAAAGAGCTGGAGCACGGTAAAGTTCTCCATGGACACCTCCTACGCAGACCGGATGTACAAGATCCACCGGCTGATCGAGGCCCTTTATCCCCTGGCGGTGGCCGCAGCCCTGCTCCTGGGCGGAGTGCTGCCGGGGCTCATCGTGCTCCACGGGTCCCGGGAGATCAGCATCCTCCGGGCTCTGGGGGTGAGAGCGAAGGAATGCGTGCTCCTGTACACCATGGCCCAGGTACTGTGCGCCCTGGCGGGGCTGGTGCTGGGGATCGCCATGGTGTTGGTGATCCTGCGTCCGGAGCTGAGCGAGGTTATCGTCCCCTTTGCGATCTACCTGGCCGCCCACCTGGCCGCCTGCGGTCTGGGGAGCGGGGTCTTCGCCTGGCTCTGCGCCAGGAAGCGGGTGCTGGAGCAGCTGCAGGCAAAGGAATAAAATACGAAAAGGCTTTCCTGATCTGAAAGCCGCCTCGCCGACAGGACCCCTGCCGGGGGCGTGACTTTCCCAATGCGGGGAAAGTCACCAAAGGCGCACCAAAGGGGACCTTCGTCGTCGCGGACCTCGCGGGCTGCGCTGACGCGGTTTATGTAAGAGCCGCGCCAGCTTGCAGGCGTTCGGTCGCTCCTCCTCTTCCCGACGAAGCATACGCTTCGCCGGGATTATGGGAAATGCGGTCCCCTTTGGAAACCCTCCCTGACGACGAAAGGGGCTCCGCCTCGTCGTCGCAAATCTCGCAGGCTTCGTTTTCCCGGTTAGCGAAGGAGCCGGGAAAACTTGCAAGTGCTCGATTGCTCCTCCTCTTCCTGGAGAAGCGTACGCTTCTCCAGGAGCTTTGACGAGAGACGACGGACGGGAGTTCTGCGCGGAATAACGGGACCAGGTGACATATGCGGGGATGCAGCCGCCAGAGGGCTGGATAGGTCGAATCCCTGCGCCGGTGCGGCGAAGGGCACCCTAAAAAGCAAACGAGCGTTGCCCGAAGTTTAGTCAGCGGCGCAGAGGCGGATATACCGTCCGCTTTTTCCCCGTCGCGTCAGTGCCCCCTTCGCTTCAGCGCCCGCCGCACCGGGGTGCAGGGGTACGCCCCTGCCGCGCTCTTTCCCCGATTTCTCTCGCGTGAGAGAAATCGGGCCGCCGGAGGCAAACTTTATTATCGGAAAAAGTCACGCCAACGGCAGGGAACGCCGGAGGCATCTACGAGAATAAGGAGGGTTTTTATGGCCGCACTTACTTTGGAAAACGTCAGCTACACCTATCCCGGCGGATCTTCCCCGGTAGTGAAGCACGCGAGTTACGAATTTGAATCTGGCAAGCTGTACGCCGTGGTGGGCCCCAGCGGGAGCGGGAAGAGCACCCTCTTGAGCATGCTGGCGGGGCTGGACGTCCCCGGGGAAGGGGACGTGGTCTTGGGGGAGCAAAATCTGAAAACCCTGGACCTGGACAAATACCGCCGGGAGGGAGTCAGCATCATCTTTCAGGCCTTCTGCCTCCTGCCCCTGCTGACTGTACGGGAGAACGTCTGTCTCCCCATGGAGATGCAGGGCATCCCGGAGAATGAGGCCCGGATCAGGGCGGCAGAGGCCCTGGTGAAGGTGGGGATCGAGGAGAGTAAGCACAAGCGTTTCCCCTCCGCCCTCTCCGGCGGCGAGCAGCAGCGGGTGGCCATTGCCCGGAGCCTGTGCAGCGGTGCGCCGGTGCTGCTTGCGGATGAGCCCACGGGGAACCTGGACGGGGAAAACACAAGGATCGTCATGGAGATCCTCCGCCGCCTGGCCCATGAGGAGGGTCGCTGCGTGATCGTGGTGACCCACGATCCGGAGGTGGCGGAGGCGGCGGATCTGGTCCTTCGCATGAAGGATGGGGTGCTGACGGCGGCGTGAGCATGACACAAAGAAGCTGCGGATCCATCGGACCGCAGCTCTTTTTACGCGAAAAAGCAGGAAATATCAGAAAATTTCGGAAAAACCCTTGACATTGACGCGACGTCAAATTGTATGCTCAGACCGAAATCCAAGGTCTTCAACACGCAAAAGGAGGTTTTCAAGATGAAAAAGAAGATTATCATTGTAATCAGTTTGCTTCTGATTCTGGCAATCGTTATGATTGGCTGTGCTTCATCGGGAGGTAAAGTAAGTAAGGAAAAAGCAAACCTCAATGCGCTCTTGAATGACTTGTATGGAAGTGATGCTATTGTTTATACTTCAAAGAGCAATGTCGCTTTTCAATTGACAGCAGATTATGTTAATGAATTTGAGCATACAATTAAGGCTGTTCAGTTGAATACAACACCACAAGAAGAAGATTTTTACAAAGGTGAGTTGTTCTCCTGCTTTCCTACGAAAGAGGTATATGCCAAGGGAGACAATATTGAGATTAAAGTGACAAGCAACAATTCAAATCAGACGAGCGGTGGTGCTATGTACCGTTTGGATATGCTTGCGGATGGGATATGGTATGCAGTCAATAGAATCCATACTTGGCCTACTATGCAATATGATTGGAATGAAGGTACGGAAAAATCGTATGGGATTAACGAGCATTCCTTATATCGGTTTTCTCCAATGCAGTTTGACGTTAAAACAGGTCTGATTACTTGGGGTGCGAAAGATAATTCACCAATACAATTACCAGAAGGAACATATAGATTCAGCACTTGGGTGCATGATGAAGTAACAGGAGATAGTTACCAGCTTGCATGTCAGTTTAAGGTAAAATGACTCCCTTTTTCCAGCCTTCCCAAAGACGGCCTGATCGTAAGATAGGGGGACGGTTCTTTGTCCTGCACGAATTGCCCTGCGGGGCATGGGAAGCACCCGCCGATCCCGGAGAGGAAGGATAAGAAAATATGCAAAGTGCTCGCGGGACCCGTAAGGGCCGCGAGCACTTGTGATTATGGTCTGTTCCGGGGAGAACGGTTTATTCCGGCTTGCTGAGCACGTCGCCCAGCTGCATGGCGTAGGCCAGGGCGCGGCCGTAGCTGTTGCCGTTCAGCAGCAGGGGATAGTCCACGGCGTACATACCGCCCGCGGCGTTGCCCGTGGCATAGAGGCCGGGGATGATATTGGCGTCGGGACCCAGGACCTGCAGGTCGGTGGTCACCTGGGCGCCGCCGAACACGTCCAGCAGCTGGGGACCCCACTTCAGCGCGTAGAAGGGGCCCTTCTCGATGCTGGTGAGGAGCCTGGTCCGTTTGCCGAAGTCCACGTCGTCTCCGGAGGCCACGATCTCGTTATACCGCTTCACGGTGGCCAGCAGGTTCTCCGCCGGGACCTCGATCTTGGCCGCCAGCTCCTCCAGCGTGTCCGCCTCGAAGGCGTTGCCCTGCTCCATGTAGCGCTTCATGGACATGACCATCCGCTCCCGGTTGAAGGAATCGCCCACCACGCTGAGGGGCATCATGCCCTGGCCGCCCAGCTCGCTGAAGCGGTCCGCCATTTCGTCCAGATACTTGCTGTCGAAAACGCTGAAGGCGAAGTCTCCGCCGGGCTGCATGAGAACGCGGACGGATTTCGCCTGCATCCAGGTATCCTCGTTCATGAACCGCTTGCCCAGCCGGTTCACATGGAGGAAGAAGCCCTGGAAGCCGCAGCCGCCGAGGGCGTGGATGGTGGGGGCCCATTCCGGATTGTCCAGGGCGGCTCCGGCCCAGTAGAGCATCTTCTGGCCGTCGCCGGTGTTGCCGGGACGGGGGAACTTGGAGGGAGCCCGCAGGCCGATGGGGCAGAAGGCCGCCATCATTTCCGGATCCTCGGAGGCGTCGCCCGTTGCGACCACCACGGCCCGGGAGCCTTCATACCGGCGATACTTCCCGTCCGCGCACTTGGCGATGCAGCCCGTTACCCGGCCCGCGTCGTTCTTCTCCAGATACAGCGCCGTGGTGCCGCGCAGCAGGGTGCCGCCCTTATCCAGCAGCTCGGTCTGGAGGATCTCGCAGGCCAGCATGCCGCCGCCGAAGTTGGTGTACTTGGTGCTGTCCCGCTTCTTGAAGATGTGGTGGGTGCCGGGATACTCGGTGAACATCAGGCCCTTATAGGCTTCGTACACGCCCACCTCCAGGCAGTCTCCCGCCAGATCCAGCATCCAGTGGAAGCCTTCGGCGCTCCGGTTCAGGAAGAGCCACAGCAGATCCTCCTGCACCCGGCTGCCGCTCATCTTCAGCCAGTCCGCGGCCAGCATTTTCTTGTCGATGACGATGCCCTTTTCCGCCATGACCCGGCTGTTCACCGCGGCGATCTGGCCCGCTAGGGCGCGCAGCTTCTCGTTCTTGTCCAGGCAGACGACCTTCAGCCCCATGTCCACGCACCGGGCGCCGGCCGCCAGGCCGCTGATGCCGCCGCCGATGACCAGCACCTGGGTGCTCACGGTTTCGGCGATCTCGCTCTCCGGAATCTTTGCGGGGGGCGTTTCCCAGCTGTACCCCTTCTTGGGGGAGCGATAGGAGTAGAATTTCAGATCCAGATTCGGCATAGATGTGCTCCTTTCCGTTCTTGTCGTTTTATCTGTATTTTTCTGGATAACTTATCAAGGCGTTCCGGGACGCCCTTATGCTTTGCGCTCCAGATACCAGGCCAGGAGACCGAAGGCCTCCAGCCGGGTGATGCGGTTCCGGACGATCAGATCCGAGAGGGGGATGCTCCATACCCGAAGCAGGCCGGACTTCTGGGCCCAGACCACGGCCTTCAGTTCCACGGCGGTATCCGATTCCCGGTTGGCCAGCAGGGAACGGTACTGGGACAGATCGCTGTCCCAATCCGGGACCGGATCGGATCTTCCGGAGTTGACGGCAAAGGCATACAGCCGGTTGAGGAACTCTCCCCGGGAGAGCGGGGTATCGGGACGGAGACGGGCTCCGTCGGGAATGCAGCCCGTCTGCCAGGCCCAGCATACGGCGGGATAAAACCAATCCTCCCGGGAAACGTCCCCATAGGGCAGGGATACGTCAGGAGCGGCGGGGGAGCCGGCGGAGCGGTGGAGCAGGGCCAGGAACTGCACCAGGGTGAGGGAGGAGTCGGAGCCGAAAAGGTTATCCGATACGCCGTTCAGCAGTCCACGCTGAACGAGATGCTTCACCGGAGAATAATAGACGCTGTCCTCCGGCAGGTCCCGGAAGGGATTGCCCCAGCCCTGGCTGTCATAGCGGACGATATAGGCGCTTTCCTCCTCCCGGACTCCGGTCTCCCCGTTCCGCCAGACGGCGTATAGGGTGAACTCGCCGAAGTCCTCCTCGGACCAGGTTCCGTCCATGGTGAAGCCTTCCCCGTCCCCGTAGACCTTGCGGGCGCAGCCGTTCTCCCGAATGCTCCGGCTGCTCTGCCAGCCCTGGGTTTCCGTGAGCCATTTGCCGTCCGCACTGCGCCGGATATACCAGCCCTCAAATTCGCAGCCTTCCTTCCAGCACCAGTGCTGGTTTTCCGGCTCCTCGTCGGAATCCGGATTGGGCTCGTCCGGCTCGTTGGGGTACAGGCCCAGGGTATTTCCCTCCAGAGCCACCTGGTCTACCCGCTTGCCCTCGCCCCCGTTCAGGTCGTAGTGCAGGAGGTACAGTCTTTTCCGCTGCACCAGGTCCTCCACGGGGTCGGTCTGGTCATATACGCCGTAACCCCGGATGTATTCATCGTCCGGCTCATAACGTTTGATGCGCACCGCGTTCCGGGCGTTGCCCTCGATGGTGTACATCCAGCCCTCCCGGATGCCCAGGACGATGCCCACGTGATCCCAGACGTGGCCCTTCTCCGCGAAGAAGACGATGTCGCCGGTGCGGGGACTGTATTCCTCCCGGGGGTAGAAAGGCAGACCGAAGGAATAGGCCCGGGCAACGTTGGAATTCTGGATCAGACTGCCGGGGATCCGGGCCTGACGGGCGCACCAGGAGATGAACATGGCGCACCAGGCATAGCCGTCCAGCTGGGCGAAGTAACCGTACTCCGTCCAGTTTCCATCGGAATACCAGTTGTTTCCGTGCCGGTCCCGGCTGTTCGCCCCCTCGTGATAACCCACCTGGGTGAGCGCCACGTTCACCAGATCCGTCCGGTAGTCTCCCGTCAGGGTGAGGTTTTTCAGGTTTTCGTAGTACACGCTCTCCCCATAGGGGCCGGAAACGCTGTAACTGGAGCTGACCGCCCCGGCGGGGACCAGGGAGGCGGTCAGGAGCAGGATCAGAAGCAGGGACAGCATCCGAATGCCGAGTTTTTTCATTCTTTCACACTCACTAAAGTAAAGGGTGGATCCGATCAGAAGGGCCAAAGTCCGCCGAACCAGCGGAGCAGGCCGTGTTCATACCAGCCCGGGGCAATCATGCCGCTGAGTACCGGATAGAACAGGGCAAACAGGAGCAGGCAGCCTCCGGCCAGGGCCAGAGACCAGCGGCTGTCCGGCCGCCGCTTTTCCAGATCTGCGCCCAGCCGGCCCAGAGCCAGGGCCAGGAAGGGGGTGCAGGGGAAGTAATGATAGATGAAGGCGCAGCGGGTGACGCCGATCCAGGGAGCCAGACAGGCGATCCAGCCCAGCAGGGGCACCAGGGCCAGCCGGTCTCCCCGCACCGCCTTGATTCCCAGACAGATCACGGCGCCCAGCCCCGTCCACCAGAACAGGGGATTGCCGAAAGCGGCGAAGGCGGAGCGAAGATCCCCGTCCATATACTCCAGATAATAGAGAATGGGCCGCAGGTCCAGGATCCACATATACCAGGAGGACTGGTAAGGATGGGTGGCGTCCAGCTTCCCGTGGTAGTTCAGCATGTACTTTGCATTATCCCACACGATGCGCAAATAGTCCAGACTGAAAATGCTGTTGACGCCCTTGGGCCTGGCGTAGGGGATATAGGCCAGGATATATACCGCCAGGGGAACGATCACGAAAAACAGAATGCTCCAAAGCACCGTGGGGGCAACGTAATCATGCAGGCTGTCCCGCGCCCCGTGGATGCGCCGCCAGCGCAGGCACATCCCCAGCCGCACGCTCCAGAGCAGGGCCAGGCCGATGCCGCCGAAGACTACGGTCCACTTGGAGGCCGCCCCCAGGCCGAAGAACAGACCGCTGAGGAAGAGCCAGCGCAGCCCCTTCTTCACCGGGGCGTTCCAGGGCAGGGTGAAATATCGGTAGAAGAAATAGTACATGAGCAGGATGAAGAACACGCTGTAGGTGTCGATGGTGGCGATGCGGGTCTGGGTATAATGCATGAAATCGAAGGCGAACACCGCCGTCATGCAGGAGGAGACCCGGGTGCTCCCGGTCATGTTCTTCAGGAAGATAAAGAGGATCGGCAGCATGAGGATCCCGAAAAGGACGCCGATAAAGCGCCAGCCGAAGGGCGTCATGCCGAACAGGCGGATGCCCACGCCGATGAGGATCTTCCCCAGGGGGGGATGGGTGATCTCATAGGGCCAGACCCCCTCGATATGCTCCCAGGCGGTGCGGGCATGGTAGATCTCGTCGAAATACGTGCTATTCAGATAGCTGAACCGTTCCGGCACCAGCTCCTGCTCGTCCGTCAGCGGGCTTTCTTCCTCGAAGGAGATTCGGTTCCCCTCCCGGTCCCAGACCGCCAGCTCCCCCAGGTGCATACGGACAGCGTTGGCCCGGACCCGGAGAAATTTCACCGGAATGTCCACCTCAGGCTCCAGGTCCTTCCACCGGAGCACCTGGGCGTAGGTCTGATCCAGCTCGCCCAGCCTGGTCCAGTTCTCCCCGTCCGCGCTGCCCTCCAGCCGGTAGGTGCCGGCTTCCGGGCCGGTGAAGTAGGCGATGCGGCCCGGTTCCGTCTCCTCCGCCAGGGCGACGACGGCCTGGTCCCCGGAACGGCTGAAAAGCTGCCATTCCACCGGCCCCTTCCGGTCCCCCAGGCCCCAGAAGGCCACGGCGGCATAGGCGGCGGTGATCACCAGCATGGGAAGGAGATCCTTCCGGGCAAGGGGCGTCGGGGTATGGAACCGGGTCAGCTCCGCCTCCAGCCCATCCCGATCCCAGCCGGGCTCCAGACGGGCGGGACGTCCGTTCCAGCCCCGCCACAGGAGCAGCAGGGCCGCCGCCGCGGTGAGAAGGGTGAAGAGGATGGCTGCCGGGTTCATCTGCACACCGCCCGGAGGGCGCGGATATAGTCCGGCGTCGTGCCGCAGCAGCCGCCCACGTAGGAAATACCCAGGTCCAGGATGGGGACCATGGCCTCCGCGTAGGCTGCCGGATCCAGAGGATAGATCCCGGTGCTCAGATCAGGCGTCCCGGCATTCAGCTTGACGATCAGGGGCAGGGGGCTGCATTCCTGGAACTGCCGGACCAGAGGAAGGGCTTCCTGGGGCCCGAAGGAGCAGTTCATGCCGATGGCGGCGGCGCCCGCAGCCTCCAGCTCCCGGGCAACCTCCGGAATATCCGCTCCGGTGAAGGTGCGTCCCGTGGGCTGGAAGGTCATGGTGGCCCGGACCGGAAGCTCGGGACAGACCTTCCGGGCGGTATTCACAGCCAGCAGCAGCTCATGCAGATCGAAGAAGGTCTCCAGGATGATCCCGTCCGCCTCCCGGCCTGCCCGGAAAAACTGGGCGTACATGTCCTCCGCCTCGCTCTCCGGCAGATCCCCCAGGGGTTCCAGGAAAGCGCCCAGCATCCCCGCGTCCAGCCAGACCTCCGCCCGGCCCTCCGCGGCGGCCCTGGCGTTGGCTATGGCAGCGGCGGTGACCTCCTCCACGGTGCAGCCCCGCACCCGGCGGCGGTTGACGCCGAAGGTGCAGGTGTAGAGCACCTGGCTGCCTGCCTCCACGTAGGCCCGCTGGATCTCCTGCACCACCTCCGGGGCGATGAGGTTCACCTCCTCCGGGAAGGGACTGGAGCCGTAGCCCCGTTTCATGAGCTCCGTGCCCATCGCGCCGTCCAAGATCCGCATATCCATCGCTTTACTCCTTTCCCGGCTCCAGCCGGATCGCCTCTCCTGTGGAGAAGAAATAGAGATAGGTATCCTTTACCTTTTTGCCGGTGATCCGCTCCAGCGCCCAGGCATAAGCCCGGAGCTGGGGAGCGTATTCCGCCGCCCGGGTAGCCTGCCCGGACCGGCTCACCCGGTCGGTTTTATAGTCGATCACGGTGATGCCCTCCGGCTCCTCCAGCCAGCAGTCCACCACGCCCTGGAGCAGGATTTCCCCCCGCCCCGCAGGATCCAGCAGGGATGCGGGCGCCAGCAGGGAGAACTTGAACTCCCGGTGTACCCCCTGCGACGCCAGGACCCGTCTGCCCAGGGGGGAGGCGTACCAGTCGCTCAGCTTTCGGGGATCCACCGCCGCGGCCTGCTCCGGCCGCAGGAAGCGCTTCTCCCGGAGCCGTTCCACCTCGGCGGCGGCGCTCTCCGGATCCCGGCAGGCTTCCGGTCGGGCGTACTGCATGGCCAGGTGCAGCGCGGTGCCCCGCTCCGTGGGGGTAAGGGCGCTTTCCCCGGAAAGAAAGGCGGGAAGCTTCAGTTCCTTGGACGCTGTTCCGGAAGCGGAGGTTCCGTTCCGCCGGAGCTCTTCTGCCGCCTCCCCGGCTTCCGCCTGACGCACGGTCTCCCGCAGGGAGGTGGCGGTGAGCTTGGAGGGAAGGCGGATATCCGCTTCAAAGGGATACCGCCAGCTGAGCACGGCCCGGAGCGCCGCCTCCGGATCGCCGGAATCCTCCTGGGGCGGAGATGCGGCCGGCGGCGGAGCCGCCTCGTCTTCCGGAGGCAGCTCTGCGGGCAGCAGCGCCCAGGGACCCTGTCCCCCCTGGGCCAGGGCGGCGATCATGACCCATTCCCCCATGCAGGTGCAGTCCGCCAGAGCCTGGGGATCGATGGGATCGGAGGCCCAAAGCCCCAGGTTGGTCAGGGTTTTTACCCGATCCTGGCAGCGGAGGAAAACCACCAGCTTCTGCCTGGCCCGGGTCATGGCCACATACAGGACCCGCAGCTCCTCGCTGAGATTCTCCCGCCGGAGCTGCTCCAGCACCGCGAGACGGGGAAGGGTATCGTATACGATGCCCCGGTCCGGATCCCGGCGCCGGCAGCCCGCCCCCAGACGGGGATGGATGAGGATGGGACCGTCCTTCGACGCCCGGTGGAACTGCCTGCCCAGATCCGCCAGGATCACCACGGGATATTCCAGTCCCTTGGAATCGTGCATGGTGGTGATCCGCACCCCGCTGCCGTTGATTCCGGGAGAAACGGAGCTCACCTTTCGCTCCTCCGCCTCCCTGAGGCGCAGAATGAACCGGAACAGTCCCCGATATCCGGCCTGCCCCAGGTCCCGGGCGCAGCGCACCAGCTCCTCCAGCCAGAGGGAAGAACCCTTCTCCCGGGCTTCCGCCGCGGCGGGCAGACCGGTGCGGGCATACAGCTCCGTCAGGAGCCGGTCTGCGGGCAGATCGGCGGCCAGGAGCCGGAAATCCTCCAGGTCCCGGAGAACCCTTCCGCACAGGGGATCCTTCTCCCCCCGGAGGGTCAGGGCGTCATAGAGGCAGCCTTCCCGGGAGCCGGACCGCAGGGCGGCCAGCTGATCCGCGGAGAAACCCCATACCGGGCTGCGCAGAGCGGCCACCAGAGGGATATCCTGCCGGGGATTGTCGATGATCTGCAGCAGACTCAGGGCCCAGACCACCTCCCGGCGCTGGGTGAAGCTTTCTCCCCCCTTGAGGCAGACGCTGGGGATGCCCCGGCGTTCCAGGGCGGCGGCGAAGATCCGATCCCGGTCCCTGGCTCCCCGCAGGAGAATGGCGATGTCTCCGGGCACAAGGTCCCGCTCTCCGTTTTCCTCCTTCACCCGGATCCCTTCCTCCAGGAGCCGGACCACCCGGAGGCTGACCGCCTCCGCCTCCGCCTCCAGACCGGGCCCGCTGGTTTCCGCCAGGCGCAGCTCGAAGCTGCCGGGCGTATCCGGAGCTCCGGCACCGGGGATCAGCGCTTCGGCCTCCCCGTAGTCCAGCTCTCCCAGCTCCCGGGTGAGGATGCGGGAAAACAGCTGGTTCACCCCCCGGAGGATCCCCGCGTCGGAGCGGAAATTCTCCTGGAGCAGTACCCGCCGCCCCTGGTCTGCGCCAGGTTCATCCCGGTAGGCGGCGTATTTTTCCAGAAACAGACTGGGGTCTGCCAGGCGGAAACGGTAAATGCTCTGCTTCACGTCTCCCACCATGGTGACGTTCTGTCCCGACCGGGAAATCGCCTGAAAAATGCGCTCCTGCACCCGGTTGCAGTCCTGGTATTCGTCCACCAGGATCTCCTCGAACTGCCCGGAGAGCTCCTGGGCCAGGGGAGAGGGAGCGCCGTTTTCCTCCGTGAGCAGGCGGAGGGTGAGATGCTCCAGATCCGAGAAATCCAGCACGTTCCTGCGGCGCTTTTCCTCCCCGTAGGCCCGGGAGAAGTCCGCCGTCAGGCGGAAAAGGGCGTCCGATATCGGCCGGACCGCCCGGAAATCCTCGTTGTGCGCCTCGCTGGAATCGGAGAACAGCTCGGTGACCGGCTTCATGCGCTTTTTGCACCGGTCCCACAGGGCCTTGATCTCCAGAGCCAGGGGATGATCGCCCATCCCTCTGGGTCCCCGCAGCGCGGGATATTCGATGGGGCCCGCCGCATGGGCGGCATCCCAGCCTGCGTCCAAAGCGGTGAGAAAGGCTTCTATGGAGCGGGCCGCCCCGTCCAGGGAGGGGCCGTAACCCGCCTCCAGCCGGGGCTCCTCCCGGAGTCTCTCCCGGGCGGCCGCCAGCTGGCGGAGCCAGAATTCCCCCCGCCGCCGGGCGGAGGAAAGAAGCAGGGCGCCCCAGGGCGTCTCCGCAACGTCCCCCTGGGGGACCGGAGCTTCCCACTGCTCCCGGAGCCAGGCCTCGGGATCCGGGTGGGACTGAACCTGCTCGAAGGTCCGGAGCACGGCCTGCTTCAGGGCGGAATCGTCCATTCCGTTTCCCAGACTGTCCGCCAGCAGGCTGAAGCCCGGTTCCATCTCTCCGTACCGCGCCTCCAGCAGGGCGTCCAGCACCTCTCCCCGGATCACCGCCTCCTCGTCCGTTTCCAGCTGCCGGAAATCCGGCCGGAGGTCGGAGCGGGCGGCGTTCTTCCGCAGGACGGAGGCACAGAAGCTGTGGATGGTGCCGATGGAGGCCCGATTCACCAGGGTGAGCTGCCGCCGGAGCCGCAGGCTCCCCGGATCCCGGTCCAGGGCCCCGGACAGGGCATCCTGGATGCGGCTGCGGAGCTCGGCCGCCGCCGCCCGGGTATAGGTGATGAGCAGGAACCGGTCCAGATCCAGATTGTCCCGGAGGATGCGGTCCAGGAGCCGCTCCACCAGCACCCGGGTCTTGCCGGAGCCGGCCCCCGCCGCGATGAGCAGCGGTCCGTTCCGATGCTCCACCGCCGCCCGCTGGGCGGGGGTGAGGGGAAAATCAGCCATCCTGCGCCGCCTCCTTTCCCAACTCCTGCCAGAATTCGCCCGCGGGCCGGTTCCTGACCTGCCGGTATCCGTCCTCCCCCTGACCCTCCTGGAAGGCGCAGGCGGCGGCGTAGGGGCACCAGTCGCAGGGTACGTTCTGCCCGGAACGGCAAAGCGGATCCGCCTGGATGGAACCGGCGCGGAGGGCGGAGCCCATCCGCTCCAGCAGTTTTTTGACGTAGGCTGCCAGCTGGCCCAGCTGGGCCAGGGTGGCTACGGACCCGGTGGCAGCGCCGTCCTTATAGGCCACGGGGATGTACCGGGGCTTGTCCCCCTCCTCCCGGGCCTGGAGCACCTTCACGTCCGCCAGGAGCAGACCGCTGCGCCGCAGGGCCTTCTGCCGGGCCTTGGCGATCTCCTCCGGGCTGCTGTTCCGGGCCAGATCCAGGAACAGGTCCCGGGCCGGGGCGTACAGCACCCCGGCGGGGACAATGCGCTTTGCGCCGTAGCGCTCCGCCCCGTCCGCCTCCAGGGCAAAGAGATACAGGAGCATCTGGATCCCCAGCCCGTACCATACGTCCGTCAGGCTGAAGGTCTTCTTTCCCGTCTTGTAGTCCGCAACGCAGAGATACAGCGTATCCCCGTCCAGCCAGCCGTCCACCCGGTCCGCAACGCCGCCCAGGCTCACGTCCCCCGCCCGCAGGGGGGGCAGGTCATCCGGACCCAGGCCGAAGCGCAGCTCAAAGTCCAGAGGGGTGAAGCGGCTTGCCGCCAGCTCCCCGGTCACGTCCCGGAGGATCAGATCCACGCTCCGGCGCAGGCGGGTAAAGAGGTACCGGAAACGGGGATCCCGCAGCTGGGCGGGGCGGAGGTATTGACGGACGTATTCTTCGGTGTATTTCTCCGTCAGCGCCTTCAGGGTCTTCTCGTCCAGGTCCCGGAAACCGCCCATGGCGGCGGCTTCCCGGCAAACGCCTTCCAGGACGAAATGCAGGAAGGTGCCCAGCTCCGGGGCCTGGAACCCGGCGGTCCTCCGTTCCGAAGCCTTGAGGCCGTACTGGAGGAAGTACCGGTACCGGCAGGTATAGAAGATCTCGGTGCGGGAGGCGGTGAGGCGCAGCTCCCGCCCGTACAGCGCGGAGGCCGCGGCGGGGGACAGGCGCCCCCGGGAACGGAGGGCGGAGGACCGCACCCGTTCCAGCCGTTCCCGATCCGTCACCCGTGCGGCGGCCAGGGCCATCCGGCTGCCCCCCGCCAGGGCCAGACGGAACAGCGGATCCGGCGCTGCGCAGAGATGCCGTTCCCCCAGATCCTCCTCCCGGCCAATGGAGACCCCCAGAAGGGCCATGGCCCGTCTCTGCAGAAGGCTGGGCCGGGTGTCCTGCCCGGAATAACTCACGATCAGCCGCTCCCCGGGAGCGGCGGCGATCTGATACAGGTCGTACAGGCGGCGGGACAGCCCCTCCTCCCGGTCCTGCTCCAGGCGCAGACCCAGGTCGAACAGGGCCCGCCGCTCCTCCGGCGAGAAGAAGCCGCCTCCATCCTCAGCTCCGGGCAGGGCGGAATCCTCCGCACCCAGAAGCAGAAGGATCCGGGGCTTCCGCCCCCGGAGCCGTCCGGGAGAACCCAGAGAGACGCAGTCCAGGGCGGCGGGGATGGAGCCCATATCCCGGTTCCGGAGCAGCAGCTCCAGCAGGCGCAGGAAATCCTTCGCCTCCATGGGTACTTCCCCCAGAGCCTCCCAGAACTGATCCAGGCAGGCACAGAGGGCGTCCCACTGCCGGAGACAGTCCCCGGCGGCCTGCCGATCCCCCAGGGCCTCCAGCCGCTCCGCCCGGACCGCGAGCCCGGTGCGGATATCCGCCGCCAGAAGATAGTCCGTCAGGGCCATGAGGAAGTCCTTTCCGGTCTCCGCCTTCTTCAGCGCTCCGCTGAGGCGCAGAAGGGGAGCGGCAGCCCGGCGGCGCAGCGCGTCCACCTCCGCCAGCTCCCGCCCGTCCGCCTCCGTGCGCGTGGAAACGTATCCCCGGGGATGCCGGTCCCAGGGCTCGTCCTGGCCCCAGGTCCCCTCGCCCCGGATGTTCCAGAGGAGGCAATAGTTTTCCAGCCGGTCCGTTTCCCCGGGGGTGAGCCCCGCCAGACCGGATTTCAGACAGGCAAACACGTCCCGGTAGGCAAAGCCGCCCGCGGCGGCGTTCAGGGCGTCCAGCACGAAGGCGGCCAGCCCCGTATCCCCCAGGCCGACGGTCTCCTCCACAAAGAAGGGGATCCCGTACTCCCGGAATATGGCCTCCAGCAGCGGCCCCTTGCTCCCATAGTCCGGAACGGCGGCGGCAAAATCCCCGAAGCGCAGGGTCGGGTCTTCCCGCATCAGCTCCAGGATCCGGGCGGCGGCATAGCGGCACTCCCCGGAAAAGTTCGCCGTATGCATCAGCTCCACGGGGGGCGCTTTTTCCTCCGCGGGGGCGGGTTTTTCCCCATAGCGGTACAGCCCCTCGGCCAGCTGCCGAAGGACGGGGGCCGGGTCGTGCTCCCCGGCGCAGCGGAGGATGCGGCATTCCGTTCCCCGGAGGGAGGCCAGGCGGGTGAGCCGCCGGAAGGTGTTTTCCGGCAGCCGGAAGGCGTCGTCCTCCTCCCCCGCCCAATCGGGCAGGGGCAGGGTGACGGTGAGATCTGTGCCCCTGCGGAGAAAGGCGTCCAGCACCTCCAGCTCCGCCGCGGTGAAATCCGTGAATCCGTCCGCCCAAAGCCCGCCCAGACCGGCGGAGCAGCCCTCCGCCAGATCCGCCAGGCGGCGGATCCGATCCCGGCTGTCCCCCAGGCGGCGGTCCAGAGCGGCCCGATAGGCCTGCTGCACCAGGGCCAGGTCATAGAGCTTGTCCCGAATGCTGCCCTTTGCCGCTTCCGCGGCGGACAGAAGGGCTTCCGGCTCCGTGAGGGAGCTTTCCAGCTCCTCCACCGCGTCCAGCATCTGGACGAGCCAGTCCCCCCGCCGTCCCCGATCCCCATACTGCCGCAGCAGGGGGGCGATCTCCTCCAGGGCCAGGGCCAGGAGCAGCAGACGGGCTCCCCGGTCGGGGATGGGGTCTGCCAGGCCGCCCAGCTCCGCCGCGGCGCGGCTGTACAGCCGGGTAAAGCTCAGCACCTCCCCGTGGAGGCTGAGGGCGGGGCCGCAGAAGGCGGCCAGCTCCCGCTCCGCCCGGTGGGACTGCTGCTCGGGGGTGAGAAGCACCAGCCCGGTCCCTCCTGCCTCCATGGCCTCCCGGAACTGGCGGTATACCAGCCGGGTCTTGCCGCTTCCGGCGCCGCCCAGGATCAAGGTCAGCATCTTCTCCCCCCTCCCTTTTCTTCGCATGACCGCGGTCACGTTTCATACAGGTTCATTGAATATTCATTTTACCATGCCCGGCGGCGGGGAACAAGCAAAAACCGGGGAAAATGGGGCATTTCTGCCCCCGTTTCCGATCCGACAGCCCCGGAGGGAGGCTTCCCGGTCTGCCGCCGCCCGATCCTCCCTTCGGATCGGTGGGAAGCCGGAGAAGCGGATTGAGTTTTTTCCCGGTTCATGATATAATTTATAAGTTTTAAAGGAGGGAAAACCTATGTGTGGTATCGTCGGATATACCGGCTCCCGCCAGGCAGCGCCGGTGCTGCTGGAGGGCTTGAGCAAGCTGGAATACAGGGGGTATGACTCCGCGGGTCTGGCTGTGCGCAGCGGCACCCAGCTGGCGGAAGTGGTGAAGGCCACCGGCAAGCTGCGGAACCTGGCGGAAAAGGTGGACTATGGCCGCGCGCTCCCCGGCACCTGCGGCATCGGCCATACCCGCTGGGCCACCCACGGGGAGCCGACCCAGACCAACGCCCATCCCCATGTGAGCGGCAATGCCCGGGGTTCCGCCTCCGGGCCGGTGGAATCGGACGTGGTGGGGGTCCATAACGGCATCATCGAGAATTTCGAGGAGCTGAAGGAAAAGCTCCTGCGGCACGGCTACCAGTTTTACAGCGGCACGGATACGGAAGTGCTCATCAAGCTGGTGGATTATTATTACAAGAAATACAAGCTGGGGCCCATGGACGCCATCAACCGGATGATGGTCCGGACCCGGGGTTCCTACGCCCTGGCCCTGATGTTCAAGGATTATCCCGGAGAGATCTACGCCGCCCGGCGGGATTCCCCCATGATCATCGGTCTGGGGGAAGGGGAGTCCTTTCTGGCCTCGGATATTCCCGCCATTCTGAAATATACCCGCCAGGTGTATTATATCGGCAACCTCCAGTGCGCGCGGATCCTCCCGGGCCAGGTGCAGTTCTTCGACCTGAACGGGGATGAAATCCGGCTGGAGCTCACCACCGTCACCTGGGATGCGGAGGCGGCGGAGAAGGAAGGCTACGAGCATTTCATGCTCAAGGAGATCCATGAGCAGCCCAAGGCGGTTCGGGATACCCTGAACAGCCTGGTGAAGGAGGGACGCATCGACCTCTCCGGCGCGGGGATCACGGATGCGCTGCTGGGGGAGATCTCCTCCGTCTGCATCGCGGCCTGCGGCTCCGCCTGGCACGTGGGCATGGTCTCCCAGTATGTGCTGGAGGATATGACCGGCCTGCCCGTGCGGGTGGAGCTGGCTTCGGAGTTCCGGTACCGGAACCTGCCCCTGGATCCCGGGACCCTGGTGATCGTCATTTCCCAGTCCGGGGAGACGGCGGATACCCTGGCCGCCCTGCGGAAGGCGAAGGAGGCCTCCCTCCATACCCTGGCCGTGGTGAACGTGGTGGGCTCCACCATCGCCCGGGAGGCGGAGCATGTGCTTTACACCCTGGCCGGACCGGAGATCGCCGTGGCCACCACCAAGGCCTACAGCGCCCAGCTGGCTGCCATGTACTGCTTCGCGGTGCAGCTGGCGAAGGTGCGGGGCAGGATGGACGACGGGGAATATGCCCGGTACCTACAGGAGCTGGAGGCGCTGCCCGGGAAGATCGAACGGGTGCTGGAGGACAAGGAGCGGATCCAGTGGTTTGCCTCCAAGTATTCCCATGCCCACGACGTGTTCTTCATCGGCCGGGGGCTGGATTACGCCGTCAGCCTGGAGGGCAGCCTGAAGATGAAGGAGATCAGCTATATCCATTCGGAGGCCTACGCCGCCGGCGAGCTGAAGCACGGCACCATCAGCCTGGTGGAAAACGGAACCCTGGTGATCGGGGTGCTCACCCAGAGCGCCCTGCTGGAGAAGACCGTCAGCAATATGGCGGAATGCAAGGCCAGGGGAGCCTACCTCATGGGCCTCACCAGCTATGGGAACTACAGCGTGGAGGACGAGGTGAATTTCACCATCTACGTGCCCCGGGCGGACGAGCATTTCGTGGGCAGCCTGGTGGTGGTTCCCCTGCAGCTTTTGGGATACTACATCAGCGTGGCCCGGGGCCTGGATGTGGACAAACCCAGGAACCTGGCCAAATCCGTCACCGTAGAATAACCGGAGGTCTGCAGCATGAAGATCCTGGTCACCGGCGGCGCCGGTTATATCGGTTCCCATACCCAGGTGGTGCTGCTGGAGGAAGGCCATGAGGTGGTCTGCCTGGATAACCTCTCCAATTCCAGCCCGAAGGCCCTGGAGCGGGTGGAAGCCCTCACCGGAAAAAAGGTCCCCTTCTATGCAGCGGACGTCCGGGACCGGGCCGCCCTGGAGCGGGTGTTCTCGGAGCACCGCTTCGACTGCGTCATCCATTTCGCCGGGCTGAAGGCCGTGGGGGAATCCGTGGCGAAGCCCTGGGAGTACTATGAGAACAACATCGGCGGTACACTGACCCTCACGGACGTGATGCGGAAACACGGCTGCAAGCGCATCATCTTTTCCTCCTCGGCCACGGTCTACGGGGACCCGGCGGAGATCCCCATCACGGAAAACTGCCCCAAGGGCCGGTGCACCAACCCCTACGGCTGGACCAAATGGATGCAGGAGGAGATCCTCCGGGACCTGCATACCGCGGACGTGAGGAACGGGGATAAGGATCCTTGGCGGGTGGTGATCCTCCGGTACTTCAACCCCATCGGCGCCCATCCATCGGGCCTGCTGGGGGAGGATCCCAACGGGGTGCCCAATAACCTGATGCCCTATATCACCCAGGTGGCGGTGGGAAAGCTGGAGAAGCTCCACGTTTTCGGAAAGGACTACGACACGCCGGACGGCACCGGCGTACGGGACTATATCCATGTGATGGATCTGGCCCGGGGCCACGCGGCGGCCCTGCAGGCCATCGAGGCCGGGGGCGTGGAGGTGTTCAACCTGGGCACCGGCCGGGGTTACAGCGTGCTGGAGATCGTCGCGGCCTTCGAGGCGGCCAGCGGGGTGAAGATCCCCTATGTGGTGGATCCCCGGCGCCCGGGGGATATCGCCGTCTGCTATGCGGACCCGGCCAAGGCGGAGCGGGCCCTGGGCTGGCGGGCGGAAAAGGATATCGCGGATATGTGCCGGGACAGCTGGAACTGGCAGAAAAACAATCCCAACGGATATCAAACGGAATAACATACGGTTGGAGGGATCGGAACCATGGCGAACAAGGTAGGCGCGCTGATCAAGGAAGCCCGCACCGGGGCGAAGCTCACCCAGGAGCAGCTGGCGAAGAAGATCTCCGGTCTCACCGCGTCGGATATCAGCAAGGCGGAGCGGGGAGAGCTGGAACTGAGCCAGGCCCAGCTGAAGGCCATTGCCAAGGCCACGGGCGTGACCCAGGCCTCCCTTCTGAACGCGGCGAAGGAGGGGAGCAAGCCCGCGGCAAAGAAGCCTTCGGCGAAAAAGCCCGCGGCGAAGAAGACGGAGGAGCTGAAGCTCACCGCGGCGGAAAAGAAGCTGGTGGAGCTGTACCGGGCGGCGGACAAGACTACCCGGGATGCGGCGGTGAAGGTGCTGAAGGGGGAAAAGACCGGGGTGGACGGGATCCTGGGCTCCATTCTGGGGGGCGCGGCGGATCTGCTTACCGGGAAGAAGTAACGCATACCCATGATACTGGATATTTCTCAGGAGCTGTTTTCCTGCCGGGTGTTTCCCGGGGATCCCGCCCCGAAGCGGGAGCGGATCAGCAGCATGGAAGACGGTGCGGCATACAACCTCACCGCCCTGAGCCTCTGCGCCCATAACGGCACCCATGCGGACGCCCCCTTCCATTTCCTCCGGGAAGGGAAGACCATCGGGGAGCTGGACCCGGCCATCTTTCTGGGTCCCGCCTTCGTGTATACCTGCGCCGGGGAGCTGACCGGGGAGCGGGCGGAGGCCCTCCTGGGCCTGGCGGCCCGCTGCGGCGCAGGTCAGCGGCTCCTCCTCCGGGGGGACTGCGTGGTCACCGCCGAAGCCGCCCGGGTCTTTGCCGCCTCGCCTCTCCGCCTTCTGGGGGTGGAGAGTCAGACCGTGGGGCCGGAGGAGGCCCCCATGGAGGTCCATCTGATCCTCCTGGGAGCGGAAAAGGTCCTGCTGGAGGGGCTGCGCCTGGGTCGGGTGCCCGACGGGCGGTATTTTCTCAGCGCCCTGCCCCTGAACCTGGGGGACGCGGACGGCGCCCCCTGCCGTGCGGTGCTGATGACGGAAAACTGAAATCGCAGAATGGCAAAAGGCCCCCGGATCGCAGGATCCGGGGGCCTCAGCGTGTCGACAAAGTCTTGTCGCCCCGCTGAAGCAAGTTTTTCGAACAGGAAATACGGTAGAAATTGTTCGAAAAACTTCTGATTGAACGCGAAAGACACCCCTCCTGGGTTTCTTTCGCGCTATCTTCCTTCCCGTTTTCGTTCCATTTTCGGGCTACATATGGTATGCGCCTTCGCGCAGGGTACAATATGCTGCGCTGCCTCTGTGAATAATCCTGTGGAAAACTTGTGGATAACGGGGGACGGGGGGGCGATTTTCGGCCGCAAAAAGCGCGGGGGTACCTCGGCCCCCGCGCTTTTATAGCTGCCCTGTCCCACGGGCGGCCCGTAGTCTGGCAAGGTGCTTATCGAAAGAAACGGGGTGCAGCCTGCCGCCCTTCAAGGAGAAGGCTCCCCCCGCCTCTCCATTGTATACCATGCTCGTCAAGGGTCGGCCCGGCCTTCGGTGGCCTGGTGCTTTCTTCCGCCTGGCAAGGCCGGCCCGCCCGCCTTCGGCGGCTGCGCCCTTGACAAGCATGGTCCTTTCTGCCTGGAGCGGGGAGGTAGCCCGCTGCCAGAAAGGAGGCGCAGATATGCGCAAGTACGAATTCGAGCGGGAGGCAAGAAGGAAGGCGGCTGCGGCGATTGTGGAGAACATGAGCGTCAAAGAGGCTGCGGACCTGGATCGAATGGTCGGGATGATCCTGGAGCGAATCGCAATAGACCTCTGCTTATCGGAGAACGGGCGGGCCCTGGTGCTGGAGTATGTCAAGAACGCGGTGGGCCTGTCCATTGCAGAGGCTATCATCCAGGGCGTTGAAACGCTCGTGGGAGGGATCGGAGAATGAAGGGAGTAACGGTTGTGATCGGAGCGGGTATCCCGAACAGTACGCGGAAGGAAGTATACCGAAGGGACGGTTGGCGCTGTGCGCTGTGCGACAGTACGGACGGTATCCAGATTCATCACGCCATACCACGCGGGGAAGGAGGCAGCGACTTCCCCGAAAACCTCATTACGCTCTGCTGGCGCTGCCACGCTCTGGCCCACGGGCATAAGGTCATGGAGGCCGTGGACATGACGCAGGAAGATGTGCAGCAAGCCTGCATTGAGTATGTCTCGGATTACTACGCGGGGGAGGGATGGTATCCCTTCAAATGACGCAAAAAAGAGGGTGGAGGGGGACCGCAACAGGTCCTCCTCCGCCTTTACCATTGTATCACGGGGGGAGTCAAAATGCTAGGGCAAAATCAGCGCAAACCGCGCAGACAAGCCATTTGCGCCCCTTTGATTTCCCGCTCCGGCCGCGCCTTCGGGCAGGGCTTCGCCCGCCCTTCGGCAGCGGCCTACGCTGCTGCGGCGCTTCGTCTTATGGTCCGCTCCGCCTCGCCTTCGGGCAGGGCTGCGCCCGCCCTTCGGCATGGCTCCGCTCTGCGTATTCGCCGCGCCCTGCATCGGGGCGGGCCGCCTCGGGGGGGCTATGCCCCCCGCTCCCCGGTCCGCTCGCCTCGCGCTCGCTTACGCTCGGCTTCGGCTTCTGCGGTATGCGCGGCGGCTGCGGGGCCGCCGTCCGGCCCAGCCGGCCGGCTGCGGCCCCCGTCCCGTGTCCGCCCCGGGCTTCGGCCCTGGCCCTTGCGGGGGATCGGGCCGCGCCTTCGCCTCGGGTCTGGCCCCGCGCCGGGGATCGCCCCCTTGCCCTATTGCGAATCCGTCCCTCCGGGCCGGGTTCGCGCCGCGCCCGTCGCCCGGGGCAAGCAGCCCCCCCGCCTGTATAGCCCGCCCCGGTCCAGGCCGCAAGGCTCCATTCGGCCCGCCTTCGGCGGCGCTTCGCGGCCTTGCCCCCTGTCCCGGTGTGGGCTCTGTTGCTTCGCGGGCGGGTCCCCCCCGGCTTGCTTTTTTCTGTGGTGGGCCCTGCGGGCCGTTTTGTTCCGGGCTCCTCCGCCCGGGGGGGCCCTGGTGGGCGCGGGCCGTGCTGCGCCCGGTCCCGCGCCTCTTGGCGTGTCCGGTCCCCCCCGGGCCCGCTGCGGCGGGGACGGGGGCTGAGTTTCGCCGCTGCGGCGGGCTTCTGCCGGGCGCCGCTTCGCGCCGCCCGGCCCCCCGGCCTTCTCCTTGAAGGGCGGCAGCTACTTCCGGTATGCGCCTTCGCGCAGGGTGGTCGTTTCCTGGTCCGGTTTCCGTGCATTTGTTCGTTCAAAGGGATTGAACTTCTCTCCGTTGTGTGGTATGATCTCGTTAGTGATCCCCAGTGTGTTTTTTCCCTTTCCAGCTTGCCCGCTCGCTGCGCGAGTGGGCAAGTTAGCCCAGGACGGCATGCGCCGCCCTGGGCTTACTGTTTCAGCTTTCCCCCTCCTGGGTTTCTTTCGCGCTATCTTCCTTCCCGTTTTCGTTCCATTTTCG
>CAMVBX010000011.1 GCA_947165825.1 uncultured Clostridia bacterium
CGCGTTCAATCAGAAGTTTTTCGAACAATTTCTACCGTATTTCCTGTTCGAAAACCTTGCTTCAGCGGGGCGACAAGACTTTGTCGACACGCTGACCGGGGGAACAGCGCACGCTGTTCCCCCGGCTTTTTGGCATTTACTTCGGCTTTCCCCTCGGCAGGAGAAAGCCGAATTCTCCACCGCAGAGACCGCCCAGAATGTGGCTCAGCTGGGAGACGTTGTCCTGCCGGAAGAGACCGTTCATCACCTCGCCCCCCAGATAGATCACCAGGATGACCAGAGTGGTGAGGGGGAGCTTTCCTCCCCGCATCCCCGCCATGGAGGAGAGGACGATCATCATAAAGGCGATGCCGCTGGCGCCCAGCACCGCCGTACCGGGGAACAGGAGCATCTGGGCGATGCCGGTGACGAAGGCGGTGATCAGGATGCAAAGCAGAATGGATTTGCTGCCGTATTTGTCCTCCAGACCGGGGCCCAGGGCCAGGATCAGGAGCATATTACTGAGATAATGGCTGTAATTCGCATGGCCCAGCACATGGAGAAAAAGCCTGGGCAGGGCCAGCAGGTCCCCCCATGCGCAGCGGTATACGCTGAACAGGTGGGCGTTTGCCCAGCCCCCGTCCACCCGGCTCAGGATCAGGGCGCCCAGGGAGACCAGGGCAAAGGTGAGGGTCACGGGGGCGTTGTACTGGATGCGCTTCAGCATGCCCGGCCCTCCCCGGCGGCATGCCGTCCGGAATCCAGAAGATCCAGCAGCAGGATCTGGTATTTGCGGATGCTGGGGGGCTGGATCGCTTTGGGCCGGGGAAAGAGCAGCTCATAGGTCTTTCCCCCGGCGGTGAACATCATGGTTTCCCGCCCGCCGAAGTGGCACAGGGAGGGATCCTGCATATGATCCAGAGGGAGGAGAACGCCGCCCGCTTCCAATCCGTTCCGGCTCAGGGACAGCCTGCCCCGGCCCAGGACCCGGATCCGGTGGCCCTCCTCCAGCTCCCGCAGCTCCGCCCCGTCGTCGGAGAGGGAAAAGTCCGCCTCGCGCATCCACTCCCGCAGCTTTTCCTGCTGCCAGGCGTCCCATTCCGCAATGGCGGTGAAGGGGATCTCTCCCCGGAGATGCCCGTCCTCGGCATACTCCGCCCGGAGACCGCAGGTACAGGAGAAGAACCGATCCCTGCCCCGGAGGCTGCCGATCCCGCCGCACTTCGGACAGAGGAACAGCGCCTCCTCCAGACCCTCCGCCAGACGCCTGCCCGGGTAGGGAAGGGTATTCTCTCCGCTGTCCACCCACAGGTCCCGTTCCACCCGCTCGGTGATCTCCTCCGGGCTGAGCCCGGCCAGCTCCTCCGGCTGATACACCCGCACGGTACGGCCCCGGATGGGCCCCCGGCGGATGCTGTGCGCCCAGCGGGGATCCGTCAGATAGCCGCCGGTGATCCGGTAGGTCACCACCGGCACCCTGGCCATCTTCAGAAGCTTCCCCGTGGCGGGATGGAGATGCTGGGAACGTCCGTCCCAGCTGCGGTTGCCCTCGGGAAACAGACAGACCGGCACGCCCCGGCGCAGGGTCCGGAGAATGCTCCGCACGGCGGAGGCGTCCGCGCTGCCCTTCACCCGGGAGATGGGGGCCACGAGGCTGCGCATGAGGAAGCCCACCAGCTTCTGCCGGAAGGCGTGCTCGCTGGCCACGAAATACATATGCCGCTTCCGGAAGCTCAGCGCCACGAAGAACTGGTCAAAGGCGTTGGCGTGGTTGGGCAGCACCAGATAGGGACCTTCCAAAGACGGAGCGGGCTCCGGAATCACGTCCCCTCCATGGCGCAGCCGCACCAGGAGCCGGACCAGCGGGGCCAGGTGGTTCCAGACCCACCGATGCCGTCGGAGCTGCCGTTCCTGCTCCCGTTCCGCTTTCGCTGTCTTTTCGTCCATATCAGCCGCCCTCCGTCAGGAGTTTTTTCAGGGTGAACAGCAGGTTCATGGCCTCCAGGGGAGTGAGGGTGTTCAGATCCGTATCCCGGAGCCTGTCCAATACCTTCTCCGCCCCCAGATCCGGAAGCCCCAGCTGCTCCTCCTCGGATTCCTCCCGGATGTCGGAAAGATCCCGGGCGGCGTTCACGGCGCTGCGCTCCAGCTCCTTCAGCACCACCCTGGCCCGGCGGATCACCTCCGCCGGGACCCCGGCCAGCTTCGCCACCTCGATGCCGTAGCTCCGGTCCGCCCCGCCGGGGACGATGCGCCGAAGGAAGACCACGTCCTCCCCCCGCTTCTTCACCGCGGCGGAGAGGTTCACCACCCCGGGGAGAGTCTTCTCCAGCTCCGTGAGCTCATGGTAATGGGTGGCGAACATGGTCCGGGCCCCCAGCTTCCGGGGATCGGCGCAGTATTCCAGCACCGCCCGGGCGATGGCCATGCCGTCATAGGTGGAGGTGCCCCGGCCGATCTCGTCCAGGATCAGCAGACTCCCGGCGGTGGCGTTTTTCAGGATCTGGGAGACCTCCGTCATCTCCACCATGAAGGTGGACTGGCCGGCGGCCAGATCGTCCGACGCTCCGATGCGGGTGAAGATCCGGTCCGTAATGCCGATGCGGGCGCTGCGGGCGGGAACGAAGGAGCCGATCTGGGCCATGAGCACGATCAGGGCTGTCTGCCGCAGGTAGGTGGATTTGCCCGCCATGTTGGGACCCGTCAGGATGAGGGCCCGTTCCTTCGCCGTATCCAGCCGGGCGTCGTTGGGGACGAACAGGGCCTCCGTCTGGGTCTGCTCCACCACGGGATGGCGTCCGTCCCGGATGTCGATCACCCCGGAGACATCCACCTCCGGCATGCAGTAGTCGTTCTTCGCCGCCACTTCGCCCAGGGAACACAGGGCGTCCAGGGCGGCCACGTCCTCCGCCGTCTGCCGGATCACCGGGGCCATGGCGGCGACAGAATCCATCAGCTCCCGGAAGAGCTGGTATTCCAGGGCGCAGAGCCGGTCATGGGCGGTGAGAAGCTGGCTTTCCAGGTCCTTCAGCTCCTGGGTGATGAAGCGCTCCCCGTTCACCAGGGTCTGCTTCCGGATATAGTGCTCCGGGACCTCCTCGCTCTGGCTCCTGGGGATCTCGATATAATAGCCGAATACCTTATTGTATCCGATCTTCAGCTTGCGGATGCCGGTGCGTTCCCGCTCCGCGGTCTCCACCCCCGCCACGGCGGATTTGGCGTTCTCCGAAAGATTCCGCAGCCGGTCCACCTCCGGGTCATAGCCCGGGCGGATCATGCCCCCCTCCCGAACGGTGAGGGGCAGGTTCTCCCCCAGCATGGCGGTGACCTTTTCCCGCAGCTGGGAAAGGGGATCCAATCCCCCGATCTTCCGCCGCAGGCTGCATTTCATGGGCTCCAGGAGGGATTTCAGCTCCGGCAGCAGGGCGGCGGAGGCAGCCAGGGCGCTGAGATCCCGGCTGTTGGCGCTGCCGTATACCACCCGGCCGATGAGCCGCTCCATATCCTCCACCTTCCCCAGGGCCTCCCGCAGCTCGCCCCGGGCGGCGGTGTCGTCCACCAGCTCGGACACGGCGTTCAGCCGCCGCTTGATGAGGGCGGGGGAGAGCAGAGGCTTCTCCAGCCAGGAGCGCAGAAGGCGGGAGCCCATGCTGGTTCGGGTCTTGTCCAGCACCCAGAGCAGGCTGCCCTTCCGTTCCCGGTCCCTGAGGGTCTCCGTGAGCTCCAGGTTCCGGCGGGTCTGCCAGTCCAGCTCCATGTAATGGCCGTCCGTATAGCAGGTGAGCTCGCTGATGTATCCCAGCTCCGTTTTCTGTGTCCGGTGGAGGTAGCTCAGCAGAGCGCCCGCGGCAACGCGCACCGCCGTATCGGTCTGGATGTCTCCAAAATGGGTGGAGAACCAGCGCTCGCTCTCCTCCGTACCGAAATCGTCCCCGGTCTGGCACATGCACCGGAGCCGCTTGGTGAGCAGCAGACGCAGATCCCGATCCGCCGCGGCGCCTTCGTTCAGCAGCACCTCGGCAGGGGAGTACCGCACCAGCTCGTTGACCAGGTGGGCGGAGGCGTTCTCCCCCTGAAACTCCGCCGCCAGGAATTCCCCGGTGGAGATATCCGCAAAGCAGCATGCCCCGCCGGATTCCGTCAGATAAACGGTGCTCACGTAGTTCGCCCGCTTCTCCTCCAGCATGGACTGCTCCATCACCGTGCCGGGGGTGATGATCCGCAGCACGTCCCGGTCCACCAGGCCCTTGGCCAGGGCGGGATCCTCCATCTGCTCGCAGATGGCGACCTTATAGCCCTTGCTCAGGAGCTTCGCCACGTAGGTCTCGTAGGCGTGATAGGGCACGCCGCACATGGGGGTCTGCTCCTCCGCGGGGCGGGTGCGGTCCCGGGTGGTGAGGGCCAGATCCAGCTCCTTCGCCGCCGTCACCGCATCCTCGTTGAACATCTCATAGAAGTCTCCCAGCCGGAAGAACAGGATGCAGTCCGGCAGACTGTCCTTGATCCGGTGGTACTGCTTCATCATGGGGGTGCCTTCAGCCATGGTTCCACTCTCCCTTCAGGGGTTCCGCCGTCAGGTTCCAGGTGGCGGCGGCGGTGATCCTGGCCTCCTGGAAGGTGCCGATCAGCGACTCAGGACCCTCCAGATGGATGAGGCGGTTGTGGATGCTCCGGGCGGTGAGCCTGCCGGGCTTGTCCCCCTTTCCGTCCACCAGGATGCGGTAGGCGTTGCCGATGTGGGCGGCCTGCATCTCCCGGGAGATCCCCTCCTGCAGGGCAAGGAGAGCATCGAAGCGGGCCTGCTTTTCCCCTTTGCCGAAGGGGTCCGGCATGGCGGCCGCCGGGGTGCCCACCCGGGGAGAAAAAAGAAAGGTGAAGAGCATATCGAAGCGGACCTCCCGCACCAGCTCCAGGGTATCCCGGAACTCCTCGTCCGTCTCCCCGGGAAAGCCCACGATGATGTCGCTGGTGACGGCGATATCCGGCATGAGGGAGCGGGCGAAGGCCACCTTCCGCTTGTAGGCTTCCGCGGTGTAGCCCCGGTTCATGGCCTTGAGCACCCGGTCGTTCCCCGCCTGGAAGGGGAGATGGATATGCCGCTCCACCTTGGAACAGTCCGCCATGGTCTCAAACAGCTTTTCGGAGGCGTCCTTGGGGTGGCTGGTCATGAAGCGGAGAACGAAATCCCCCTCCAGCCCGTTCAGCTTCCGGAGCAGACGGGAGAAATCCGTGTCCCCGGCCAGATCCTTTCCGTAGGAGTTTACGTTCTGACCCAGAAGATAGATCTCCCTGTATCCCCGGGCGATGAGATCCCGGGCTTCCCGCAGCACATCCTCCGGCTCCCGGCTCCGTTCCCGGCCCCGGACGTAGGGGACGACGCAGTAGGAGCAGAAATTGTTGCAGCCGTACATGATGGGGAGCCAGGCCCGCACTCCGGGGGAATGGAGCACCGGCAGTCCCTCGTACCGTTCCCCGTCAATCTCCCGGGCTTCATAGATCCGGCCCCGGTGGGGGGTGTACAGCTTCTGCATCAGCTCCGGCAGCCGCCAGATCTCATGGGTGCCGAAGACCAGATCCACGTAGGGGTAGGAGGCCTTCAGCTTCTCCCGCATATGGGGCTGCTGCACCATGCAGCCGCACAGGGCAAGGCGCTGGCCCGGCTTTGCCCGCTTGGTATGGCTCAGAGCGCCGACGTTTCCCAGCACCCGCAGCTCCGCATGGCCCCGGACGGCGCAGGTGTTCAGCAGGATCAGGTCCGCTTCCTCCTCCCGCTCCGTAAAGTCCCAGCCCATCTCCCGGAGCATGCCCCGAAGACGCTCGCTGTCCGCCTCGTTCTGCTGGCAGCCGTAGGTATCCACAAAGGCCAGGGGCCGGACGGGCAGGGCAGCGTTCCGCTCCGCCTCTTCCTCCATGATCTCCCGCTGCCGCGCCAGCTCCTCCGGCGTCACCGTACGGATATTCGGCATCTTCATCCCCTCCTGAAAACCGATTTAAAACAAATTATTATAGCACGGAAGAACTGGTTTTGTCCAAGAAAAACGCGGGGCGCAGACGATAAACAAACCGGCAAACGGAAAAAAGCCGGAGCGGGACGGCAGATGCTGATCGAAACGCCGCGCGGGAGGGGAAATCCCCCTCCCGCGCAGAAACGGACGCATAATCTTATTCATCAAAGGGCATGCCGCAGTATTCGCACACCGTGCCCACGCCGACGGCGCCGCAGTGGGAACAGATTTTCTGCCGGGCTGCCTCCTGGGCCGCATGGGCTTCCGCCTCCCGCTGCACCTGGACCTCCTTGTGCTTTTTCCGAAGAAGATATCGGATCTGGGGCCAGAACTGCCAGACCAGCAGACCGATGCCCAGCACGAAGCAGGTGATCCAGGTATCGTCCCCGTCGTCAATGCAGCTGAAGCCGGTGCAGATGAAGAGAATGCCGAAGATGATGCGCAGATAACTGCCTGCCTTGCTCCGGGGCTTCCTGGCAGGGGCCTGGGGAACGTGGGGCGGAGTAAAGACGCTGCGGGAACCGGATCCGGCGGGCTGACCCAGACAGTCGGCGCAGACATAGGTATTGGTGTTCCGGTCATGCAGACAGTGCTCGGCGACGGAATCAAAGACCCTGCCGCAGCGGGAACAGCTCACCAGATTGACGGCCATCATTCAGCCCTCCCTTCATTTTCATCAAGAATCATAACATAATGCGCACCCGGAATCAATTCCCTTTCTCGAATACGGGCATTTCCTCCAGGGGGGCGGGAACGCTGACGGTCCTGCCGCCGGAGTAGACCTCTCCGGTGGAGAGCAGGGTCCAGGTCCCATGGGGAAGATACACCTCCCGGGAAAAGGTGTTCGCCTCCAGGATCGGCGCCGCCAGATACCGGCTGCCGAACATATACTGATCCTCCGCTGCCCAGCACCGGGGATCCTCCGGAAATTCGAAGAACATGGTCCGGAGCAGGGGCGCGCCGGTCTCCGATGCCTCCCGGTAAAGCGCATGCAGATAGGGGCGCAGGCTGAGCCGCCGCTCCGTCCACTTCCGGAGGATGGCATAGACCTCCTCCCCGTAGCTCCAGAGTTCGTTGGGCTGACCCGTGGGCAGGTATCCGCCGCCCCGGTCCCGATTGTCCAGAGGAGGGATATCGTGGGGGCCCCGGTCCCCATGCATCCGCAGCACCGGGGAATATACGGCGAACTGGAACCAGCGGATCAGCAGCTGGCGGAACAGCGGATCCTTCACGTCCTCCGTCATGAAGCCGCCCACGTCCGTCGTCCACCAGGGGATGCCCGCCAGGCCCATGTTCAGCCCCGCGGTGAGCTGGTCCCGGAAGGCCTCAAAGGTGCTGGGCACGTCCCCGGACCACACCACGTTTCCGTATTTCTGACTCCCGGCCCAGCAGCAGCGGATCAGGTTCACCGCCCCGGGTCCCATGGGCTCATGGAAGGTGCGGCTGAACAGCTGGGGATACAGGGCGGAGCAGCTGAGGGCGCTGCCCCGGGCATAGCGGTAATGGTCGAAATCGTAGACCCCCAGGTCCGGCTCGGCGTTGTCCAGCCAGAAGGAATCCACCCCCAGGTCCCGGTAGTTCCGTCTGCACACATCCCAGAGATAGTCCCGGGTATCCCTGCGGAACAGATCCGCCGTCACGCAGTCCCCCTGATAGTCATAGGTCTGGGCGGCGCCCCGTTCCGTGCGCACCAGCAGGCCCCTTTCCCACATGGGGGCAAAGTTTTCGCTCCGCCGGTCCACCGTAGGCCAGACGGAGACCATGACCCTGATCCCCATCTCATGGAGTTCCCGGATCATCCCCGCCGGATCCGGCCAGTATCTGGGGTCGAATTTCCAGTCCCCCTGCACGGTCCAATGGAAATAGTCGATGACGATCATGTCGATGGGGATCCCCTCGGCCTTGTATCTTCGGGCCACCTCCAGCACCTCCTCCTGGGTCCGGTACCGGAGCTTGCACTGCCACAGGCCCAGGAGAGAATCCGGAAAGTCCGGCGCGCGGCCGGTGACGGCGGTATACTTCTCCAGAAGCTCCCGAGGGGTATCTCCGGCGGCGATCCAGTAGTCCATCTGCCGGGTGGCGGCGGCGGTCCACTCCGTCCGGTTCCTGGCAAATTTCGCCTCCCCAACGGCGGGGTTGTTCCAGAGGAAGCCATAGCCCCGGCTGCTCAGAAGAAAGGGAACGGTGATCTGGCTGTTTCGCTGGGCCAGCTCCAGCACGCAGCCCTTCAGGTCCAGACCCTGCTGCTGGTACTGGCCCATGCCGTAGAGCTTTTCCCCGTCATAGCTTTCAAAACGGACCGTCAGGCTGTGCTCGCCGCCCCCCGGGATGCCCTTCCATTCCCGGCTCACCAGCTTGAGGCAGCGGCTTTCCCGGGAATAGGTCCCCTCGTAATTCCGGTAAAACTCCCGGAGGAGAAGCCGATCTCCCCGGAAAAAGGAGATGACTCCGAAGGCGTTCACCTCCGCCCGGAGACTGCCGCAGGCGATGATCGCCAGGGAATCCCGGATCTCCACCGTGCTTTCCGCCGCCTCCGGCGGCTCCGTCAGCGCCCAGGCCTCCGGGTCAAGCTCCTCCGCCATGGCCGCCCGCACCCGCAGGGCGTCCCGTCCCCAGGGCTCCAGCCGCAGGGTCTCCCCAAGCCGGCGGCAGATAAGGGCGCTGCCCTCCCGCAGGAATTCCATGCTTCCCGCCTCCTCTCCCGGCTATTGTAGCAGAAGGACGGGCAGTTTGCCTACAAACTTTTCCGCCTCTGCAGAAAAATACGGAAGAATTACGGTTGTATTTCGAACCCAAATACGGTATTCTATTAGGGAACTAAAACAGCATATCGGCGCCGCGGACAAGAACCCGACGCTGCAAATATGAATATTTGGTATAGGAGGAAACAGAATCATGGGTAAGCTTGATGGAAAAGTAGCCATCATCACCGGGTCCACTTCCGGCATGGGTCGGGAGACGGCGTATCTCTTCGCCAAGGAAGGCGCCAAGGTCGTGATCACCGGCCGGAATGCCGAGCGGGCGCAGGCCGTTGTGGATAAGATCAAGGCCGACGGCGGCGAAGCCATCTATGTCATCGCCGACGCCAGCGAGAGCACCTATGCGCAGACCGTTTTTGACAAGACCATGGAAGCCTATGGCACCGTGGACGTGCTGATGAACAATGCCGGCATGCTTTCCCTGGCTCAGTTCGCCACCATCACCGAGAAAGAATTCATGGACGATATCTATATCAACGTCACCAGCGCGCTGATGCTCAGCCAGAAGGTCGCTCCCGTCATGAAGGCCAAGGGGGGCGGTCACATCATCAACGTGGCCTCCATCGTGGGCTGGGCTGCCCACTGGGGCTTCGTGGCTTACGTCACCAGCAAGCATGCCATGGTGGGCCTCACCAAGGCCATGGCCAACGAGCTGGCTCCCGATATCCATGTGAACGGCATCTGCCCGGGCGCCATCAAGACCGCCATGCTGGCCTCCGTGGGCGGCGAGGACGTGTTCCAGCCCATGATCGACCGGACCTGCCTGCACCGCCTGGGCGAGGGCAGCGAGATCGCCTCCGTGGCCCTGTTCCTGGCCACCACCGATTCCTCTTTCGTGGACGGCCAGCTGATCCGCGTGGACGGCGGCGTGGACGTGTGATCCCGGCGGCAGAATTTCCCGAAAGAACCGAGTCCCCGGCGCGGATTTCCGCGCCGGGGATCTTTCTGTACAGGAAAGAAAAACAAACTCCCCGAAATCTTCAGGATTTCAGGGAGAATGTTGGAGCTGGATGTCGGACTTGAACCGACGACCTCATGATTACGAATCATAATCTTTGCATTTGTTATGATTCGGAAAGCGTAGATATTACTTGACTTTCCGTGTGTTATCATGTATTTATATGGAAAAAGGTAAAGTGGATTTTGTTATAATACTTTACCAAAAACTTTACTGCTAAGCATTGCCCAGATGTTAAAGAAATGGAATGAAATGGATACGTGAACAAGATTGCACAAATGTGATTGAGAATGAGCGAAAAACCCACACGGGATGATATGCTGTTGCTAGACCCAAATAACAGTAAAACAGGAGGGAAACACAATGGCGAAGGTACAGGAGAACATAAGCGTAAAGAATGGAAAGGTCCTGTCCTATTCCACCGTTGCATTTATCGGTGAGCTCGACAGCGGGAAACCGTTTCAGAAGAAGGTTACGATTCGTGTTACCGACCTTCCACCGGGAACGCCGACCACCCCGGCGAAGCAGAAGAAGGCCGCAGAGGATGAGTTGAACAAGATTATCGCCCAGATGCGCGAAGACTTCCAGAGGACTCACAGCACCGAGGACCGCAATCACATTACCCTGTCTGAGTTTATCAGTCGCCATTGGTGGACGGAGAAGGTCCAGAACGGCAAGAAAAGCCCGAATACGGTATCCTTCTATGCCGATCAGGTAAAGCATATCCTTGATTACTTCGGACCCGATAAGAAGTTATCTGCCATTGATGTACAGGCGATTATCAAGTTCAGCAATTACCAGCGGACTCAGGCCAAAAAAGAGAACGGGGAGCCGATTTCCCAAACGAGTGCCGCACACAGGTTTTCAACGCTCCGGGCAATCATCGGCTATGCGTACCGCACCCGGTATATCCGGGAGAATCCATTTCTGTTCGTGGAGAACGATGATAAGATTACGCAAGCGAAGCAGAAGGTAACCCATCTTACCGAAGCGGAAATCAAGGCTTTTGAAAGCATGCTGGAGGACTACGCCGCAGAGAGCGGGAGCCGGTATTGGCAGGTGTATTTCCTAATTGCGCTCCGTTGCGGTCTACGGAGAGGCGAAATACTCCCGCTCCAATGGCGGGATGTGACGATTGACAAAACCGGGGAGCCGATTTTGCATGTGGAAAAGAACGCTGTGCGGAACCCCGAACTGCCGGACAAAGTGGAGATCAGAAAGCCGAAGCGAGATCAAGTGAGGGATGTGCCTATCCCTCCACAGCTATACCGGCTCATGATGGAATACCGGGCTGAATGGAGCGCTATGCCGCTGGATGATGCTTATATGTTCCCACGCAAGAATGACCTTTCCAAAATCATGTATACCACCGTCCCGACGCAAAAGCTCCGCAAGCTGGAGCAACGGTATTTCAAACAGACAACCGCAAGCGTTCATGATTTGCGTCATTCCGTTGGATCGGAGCTATCACGAATTGGAACCCCGCTGAAGGTCATACAGCAATTGTTGGGCCATTCTGATTCCCGTACTACAGCTAATTTCTATATCGGCACTGACATGGACCAAATACGCAAGGCTGTAAACAAGGCAGAGAGCGCAGGATGAAAGGGGAGAACATAATGAGCCAAATTGAAACACTTAGAAAGGACCTAGACCAGCTCACAGGCAACAATCTGAAACTAGTCCTAGATTTTGCTAAATTCCTGGCAGGAGACAAGCTACCCGCCGAGCGTGTTGCAGAATTGAAAGCAAGCGTTGAGGGCGTTGGCCTGGAATTTCCCGTCCGAAGCTGAATGATTTGAGAAATCTACGAAGCACCCGGAGTGAACGCTCCGGGCGCTTTTTTGTATTTACCAGAGCAATGAAACTGGAATGAATTGGATAGATGAACATTTTTGCACAAGTTTGCACAAAGTGGGATGAAAGTGAGAGGGAAAAGCATCACGGGATGATATGCTGTTGCCAGTTACCAAAAAAAAGAACATTTTGCTCAAAGGAGGTGCAAGAAATGACCCGATACATGACCCCGGCGAAGGCAGCTGAAGCAATGAATCTCCCGGTCTGGATGCTGAGAAGCATGATAAAAGAAGGGAAGTGCCCCGGTTTTTTTCGAGGGAACCGTTTCTATGTGAATACGCTCCTGCTTGCCGAAAAGCTCGAGAGCGAATCCAAGGCCAACATGAAGCAGTAACGTTTTACCCTGTGAGGCTAACATGGGGGGTAGGATTTGGCATATTTTGTTAAAATCGCCTACAAGCCCCCCAGGAGCCCCCAGGATTGATTTTTCCCTTCCTGGAGTATGGATATACCCCAAAACGGAAAAAACGCGCAGGAAAGCCCCTAGAGCGGGATGATTGGAATTTACTGGAAATATTGCCACAACAAACCCTTAGTCCACCAGGGCCGGGGGATTTTCTTTTGCAGAACCCGCTCCGCTGGATACGAATAACTTTCACATCCGGCAGGACACCGCAAAATATAGGCAACAACGCAGATTTTGCGAAGTTAATTACCAATTATTGACAGCATACAGGATACATGGTATGCTATCTATCGGAAGGAGCCAGGGCGCAAATGCGGTCCCTCATGCGCGTGTACATGCGATTATAGTATTTCTTTTATGTCTATAAAGCCGATAAAAGAAAAAACTCTGCTCCAGACTATAGGTAGGAGGTAATTATGGACAACGCGGATTTGCAGGTCAGACGGGACGCGGTGAAGAGCCGAACCCTGGAGCTCCTGGATGTGCTTTTGGACCGGGATAACCGGGGGACCGGCTGGGTCTGCCCTTACTGCGGCAACGGCAGAGGGAAAGACGGAGATGGACTAGCGCGAACACCCCGCAATCAGAATTTGCTAATTTGCTTTCGCTGTGGTCAGAGGATGGATGTGCTCGATATTGCCGGGGAAGTGCTGGGGCTATCGTCTTTCGAAGAAAAGCTAGCCGCGTGTGAGAATCTCGCCGGGATTGACCCGCGCACCGTCATTAGCCGCCCACCTTCACCCCGTCCAGCTCAGACGAAGCAACAGGAGCGAAGGGACTATACCCGCTTTTTCAAGTATGCTCATTGCAATCTGCACCAGCACATTGCGACAATGGATTACCTTCGGAGCCGGGGGATCTCCGATGCTGTGGCCCTGGATGACCGCTTTAATCTCGGACTAGCTGAGTTTTCTTTTACCGGCAGAACCAAGAGCGTAATTGTACTTCCGACCAGCAAATCAACCTACACCGTCCGCAACCTGGACCCAGGAGCGGGACACGATGACCGCTATAGGAGAATCGGTCACTATGCCCCACCGTTCAACGCGGGAGCCATGTACGCGAACACGGACAGACCCTGTTTTATCGCAGAGGGAATACTAGACGCGCTGTCGATTTTTGAAGCTGGAGGAAGTGCCGCCGCCCTGGGAAGTGCAGACGATGCAGATTTGTTTATTAAGGCAATCGACCAGAAGCGGCCTACCGTCCCTCTCCTGCTTTGCCTGGATGATGATGAAGCCGGAGATATTGCAACGGTCAAGCTCTGCAATGCCCTGGATGACCGCAAAATCCGCTATTCCTGCGTTTCTCTGTGCCACCCGGGAGGGGATATAAACGATATGCTGAGAATCAACCGAGCTGGGCTAAAAGCCCTTGTAAACGAAGCCGAAAGGAGATTTTAAATGAGAAAGAAAACCACCGCACCGCCGCTGAGCCCTGCCGCCAAAGAAGCGAGAGCCCGATATTACAGGGAACTGCGGCGAAAGAACCCCAACGCCGCCGCCGCACGAGAGGCCCGATACTGGGAAAAACGCGCACAGCGATACGCCGTTGAAGATGCCAGAGCCGCCGCCCAGGAGCAGAATGGAGGGGCACAGCATGATTGACCAGGATACCACCCTTCACCTGGCACAGGAGTTTCAGCAACGCTGGATGAGCCCCTCAGAGACAAACGAGCTGGGAGCTGTCCTGGACATTACAGAGCAGGGCAAGCCGTGTGCGTTCATCCTGGCAACGCCGTTGCCGTCCTATACTGATGCGGTCCTTGCCGCGCAGAAAGCAAAGAAGGATGCACAGCTCACCTGCATGCGCACCACCGTTTCCGGCATTTCGTTTCCGGCAGGAGTGCCGGAGCTTTCCCCTGTACCCGCCTTTATCGTTGCACCGATGGGAAGATGGGAAATAGCATATTTCCTCTATCTCAACGCCGAAAGCATCCTACGGAGCTCAGATGGGCAGTACGAGACGCTTTGCAAAAACGGACAGGCCGAGCTTGCAACCTGGCAGAGGTCCGTTGATGACCCCCTGGCCCTGCTTAATCTGCAGATAAACCAGCGGAACAAATTGAGCTATGAGCTGACGGACCTGGAGCTTTCCGAAACTCAGCGCACCATCCGAAGCATGATGCAGACGATGGGCATTTGATGCTTCTGGGGCCAGAGTTTACAACTAGTATCAATTCTAAGGTTAAAAGAAAAAGTACCAAAAGTAGTTGACAGACGGACCCCTTTCTGGTATATTTGTAGTATCAATTCAGAGTAAACTCAAAAATGATACTACGATGAAAAGGAAGGGCAAGGTCATGGCAAGGTACGGATACGCGAGAGTGAGCACGATGGAACAGAACCTGGAGCGTCAGATTAAGAACATCAAGGCACAGTACCCCGATGCCGTCATTGTAACAGACGAGTACACCGGCACGAAGATGACCCGCCCCGCCTGGAGCAAGCTCCACGCCAAGCTAAAGAAGGGGGACATTGTTGTCTTTGATTCCGTGTCCAGGATGAGCAGAGACGCGGAAGAAGGCTTCAAAGTGTACCATGAGCTCTATGAGCGGGGATGTGAGCTTGTATTTCTCAAAGAGCCGCATATTAATACTGCAGCCTACAGAGAAGCCTTGAAGGGCTCGCTCAAGGTTGATGTGCGGTCTGGAGACAAGGACGCTGATGACCTTATCACAGGCATAATGGAAGCTGTTGAACGCTTCATGCTGGCAAAGGTGAAGTCCGATATCAAGAAGGCTTTTGACCAGGCCCAGAAAGAAGTGGTAGACCTTCGGCAGAGAGTCAAAGAAGGCATGGAAATTGCCAGGCTTGACGGCAAGAAGATAGGCCGCACCGAGGGGGACAAGCTGACCGTAAAGAAGGCCGAGCCCATCAAGGCCCTTATCCGGCAATACTCCAAGGATTTTGACGGAACCCTTACCGATGGTGAAGTGCTCGCAGTACTTGCAACCAAGACCGTATTGATTCCCAGCCGGAAACGGTCTGGCAAGGTTGAGCGAGAAATTACCGCTCGCTTGAGCCGGAATACCTATTACCGGTACAAAGGGGAAATGAAGTCCGATACTGCTGAAGGCAACTAATACACCGTCAACCAGGCTTGAAGCACCTGGATGACCATATGTTCAGGCCGCGCAGACCCCACGGGAACAAGGCCTATGACTTCTTCCTTCGAGGGGGAGCGGGACGGTATCACGCCGCCCCGCTTCTCTTTGCCCTGGAGCGGGATCAGAGGGCCCTGGACGCAGAGAAAACCACCCGCCCCGGTTTTCATTCGCCGCGTATCTTTTTCCCCTGTAGCAGGTACTAGCCCCTCTCAGCTCGTTGCTGTTTCGCAAAAGAAATGGTATGGTGTAGAGAGCCTTGATTAAACTAACGCGGGGGGATTGCAATATGGGACGGACACAGCGGATTTACATTCTTAGGCGGTCAATGAGCCCCACAGCCATACCGCCAGGAACCAGAGCCATAGCAGATCCCAGGGCCGCGTTCTCCATTGCATTGGCTGGGAGATACCCCATTATCCTTGCATTTCTCACAACGCCCCTGGAGGACGGCAGGACCGTCAAAGAGCTCGATACGCGCCGCCCCTTGAAAATGTACCTCACAGCTCGCACAAAACCCACCGCAGACCGATTGATTGACCTGGCAATAGATGAGCCGAAGGACCGCTATGTGCGCGCGTATGCGCGTGTGCGCGTATGACGCGAAAGAATAATTCTTATATAGGGAATAGGGAAATGTGTTATTCTGTGTACCGTGTTCTAAAGTCACACATGGACAAGCGTTTGAATCATTCGATGAACCCGTACCCCTATAGCCTTGACAATTGGGGAAGAGTAAAAAATCCGGAGAAAACTTTACCTTTTTACTTTACCTTTTTCGGAAATCACAGAATTGGATAAAAATGAGAAAGCGCGTAAACCCTTGCGGTTACGCGCTTTTCTTATGGAGCTGGATGTCGGACTTGAACCGACGACCTCATGATTACGAATCAGGTGCTCTACCGACTGAGCTAATCCAGCGGGGAAAACATCAGCTTAAGCATTATACCACGCCATTTCCGTTTGTCAATGCCGGAGACGCGGTTTTCTTCCCCTTAGAAAAATTACAATTTGTAATCAATTTGCGGGGAGACGGAATGAAAATGGAATATACAGGGAATTGCCCCGGAGAAGGGAGAAAATGCGGGAAAGAGACGATGGGAGAAGGGCGGACTATTTTGTTAAATCCCACGGATTTTCTGGAGGTTTTTCCGGGATCCCGGGGGGAGATCAGGAGAAAAATCGGTTTACGTAATCCTTTGTCGGAAGAGGCAATACAGTAAGTTATCCACATTGTCCACAAGGTTATCCACATTCGGAAGCCCAGGTATATCCGCCGATGCGGTGAAAAACCGGGGAAAAACAGCGGAAAAATCCGGGGAAATCCCCGGATTTTGCGGAAACCGAAATTGACATAATCCTGTAACCGACTGTAACCTCACCAATGAATGAGGGCAGAATCCGGGGACATGGTGGCGTAGGCGTTGAGGCTGCTGTCCCCCCGTGTCCCGGCCAGAAACTCATAGTAACCCTGACATCCGATCATCGCGGCATTGTCGCCGCAGAGGGAGAGGGGAGCGCAGTAGGCCCTGAGCCCGGAACGGGAACAGGCAGCCTCCAGGTCGGCCCGGAGGAGGGAATTCGCGGAAACGCCTCCGGCGATGGCCAGCTTGCCGTAACCCTTTTCCTCAGCCGCCAGGAGGGCCCGGGAGAGGAGAGTATCGCTCACCGCCCTGCAGATGGCGGCTGCCAGACTGGGCAGATCCAGGGATTCCCCGCGCTGTTTCGCGGTATGGGCCAGATTCACCACGGCGGTTTTCAGCCCGGAAAAGGACATATCATAGGGATTGCCGGCGATATGAGACTGGGGGAGTCTGTACCGGTCCGGGTCCCCGCTGCGGCTGAGGCTGTCGATCTGCGCCCCGCCGGGATAGCCGATGCCCAGGACCCGGGCGGCCTTGTCGAAACATTCCCCGGCGGCGTCATCCCGGGTGGTGCCCAGAACGGTCATCCGGGTGTAATCCTGCACGTCCACGATCATGCTGGTGCCCCCGGAGGCCACGAGACAAACAAAGGGGGGCTCCAGCTCCGGATGGGCGATGTAATTCGCGGCGATATGCCCCCGGATATGGTGCACCGGGATCAGGGGCACACCCAGGGAGAGGGCGGCACCCTTGGCGAAGCCCACCCCCACCAGCACCGCGCCGATGAGACCCGGGGCGTAGGTGACGGCCACGGCGTCGATCTCCTTCCGGGAGAGGTCCGCCTCCTTCAGGGCCAGCTCCGCCAGGCGGGACACCGTCTGAATATGGCTGCGGGAGGCCAGCTCCGGCACCACGCCCCCATAGAGGGTGTGGATGTCGATCTGGGAGTGGATGGCGCTGGAGAGAACCGTCCGTCCGTCCCGGGTGAGGGCGGCGGCGGTTTCGTCACAGGAGGACTCGATGGAGAGAATGATCATACCGCGCTTTCTCCTTCCGGATAATCATAGGTCATGAGCAGGGCGTCCTCCCGGGGCTTTTCATAGTAACCGGGACGCAGGCCAACCTCCCGGAAGCCTGCCCGTTCGTAGAGCCGCCGGGCTTCCCTGTTCCCCACCCGGACCTCCAGGGTGAGGAAGCTCAGCTTCCGCCCCAGGCCCTCACGCAGAAGGGCCTGGACCAGGGTCATGCCCACCCCCCGTTTCCGATGGTCGGGGGAGACGGCGATGTTGGAAATATACCCCTCGTCCAGCACCGTCTGCATCCCGGCATAACCCACGATTTCGTTTTCCGCCAGGGCGGCCAGCCAGCAGCAGGCGGGATCCCTCAGCTCGGGCAGAAAGGCGTCCCGGCTCCAGGGCACGCTGAAACAGAGCTTCTCCAGCTCCAGCACCCGGGGGAGCATTTCCTCCGTCAGGGGGACCAGGGTGATCCGGTCCGTCATTTCGCGTCGTACCAGCTGGCGCCGGTGTGGGCTTCCACCAGCAGGGGAACGTCCAGCTCCGCGGCGGAGGACATCTCCTCCTCCAGCAGCCGGGCGGTGCGCTCCGCCAGCTCCGGGGGACACTCGGCAATGAGTTCGTCATGGACCTGGAGCAGCAGCCGGGCCTGGGGCAGTTCCTCCCGGAAGCGGAGGAAGACCCGTACCATAGCCAGCTTGATGATGTCTGCGGCGGTGCCCTGTACCGGCATGTTCAGCGCGACCCGCTCCCCGAAGGAGCGGAGGTTATAGTTGGAGGAACGGAGCTCCGGCAGGTATCTGCGGCGGCCGAACATCGTCACGGCGAAGCCGTCCCGCTTCGCCCGCTCCACTGTTTCCTTCATATATGCCCGTACCCCGCTGAAGCGCTCCAGGTAGCTGTCCATATACGCCCGGGCTTCGCTCCGGGTGATATGGAGATCCTGGGCCAGGGAGAAATCGGAGATGCCGTAGACGATGCCGAAGTTCACCGCCTTTGCCCGGCTGCGCATGAGGCTCGTGACTTCATCGGGCTCCACCCCGAAGACCTGGGCCGCTGTGGCCCGGTGGATATCCGCGCCGTCCCGGAAGGCCTGCTGCATCACCTTGTCCCCGGAGAGATGGGAGAGGATGCGCAGCTCGATCTGGGAATAATCCGCGTCCACCAGCACGCAGCCCGGGGAGGCCACGAACATTTTCCGCACCTCGCCTCCCAGCTCCGTCCGCACGGGGATATTCTGGAGATTGGGGTCCGAGGAGGAGAGACGGCCGGTGGCGGTGGCGGTCATGTGGAAGCGGGTACGGATGCGCCCGTCCGGGGAGATGACCTTCACCAGTCCGTCGGCATAGGTGGATTTCAGCTTGCTCAGCTGCCGGTATTGGATAATTTCCTCCACCACCGGGTGCTTGCTCCGGAGCTTCTCCAGAACCTCGATATTGGTGGAGTATCCGCTTTTGGTTTTCCCCAGGGGGGGCAGGCCCAGGGTATCGAAGAGGAAGGCGCCCAGCTGCCTGGTGGAATTCAGGTTGAAGGCGCCCCCCGCCTGGGCATAGATGCTGTTCTGCAGCTGCTCGATCCCTTCACCCAGGGTTTCCCCAAAGCGGGTAAGGGCATCCCGGTCCACGGGGAATCCGGTGTGCTCCATCTCCGCCAGCACGGGGCAGAGGGGAAGCTCCGCCCGGCGGAAAAGATCCAGGAGCCCCTGTTCCTCCAGAAGGGGAAGAACGTGCTTTTCCAGGTCCCGCAGAGCTTCGGCATGGAGCTGCAGCGCCTGCAGGGCTGCGGCGGCCTTTTCCGCCTCGGCCCAGGCGCCCGGAGCATCGTACACCGCCTCCGGCAGATTCCGGTCCAGAAGCTTATTGGCGATCCGGGACAGGGCATAGTTCCCGTCCGTGGGGTCCAGGAGCCAGGCGCAGAGCCCGGCATCGAAGGTGAAGCCTCCGAAGGGGATCTCCCTTTCCAGCAGGGTCGTCATCAGATCCTTCAGCCCGTCCCCCGCCTTGGGCAGCTCCGGGGCAAAGAATCCCCGGAGAAAAGCGGGATCCGGATCCCGCAGGGTAAAGGCCGCGTCCCCCGCCAGCACGGCGAAGGCGGACAGATCCCGGGAACAGACGAAATATGCCTTGCCCGCCTCCCGGCAGGCAGCCAGGATCTCCTGCGCTGCGCCTTCCCGCCAGTTATCGCCGGCAGCCTGCGTCTCCCGGTCGGGAGCGGGAGCCGTGACCCCGTAGGTCTCCATCAGCCGGGAGAACTCCAGGCGGGTGAAGAGGGAATAGAGCGCCTCCCGGTCCGGTTCCCTCCGGCGGAGCAGGTCCAGGGAATCTAGCTCCACCGGGGCCTCCCGGGAGATGGTCGCCAGCTTGTAGGAGAGCAGGGCGCTGTCCCGTCCCGCCTCCAGCTTTTTGGCCACAGCGGGCTTCAGCTCCGGGAGATGGGCGTAGACCGCCTCCAGGGAGCCGTAGGTCCGCATCAGGTCCGAAGCGGTCTTGCTTCCCACCCCGGGAACGCCGGGGATATTATCCGAGCTGTCTCCCATCAGGGCTTTCAGATCCACCAGACGGGGAGGGGGAAAGCCGTATTCCTCGGTAAACAGCTCTTCATTATATAATGTGCTGTCGCTCCTTCCGGGCTTGGAGGTGATGAGCCGGACCCGGGTGGAGGGGGAGATGAGCTGGAGACTGTCCCGGTCCCCGGTGACCAGGATGCTCTCCCCGCCCTCCCGGGCGCACCGGTCCGCCAGGGTGCCCAGGAGGTCGTCCGCCTCCCAGCCGTCCAGCTCGAAGCGGGGCACCCCCAGGGCGTCCAGCACCTGCTTCAGCCAGGGCAGCTGCTCCGCCAGCTCCCCGGGCATGGGCTTGCGGGTGCCCTTGTAGCCTTCGTACATGGCATGGCGGAAGGTGGGGGCCTTCCGGTCGAAGGTGCAGCAGAGGGCATCGGGCTCATCCTCCCGCAGGAGCTTGTTCAGGATCATGAGAAAGCCGTACACCGCATGGGTGTGCAGCCCGTCCCCCGTGGTGAGGGGACGGACCCCGTAAAAGGCCCGGTTGATCAGACTGTTTCCGTCCAGAATCATGAGTTTCATCATTCATCACCGGGAAAATCATACCCCAACCGGCGGGGGATTACAACAGTTTTGTCCGCAGGCTGCGGCCCAGGCGCAGGAAACTCAGCAGGAAATTGAAGCATTCGCTGCCGTAGAGGATGGCGACGTAGGCGGGTACGCCGAAGCGGGGCAGCAGGAACCAGACCGCCAGAAGGGTGAGACAGGCGTCCGCCAGATTGATGAGCATGGAGTCCAGCTGGAGTCCCAGTCCCTTCAGCATCCCATCCACCACCGTGTCCAGATACATGACGATCACCAGGGGAGCCAGGGCCCGGATCAGCTCCCCGGCCTCCCGGCTTCGATAGAGCAGCAGCCCCAGGGCGGGACCCAGGAGCCAGAGGCCCAGGGCGATCCCGGAGGAGAGGAACAGAGAGAGCCGCAGACTGCGGCCGGCCGTAGCCTCCAGCTCCGTCCGGTCCCGGCGCACCTGGGCACGGGTGAGGGCGGGGATGAGCTGTTCCGCCAGGGCCAGGAAAAATACGGAAGAGAAGGTGAGTACCGGCATCACCATGCCCCCCACCACGCCGTATACCTCCAGGGCCCGGGCTGCTCCCACGCCGCTGCGCCGCAGGGCCTTGGGCACCAGCAGGCTCCGCAGGGTGCTCAGGGCGGTGCGGGCATAGCTGCTGAAGGCCAGGGGCAGGGAGAGACGCAGGAGACGGGCCGCCAGGGGGAAGGGAGGACAGGGACGGTCCGGCGCAGGCAGGAACCGGAGGTCCCGGCGGTACAGGATCAGGGACAGGAGCAGGGAGGCCAGGTCTCCCGCGGCCACGGCGCCCGCCACTGCGGCGCAGTCTCCCGCCGTACCCCGGTGGGAGCCCGACAGAAACAGCAGGATCAGTGCGGTGCCGCAGAGCTGCTCGAAGAGCTGTACCGCCGTCCCCTTCCAGGGACGGCCCACGGCGGTGAAATAGCCCCCCAGCACGCCGTTCAGGCTGAGGAAGGGGAGACCCAGGCTCAGGAGCCGCAGGGCCGGGGCGATGCGGCCGTCCCCGGCGAAGGCCGCCAGGGTATCCGCCAGCAGAAAGGCCCCGGCCATGGCGGGGAGACTGAAGCCCAGGGCGTACAGGACGCAGCCGCGGATCACCCGCCGCACCCGTTCTCCCCGGCCGCGGCCCAGCTCCTGGGCGATGAGACGGGTGGCGCTGTAACGGATGCCGGACGTGGCCAGGGTCACCGCCAGCGCCTGGACCGATAAAGCGAGCTGCAGCAGGCCCAGCCCCTCCGCGCCCAGATTCTCCGCCAGACGGGACTGGGTGAAGAGGGAGGCAAGACGCAGGAGCAGGGAAAGCAGGGTTACCGCCCCTGCGGAACGAAGGATCCCGGACATTCGGCTGTATCCCTCCCGTACGGTGTTTCCCTTCATGTATACAGGCTGCTGCGCGTAAGATATGCCGGGTATACGGCGGCGGAAGCGGGGCAAAGGGGGAAAACCCGCTGATTATGCGCATTTTTCCACCTGTCAGGGCGGCGGGAAGGGGGGATTCACAGCATTATGCTCAAAAAGTTCTGAGAAAACTAGAAATTTTGACTTGTATTTTTGTGATAGTGTGCTATAATCGACCTAACCAAGACTGGATTTATGTGAAAGTGCATAAAGCGTTCTGTCCTTGAATTCAGTGGAAAAGGAGAAGCGGTATGAACAAACACACCATTAAAAAAGACTGGATACACAATCGCGCGGTGTATCTGATGGCGATTCCCATCATCTTGTATTTCCTCATCTGGAACTACCTGCCCATGGTCGGTATCGCCCTTGCTTTTGAGGATTATTCCGCCCGCGGCGGCTTCCTCTTCAGCAAGTGGATCGGCTTGAAGAACTTCGTGGACTTCTTCAAGAGCTACTATCTGGTCCGTCTGCTGCGCAACACCCTGATCCTCAGCGTGGGCAACATGATCATCAACTTCCCCGCGCCCATCATTCTTGCCCTCCTGCTGAACGAGCTGGAGAATCAGGTCTTCAAGAAGGTCATCCAGACCATCAGCTACATGCCGTTCTTCATCTCCGTGGTGGTTATCTGCGGCATCATCGTGGACTTCTTCTCCTACAACGGTGCCTTCACCATCCTCCTCACCAAGCTGGGCCTGGCGGAGAACAAGGACCTGATGAGCGTGAGAAGCTACTTCCGCCCCATCTACATCCTGTCCAACACCTGGCAGGGCGTCGGCTACGGCTCCATCATCTACCTGGCCGCCCTCTCCGGCGTTGACCAGGAGCTGTATGAGGCGGCGAAGATCGACGGTGCCAACCGGTGGCAGCAGACCATTCACGTCACCATCCCCGGCATCGCTCCCACCATCATCATCATGCTCATCCTCCAGATCGGCAGCCTCCTCTCCACCGCGATGGAAAAGATCCTGCTCCTGTACCGGCCTCTCACCTACGAAGTGGCCGACACCATCACCACTTTCGTTTACCGGCGCGGTCTGATCGACGGCGACTTCGGCTACTCCACCTCCGTCGGTCTGTTCAACTCTTTCGTCAACCTGCTGCTCCTCTTCATCGCCAACAGCGTGAGCCGCAAGTACTCCGAAACGAGCCTGTTCTAAGTGAGAGAAGGAGGGTAAAGCACAATGAAAATCAAAGAATCTCCGGGACGGATCGTGTTCCGTGTCATCAACGTTCTGATTATGATCTTCCTGGCGTTTGCCTGCCTGGCGCCTCTGCTGCACGTCCTGTTCGCTTCCATCAGCGACCCCGACCTGCTGACCCAGTTCTCCGGCGGCATCATCCTCTGGCCTCTGTATGACGAGACCCACCCCGCCACCCTGAAGGGCTACACCTTCGTTCTGCGGAACAACGCCCTGATCATGGGCTACGCCAACACCTTCTTCTACGTCATCAGCGGCACCATCCTGAGCGTCATCTTCTGCTCCCTGGGCGGCTACTGCCTGTCCCGCCGGGGCACCATCTGGATGAAGTACCTCATCCTCATCATCACCTTCACCATGTTCTTCCATGGCGGCCTGATTCCCACCTACATGGTCAACAAGTACCTGGGCATCGTGAACACCCGTTGGGTAATCGTCTTGATGGGTTTGATCAGCGTCTTCAACATCATTATTGTCCGAACCGCCTTCCAGGCGATACCGGCCAGCCTGGAGGAATCCGCTCAGCTGGATGGCGCAGGCCACATGACCATCCTCTTCCGGATCACCTTCCCCTTGGCCAAGGCGACCATCGCCGTTATCGCCCTGTTCTACGCGGTGGGCAAGTGGAATGAATACCTGAACGCCGCCATCTACCTGACCAACCGGAAGCTGTATCCTCTGCAGATCATCCTGCGTGAGATCCTCATCGAGTCCTCCGGTACTCAGGACTTCGACCTGGCCACCGAGGCCGGCAACTTCTCCAAGTATAAGAAGCTGCTCCAGTACTCCACCATCATCTTCGCCACCCTGCCGATCCTCTGCGTGTACCCCTTCGTGCAGAAGTACTTCGTCAAGGGCGTCATGATCGGCTCCATCAAGGGCTGATCCCCAACAAAACCTGCAGGACCCCGGAGCATTGCTCCGGGGTCTCTTCTGCCGGAGGACAAAATGGACGAAGCGCGGATCCTTGAGGTCCTGTCCCTGGTCCAGGAGATCCCACGGGGTAAAGTGGCCTCCTACGGCCAGCTGGCCAGATTGATCGGCAGGGAGAGAAATGCCCGCTGGGTAGGGTGGGTCCTGCGCCATGCGGAGGGATATGGCGACTACCCCTGCCACCGGGTAGTGTCCGCTGCCGGACGGCTGGTCCCCGGCTGGGCGGAGCAGAGACTCCTGCTGACCGAAGAAGGGGTAACGTTCCTGCCGAACGGACGGGTTGATATGAAAGCGTGTGCCTGGGACTGCCGGGTATGAGGCAGACGGAAGATGACCGGGGGTGAAGAAGCCGCTGTTTTTCCCCCTTTCCGTGGGGGATCCGACCACCCGATACGAAAACACCGCCGTTCTTCCGAACAGATCCTCTTGACATTCTTCCCGAAAGGGATATAATGAGATCGTCTTCAGGGCGGGGTGCAATTCCCCACCGGCAGTGAACCGGCCGTGAAACGGGCGGCAAGTCTGCGAACCCCCAGAGGGGGCCGAATCGGTGAGATTCCGATACCGACGGTACAGTCCGGATGAGAGAAGACGGGTTTTTCGTATTTCGGCGCTCAGCGCCGATGCCATCGGAATACCTGCGCCCGAGGCTTTCTGCCCCGGGCGTTTTATTTTTGGAGGTGCAAGAGATGAAAAACAATTCGAATTCGGCGGTAAACACAAGAAGGATCGCGGTTATGGCCATGCTGGCGGCGATTTCCTTTGCGGTGCTGCTCCTGGCGCATCTGGTACCCTTCTTCTCCTTTATCCCCGCCCTGCCCTTTCTGAAGTATGATCCCAAGGACGTGATCATTGCCATGAGCGGATTCCTCCTGGGCCCCCTGGAGGCGCTGGCCATCAGCATCGTGGTCTCTCTCATCGAGATGCTCACCGTCAGCTCCACCGGGCTCATCGGTCTGCTGATGAACGTGCTGAGCACCGCCGCCTTTGCCTGCACCGCCGCGCTGGTTTACCGGAAGAAGCATGATATGAGCGGCGCGGTGCTGGGCCTTCTCTGCGGCGTTTTCTGTATGACCGTGGTCATGCTCCTGTGGAACTGGCTCATTACGCCTCTGTACATGCACGTGCCCAGAGCGGTCATCGTTTCCTATCTGCTCCCGGGTTTCCTGCCCTTCAACCTGGTGAAGGCCGCGGCCAATATGGCCCTCACCCTGCTCCTGTATAAACCCGTCGCCCAGGCTCTGCGCAGCGCCCACCTTCTTCCCCCCAGCAGCAGCGGGAAGAAGGGCGGAAAATTCAGCGCCGGCCTCTTCCTCTTCGCTGTTGTGCTGCTGATCAGCTGTGTCCTGGTGGCACTGGCGCTGCTGGGCCTTCTCGGCGCATGAACCTGGAAGAATTAAAGGCGATCTTCGCTGCGAATCTGATCTCCCAGCGGCAGAAGGCGAATCTCACCCAGGCGGAGCTGGCGGCGCAGATCCATTATTCCGATAAATCCGTGTCCAAATGGGAGCGGGCGGAGGCACTGCCGGACGCAGCTGTGCTGAAGAGTCTGTCCCAGATCTTCGGGGTAACCGTGGATTGGCTTCTGGAGTCCCATGACAAATGGGAGTCGGAGGAGACAAAGCGGAAAAACAGCGTGGTCATCGATAAGAACGCCGTGGCGGGGGTGGCCTTCCTGGGCGTCTGGACCCTGGCAGCTCTGCTCTTTGTGATCTTCTGGATCCTGGGGGAGGTTTACTGGGTCATCCTTCTGATGGGCGTACCCATTTCTCTGATTGCCCTGCTGGTGATGAACACCCTGTTCAACGGGCGGAAGTTCAACAAATGGATCGTGGCGGCTTTGGTGCTGGCTGGCTTCCTGGTGCTGGCCTTCTTCCTCCGGGCTTACAGTCCCTGGCAGCTGATCGTGGTGCTGGTGCCGGCGGAGCTGCTTGTGCTCCTGGGGTACCGCATTAAAAAGCGGGCAACGGACGGAAATCACAACGGGAAATAGAAGGAATTGGGGATTCTACCGGCCGTAGAGGGGGGATAGGGGAGAGTAGATTGCCCTCTCCCGCCGGAATTGGGTATGCTAAGGGCGAAGGGAAAGATCCCTTCGCCCTTTGATTACGGGAAAGGAGCATATCCATGGCAGACTATATCCTCAGCTGCTGCACCTGCGCAGATCTCACCGCTCAGCGGTTCAGAGACCTGGGCATCGAGACCATCGGCTTCCACTATACCGTGAACGGAGTGGAGCGGGAGGACGACTGCTGGCAGAGCCTCAGCGCCGATGAGTTTTACCGTATCCTGCGGGCGGGCGCGGAGACCAGCACCGCCCAGGTGAACATTGCGGAATATCTGAGCTATTTCGGAAAGTTCCTGAGCCAGGGGAAGGACATCGTGCATATCTGTCTCTCCTCCGGGATCTCCGGAACCTATAACGCGGCGAAGAATGCCGCGAACATTGCCAAAGAACAGTATCCGGAGCGGCAGGCTTACGTGGTGGATTCCCTCTGCGCC
>CAMVBX010000012.1 GCA_947165825.1 uncultured Clostridia bacterium
GGAGCGGTACCGCCACTGTATGCGCGGAGGCCGCGCACAGGGCGTCAGCCCGGCCATTGGGGAAACCTGAGAAGGCGTGCGCAGGCCGGGGATGCGCAAGTCAGGAGACCTGCTCGGCAGAGGCTATCCCGGGTTCCCGTGCATTGGAGTCCGCGGAAAACACGACTGCAGAAAACCGGCTGCAGCGGTCAGCATGACCGCTGCAGCCCTTCTCTTTTTCGGGAGGATGGATCATGACCGCCAACGTACCCAGGCTCGCCCTGGCGGGCACAAACAGCGGCTGCGGGAAGACCACCGTCACCTGCGCCCTGCTCCAGGCCCTTGTGGACCGGGGGCTCCGGGCAGGGGCCTTCAAATGCGGGCCGGACTACATCGACCCCATGTTCCACAGCCGGATCATCGGGGCCGGGAGTTCGAACCTGGATCCCTTCTTCTTCGACGGGAACACCCTGAACTCCCTGCTGGCGGAAAACGGCGCGGACCGGGACGTGAACGTCATCGAAGGGGTCATGGGTTACTACGACGGCCTGGGGATGGATGCGCCGGAGGCCAGCACCCACAACGTCGCCGCCCTGACCCATACCCCCGTGGTGCTGGTCCTGGGGGCAAGGGGAGCCTCCCTGTCTCTGCTGGCCATCCTCCAGGGCTTTCTGGATTTCTGCCCCGAGGCGCCTATCCGCGGGGTGATCCTGAACCAGTGCACCGCCATGACCTACCCCAGCCTGCGGGACGCCATCCTGCGCCGCTTCAGGGACCGGGTAAAGCCCCTGGGCTTCCTCCCCCCCATGCCGGACGTGAGTCTGGAAAGCCGCCATCTCGGCCTGGTGACGGCGGCGGAGGTGACGGATCTGAAGGAAAAGCTGCATCTGCTTTCCGTCCAGGCGGAGAAGAGCCTGGATCTGGACGGGCTCCTGGCCCTGGCCCGCTCCGCGGAGCCGGTGGAATATGAGCCCCCGCAGCTCCTCCGGCTGGAGCCGGTGCGCATCGCCGTGGCGATGGACAACGCCTTCTGCTTCTATTATGCGGATAGTCTGCGGGTCCTGGAGGATCTGGGCGCGGAGCTGGTCCCCTTCTCCCCCCTTTCGGATCCGGCTCTGCCGGAGAACATCCAGGGGTTGTATCTGGGGGGCGGCTACCCGGAGCTGTATCCGGAGCAGCTGAGCCGCAACCGTTCCATGCTGGCCTCGGTGAAGGCCGCTCTGGAAAAGGGTCTGCCCTGCATCGCCGAGTGCGGCGGCTTCATGTACCTGACGGAGCGCATCGGGGACGCGCCCATGGTGGGCTTCCTCCCCGGAGGAAGCCGGGATGCGGGGAAGCTGGTGCGTTTCGGCTATATCACCCTGCGGGCGAAGGAGGCGGGCCTCCTGTGCCGGGCGGGGGAGGAGATCCGGGGCCATGAGTTCCACCACTGGGACTCCGACCGCACCGGGGACGGCTTCAAGGCCGTGAAGCCCTCGGGAAGGAGCTGGGACGCGGCCTTCTTCGGCCCCCGGCTCTACGCCGGGTATCCCCATTTTCATTTTCGCGCCAATCCGGCCTTTGCCGTGAATTTCTATACCTGCTGTCTGGAGGTCAAACATGAGCATGCCTGAAACCATCAAACCCATGGATATTGAGAAGCGCAGCTTCGAGATCATCACGGAGATCCTGGGGGACCGGAAGCTGGATCCGGAAAACGAGCTGGTGATCAAACGGGCCATCCATACCACTGCGGATTTCGACTACGCGGACAATCTGGTCTTCTCCCCCCATGCGGTGAAGCACGGCATCGAAGCCCTGAAGGCGGGCTGCGATATCGTGACGGATACCCAGATGGCCAAGTCCGGCATCAGCAAGGCCACCCTGGCCAGGCTGGGAGGCGAGGTGCACTGCTTCATGTCCGACCCGGACGTGGCGGCGGAGGCCAAGGCCCGGGGAGTCACCCGCGCCCTGGTGTGCATGGAGAAGGCGGCAAGGCTGGATAAGCCCTGCATTTTCGCCATCGGCAACGCCCCCACCGCCCTCATCCGCATCCGGGAGCTCATCGACTCCGGCGAGCTGAAGCCCGCCCTGGTGATCGGCGTTCCCGTGGGCTTCGTGAACGTGGTGGAGAGCAAGGAGCTGATCATCGAAACCGACGTGCCCCATATCGTGGCCCGGGGCCGCAAGGGGGGCAGCAACGTGGCGGCGGCCATCGTGAACGCCCTGCTGTACCAGATCCTGCGGTGATGGACCAGTACGTCGTCAAGGACGGGAAAAAGCTGCGCATGGGCTATACCACCGGCTCCTGCGCCGCCGCGGCGGCAAAGGCCGCGGCCTGGATGCTCCTCACCGGCAAACCCCTGGAGACCATCCGCCTCCTTACCCCCAAGGGCATCCCCCTGGAGCTGGAGGTGCTGGAGCGGGAGATTTCCCCGGAAATGGCCCGCTGCGCCATCCGGAAGGACAGCGGGGACGATCCGGACGTGACGGACAAGACCCTGATCTTCGCGGAGGTCCGGCGGACGGAGACCCCCGGAGTCCTGATCGACGGAGGGCCTGGGGTGGGCCGGGTCACCAAGCGGGGGCTGGATCAGCCCGTGGGGAACGCCGCCATCAACTCCGTCCCCCGGCAGATGATCCGGGAAAACCTGGAGGAGGTCATCCGGCTGACGGACTGGTCCGGCGGGCTGAGCGTGATCATCTCCGCGCCGGACGGGGAGCGCCTGGCGAAAAAAACCTTCAATCCCCGGCTGGGGATCCTGGGCGGCATCTCCATTCTGGGCACCACGGGGATCGTGGAGCCCATGAGCGAAACCGCTCTGGTGGAGACCATCCATGTGGAACTCCGGCAGCGGCGGGAGAACGGGGCGGATTACGTGCTGATCACCCCGGGAAACTATGGCTCGGACTTCATCAGGGGCAGCCTGGAGCTGACCCCCGGAAAGGAAGTGCAGGTCTCCAACTTCATTGGAGACGGGATCGACCTTTGCCGGGAGCTGGGCTTCAAGGGCTTCGTGCTGGTGGGCCATATCGGCAAGCTGGTGAAGCTGGCCGGGAATATGATGAACACCCATTCCAAATACGGGGACTGCCGCATGGACATCCTGGCGGCCTGCGGAGGCGCCTTCGGTCTGCGGGCTGAGCGGATCCGGGAGATGCTGGACTGCGCCGCCTGCGACGATGCCCTGCGCATCCTGCAGGAAGAAAATATCTTTGAAGAGACGTTAACGCTGCTCACGGAGCGGATCGCGGGAAATCTGCGGCACCGGGCCGGGGAGGAGCTGGAGGCCGGGGTTCTGGTCTTCTCCAACGTATACGGCATACTGGGGGAGACGGAGAACGCCCGGGATCTGCTGAAAAAAGCGATGGAGGGATAAACCATGGTACATTTTGTTGGCGCGGGCAGCGGCGCCGTGGATCTCATCACGGTGCGGGGCGCGAAGCTTCTGGGGGAGGCCGACGTGGTGATCTATGCCGGGAGCCTGGTGAACCCGGAGCTGCTGAATTACTGCAAGCCCGGCTGCGAGACCCACAACAGCGCGAAGCTCACCCTGGAGGAGGTCGTTGACCTGATCAAGGCGGCCGAGGCGGCGGGGAAGACCACCGTCCGGCTCCATACCGGGGACTCCAGCATCTACGGCGCGGTGCGGGAGCAGTTCGACGAGCTGGAAAAGCTGGGGATCGAATACGACGTCTGCCCCGGGGTCAGCGCCTTCTGCGGCGCGGCGGCGGCCCTTCGGGCGGAGTACACCCTGCCGGACGTGAGCCAGACCGTCATCATCACCCGGGCGGCGGGCAAGACCCCCGTGCCGGAGCGGGAGAGCATCCGTTCCCTGGCGGCCCATGGCTCCACCATGGTCCTGTTCCTGTCCACCTCTCTGACGGATAAGCTTCAGCGGGAGCTGCTGGCCGGGGGCTATGCCCCGGAGACTCCCGCCGCCGTGGTATACAAGGCCACCTGGCCGGAACAGCGGGTCTTCCGCTGCACCGTGGGGACCCTCCACGAGACGGTGACCAAAAACGATCTGACCAAGACCAGCCTCATTATCGTGGGCGGCTGCCTGGGAGACAAATACGACCGGAGCCTCCTGTACGACCCGGGCTTCTCCACGGAGTTCCGGGAGGCCAGCAAGTGAAGCTGGCCCTCTTCTGCTACAGCCGGCAGGGAAAGGAGACCGCCGGCCGGGTGCTGGAGGCCTTCTCCGGCTGGGAGGTGCGGAAGTTTGCCCCGGAGCGGTACGCGGAGGACGGCTTTGAAGCCCTGAAGCGGCCCCCCCGGCCCTTCTACGGGGAGCTTTTCCCCTGGGCGGACGCCATGGTGTTCGTAGGCGCCTGCGGCATCGCGGTGCGGGAGATCGCCCCCCATGTGCGCAGCAAGGCCACGGATCCCGCGGTGGTCAGCCTGGACGACCGGGGGCAGTACGTCATCCCCCTCCTCTCCGGCCATATCGGCGGGGCCAACGCCCTGGCAAAGCGGCTGGCGGCCTTCCTGGGGGCCACGGCGGTGGTGACCACCGCCACGGACATCCATGACCGCTTCTCCGTGGACGAATGGGCCGCCCGACAGGGCTGGGCCATCTCCAGCCTGGCGGACGCCAAGGCCTACAGCGCCGCCATCCTGGAGCGGGATCTGCCCCTGGTGAGCGATTTTCCCATCCTCACCGAGCTGCCCAACGGAACCTATATCGGGGATACGGGGGACCTGGGCCTGTGCCTGAGCTGGCGCAGAAGGGAGCCCTTCGGAAAGACCCTGCGCCTCATCCCCCGCACCCTGCACCTGGGGCTGGGCTGCCGTCGGGGAACGGCGAAGGAGGCCATCCGGGAAGCGGTGCGGGCGGTGCTGGACCGGGAGGGGATCGACCCCCGGGCCATCGGCAGGGCCGCCTCCATCGACCTGAAGAAGGACGAAGCGGGCCTGCTGGCGTACTGCGAGGAGCTGCGCATCGTCCCGGATTTCTATACGGCGGAGGAGCTCCGGGCGGTACCCGGGGAATTCACCGCCTCCCCCCTGGTCCAGCGGGTCACGGGGGTGGATAACGTCTGCGAGCGGGCCGCCATGTTGGGGGCGGATACGCTGATCGTGAAAAAACAGGCTGCCGGGGGCGTCACCGTCGCCCTGGCGGCGGAAAATACGGAGGTGCGCTTTGGGTAAGCTGAGCGTGGTGGGCATCGGCCCCGGGGATTACGAGAATATGACCGTCCGGGCGGACCGGGCGTTGGAACGCAGCCAGGTGATTGTGGGCTATTCCGTGTACGTGGATCTGGTGAAGGACCGGTATCCCGGCAAGGAATACCGCACCACCGCCATGACCCAGGAGGCCGACCGGTGCCGCCTGGCCCTGGACCTGGCCCGGGAGGGCCGGGACGTGGCCATGGTCTGCTCCGGGGACAGCGGCATCTACGGCATGGCCGCCCTGATCTATGAGCTCCGGGGGGAGGCGGAGGATCCGGAGGTGGAAGTCATTCCCGGCCTCACCGCCGCCTGCAGCGGCGCGGCGCTTCTGGGTGCTCCCCTCACCCATGATTTTGCCGTCATCAGCCTTTCGGACCGGCTGACCCCCTGGGAGAAGATCACCGCCCGCCTGCGGGGAGCCGCCCAGGCGGATCTGTCCATCGTCCTGTACAACCCCGCCAGCCGGGGAAGGCCGGACCATCTCCGCCGGGCCTGCGATATCCTGCTGGAGACCCTTCCGGCGGACCGCCCCTGCGGCATTGCCCGGATGATCGGCAGGCCGGGAGAGGAAGGCCGGGTCCTGACCCTGGGCGAGCTGCGGGACGCGGCGGTGGATATGTTCTGCACCGTCTTTATCGGCAACGCCCAGACCCGGGCGCTGGGGGGAAAGCTCATCACCCCCAGAGGATACCGGGATGTATAAGATCTGCGTATTCGCGGGCACCACAGAGGGCCGGGAGCTGATCCGCTTCCTCTGCGCCCAGGGGATCCGGGTCACCGCCTGCGTGGCCACGGAATACGGGGAAACCCTGCTGGAGGAGGCGGAGACCCTTACGGTATCCGCCGCCCGTCTGGACGGGGAGGCCATGGCTGACCTGTTCCGCCGGGAGGGCTTCGACCTGGTGGTGGACGCCACCCATCCCTACGCCCCCGTGGTCACGGAGAATATCGCCCGGGCCTGTGGGGAGACGGACACGGAATATCTGCGCCTCCTGCGCCCCGCCTCGGGGACCGCGGAGGGGGCGGTGTACGTGCCGGACGTGCCCGCCGCGGCGGAATACCTGGCGGGGACCCAGGGGAACATCCTCCTCACCACCGGCAGCAAGGAGCTGGGGAAATTCGTCTCCATTCCGGATTTCGCCGCCCGGGTATACGCCCGGGTGCTGCCCATGGACTCCTCCCTGGAGGCCTGCGCCGGAGCGGGACTTCCCCCCGCGCACATCATCGCCATGCAGGGCCCCTTTTCCCGGGAACTGAACGTCGCCCTCATCCGGGCCGTGGGCGCCGCCTGGCTGGTGACCAAGGACGGAGGGAACGCCGGGGGCTTTTCGGATAAGGCGGAGGCCGCCCGGGAGACCGGGACCCGCCTGCTGGTCATCGGCCGTCCGCCCCAGCGGGAAGGTCTCAGCCTGGAGGAGACGGTGGACCTTCTCTGCGGCCGCTTCGGCCTGGATCCCCTGCCCGGGGTGAGCCTGGTGGGCATCGGCCCCGGGAGCCCCGGGAGCATGACCGGGGACGCCCGGCGGGCCATCGCCGGGGCGGACTGCCTCATCGGCGCCGCCAGGATGCTGGAGGCCGCCGGGGAGCCCGGGAAGGAAACTTACGCCGCCATCGCCCCCAGGGCCATTGCGGACTATATTTTTTCCCATCGGGAATTCCGCCGCTTCGCGGTGCTCATGTCCGGGGACGTGGGCTTTTTCAGCGGGGCGAAAAAGCTTCTGCCCCTGCTGGAGGGACGCTGCCGCCTGGAGGTGCTGCCGGGGCTCAGCTCCCTGGTGACCCTCTGTGCCCGGCTGGGCACGGATTACCAGGACGTCGTTCCCCTGAGCCTCCATGGCCGGGAGGGGGATCTTCCCTCCGCCCTCCGGGACCATCCCCGGATCTTCGCCCTGGTGGGGGGAGAGAACGGCATGGCGGATCTGTGCCGCTCCCTCACCGACGCCGGCCTGGGGAAGACCCGGGTGAGCGTGGGGGAACGCCTGAGCTATCCCGAGGAGAAGATCACCGTGGGCACGGCGGAGGAGCTGCAGCACGGCCGCTTCGACTCCCTGAGCGTGGCCCTGGTGGAGGCGGAGCTGCCCGCCCGGATCGTGAGCTCCGGCCTGCCGGACGACGCGTTTCTCCGGGGGGGCGGGGAGGATGGGGTCGTGCCCATGACCAAGAGCGAGGTCCGGGCCGTATCCCTATCCAAGCTGCGGCTGACGGAGGACGCCCTGTGCTGGGACGTGGGCGCGGGCACCGGCTCCGTGGCGGTGGAGATGGCGCTCCTTGCCCGGAAGGGCCGGGTCTGGGCCATTGAGAAACGGGCGGACGCCATCGGCCTGCTGGAGCAGAACAAGGGAAAATTCCGTCTGGGGAACCTGGAGATCGTGGAGGGCACGGCCCCCGAAGCCTGCCGGGAGCTCCCCGCTCCCACCCATGTATTCATCGGCGGCAGCTCCGGGGGGATCCGGGAGATCATCGCCCTGGCCCGGGAGAAGAACCCCCGGGTGCGGGTGGTGGCCACCGCCATCGCCCTGGAATCCGTGGGAGAGCTGGCCGCCTGCATGAAGGACAAGACCCTGGCGGAGGCGGAGACCGTCTGCCTCCAGGTCAGCCGGGGAAAGAAGGCCGGGCCCTACCATCTGATGCTGGGGCAGAACCCGGTATACATCTTTACCCTGCAGGGAGGGGAGAAGGCGTGAAGCTCACCGTCCTTGCCCTGCTCCTGGGCTTTATCATCGACCTGATCGTGGGAGATCCCCATTCCCTCCCCCATCCCGTGGTGTTCATCGGCAAGCTCATCTCCCTGCTGGAAAAGGAGCTGCGGAAGCGCTTTCCCGCCACGCCCTCCGGGGAGCGGACGGCGGGGGCCGTCCTCTGGATCCTGGTGGTCCTGGCCTCCTTCCTGGTCCCCTTCCTGGTGCTTCGGTTCCTGGGCTGGCTCAGCCCCTGGCTCCGGCTCATCGGGGAATCCCTCATGTGCTGGCAGATCCTGGCCACCAAGTCCCTGCGAGTGGAGAGCATGAAGGTCTATACCGCCCTGGAGACCGGCACCCTGGCGGATGCCCGGCGGGCGGTGAGCATGATCGTTGGCCGGGATACGGAGACCCTGGACGACGCCGGAGTCACCCGGGCGGCGGTGGAAACCGTGGCGGAAAACTGCTCCGACGGGGTGGTGGCTCCCCTGCTCTTTCTGGCCCTCGGCGGCGCGCCCCTTGGCTTCCTGTACAAGGCGGTAAACACCATGGACTCCATGCTGGGATACGTGGAGCCGCCCTATACCCATATCGGCCGGTATCCGGCGAAGCTGGACGACGTGTTCAACTATATCCCCGCCCGGATCTCCGCCCTGCTCATGCTCCCCGCGGGTCTGATCCTGGGGCTGAACGGAAAGAACGGCTGGCGGATCTTCCTCCGGGACAGGTACAAGCACGCCAGCCCCAACTCCGCCCAGACGGAGTCCATGTGCGCGGGCCTCATGGGGCTGCGTCTGGCGGGCGACGCGGTGTACCACGGCGTTCTGCACAAAAAGGAATACATCGGCGATCCCCTGCGGGAGATCGAACATAAGGATATCCCCCTGGCCTGCCGCCTCATGACCCTCACGGCGGTGCTGGCCCTGATCCTGAGCTGCGGGATCCGCTGGCTCATCACCTGAGGTTTTCATTATGCTGTATCGGAAGAGAAATCCCCATGGAGGCGCCGCCTACGAGGCGGGGGTCCTCCTGGATCTCAGCGCCAACACCAATCCCCTGGGCACGCCTCCCGCGGTCCTGGAGGCGGTGCGGACGGCGCTGGACCGGGTCCGGGATTATCCGGACCCCTACTGCCGGGACCTGGTGGACGCCATCGCCGCCCACGAAGGGGTAAAGCCGGAGCAGATCCTCTGCGGCAACGGAGCGGCGGAGCTGATCTATGCCTATGCCGAAGCGGTCCGGCCCGGAACGGCGGTGGAGACCGCCCCCACCTTCTCGGAATATGCCGAAGGGCTGGTCCGCCGGGGCTGCCGGGTGGACCGGTACCCCCTGCGGGAGGAAAACGGTTTCCTTCCCGACGAGGGCATCCTGGACTTCCTGAAGGAAAAGAAGCCGGAAGCGGTGTTCCTCTGCACCCCCAATAATCCCACCGGGCGGCTCTTTCCCCCTGCCCTCATGGACCGGGTGATCCTCCTCTGCCGGGAGCTGGGCGCCCGTCTCTTCGTGGATGAGTGCTTCCTGGACCTGTCCGAGGGGGGCGTGAGCCTGCGCAGCCGGCTGGAGGAATGGCCCGGCCTTTTCCTGCTGAAGGCCTTTACCAAAAGCTACGGCATGGCGGGTCTGCGCCTGGGTTACTGTCTCACGGCGGACGGGGACTTGCTGGAGCGGATGAGCGCCTGCAGCCAGCCCTGGAACGTCTCCGTACCCGCGCAGGCGGCGGGGATCGCCGCCCTGGGCCAGAAGGAATTTCTGGATCGGGCCAACGCCGTGATCCGGGCGGAGCGGCCCCGGCTGAAGGCGGGGCTGGAGGAGCTGGGCTGCCGGGTCTGCCCCTCGGAGGCCAATTACCTGCTGTTCCGGAGCCGGGCGGATCTGGGAGAAAAACTGCTGAAGCGGGGGATCGCCCTGCGCAGCTGCGCAAATTATCACGGTCTGGGCCCCGGCTGGTTCCGCACGGCGGTGCGCACCCGGGAGGAAAACGACCGTCTGTTGGCCGCCGTGAAGTCGGCCGGAGAGGAGTAAGCATGGCAAAGAGCATCATGATCCAGGGGACCATGTCCAACGCGGGAAAGAGCCTGCTGGCGGCGGGCCTGTGCCGCATTTTCCGGCAGGACGGCCTGCGGGTTGCCCCCTTCAAGAGCCAGAATATGGCCCTCAACTCCTTCATCACCAAGGCCGGCGGCGAGATGGGCCGGGCCCAGGTGGTGCAGGCGGAGGCGGCGGGGATCGACCCGGACGTGCGCATGAACCCCATCCTGCTGAAGCCCACCACGGACGTGGGCAGCCAGGTGATCGTCAACGGCGTGGCCCAGGGGAACATGCGGGCCATGGAGTATTACCGGCGGAAGCCGGAGTTCATCCCCGCCATCCTGGAGGCCTACAACGGCCTCGCCTCGGAATTCGATGTGATCGTCATCGAAGGCGCGGGCAGCCCGGCGGAGATCAACCTGAAGAAGGACGACATCGTGAACATGGGCATGGCGAAGCTGGCGGACGCGCCGGTGTTCCTGGTGGGGGATATCGACCGGGGCGGGGTCTTCGCCCAGCTCTACGGCACCGTGGCCCTGCTGGAGCCGGAGGAACGGGCCCGGATCAAGGGCACCATCGTGAACAAGTTCCGGGGGGACCGGGCCATCCTGGAGCCGGGGATCCAGATCCTGGAGGATCTGTGCGGCGTGCCCGTGGCGGGGGTCATCCCCTACGTCCATCTGGATATCGACGACGAGGACAGCCTTTCCGAGCGCTTCCAGCGGAAGGAGGGGCGTCGTCTCCTGGACGTGGCGGTGATCCGCCTGCCCCGGATCTCCAACTTCACGGATTTCAGTCCCTTCGAGCGGTACGAAAACGTCTCTCTCCGGTACGTGGAGAAGGTGGCAGATCTGGAAAACCCGGATATGATCCTGCTCCCCGGCACCAAAAGCACCATCGCGGATCTGAAATGGCTGCGGCAGTGCGGCCTGGAGGCGGCGGTGCAGAAGGCGGCGGCGGCCGGGACCCTGGTATTCGGGGTCTGCGGCGGGTATCAGATGCTGGGCCGCAGCGTCTCCGATCCGGAGCAGGTGGAGGCCGCGGGGGAGACGGAGATCCGGGGCATGGACCTCCTGCCCCTGGATACCGTCTTCCGGGGACAGAAGGTGCAGACCCAGACGGAAGGGGTCTTCTCCGGGGTGGAGGGCATGCTCCGGGACCTGAACGGCATGACCTACCGGGGCTATGAGATCCATATGGGCCGCAGCGACGGTTCCCTGCCTCCCCTGGTGAGCCGGGGGAACGTATACGGCAGCTACGTCCACGGGGTCTTCGACGCGCCGGGGATCTGCGATACGATCCTCAAAGCCCTGTGCCGGCAGAAGGGCATCGATTTTTCCGCCCTGGGCACCTTCGACATGACGGAATACAAGGAGCGGCAGTACGACCTGCTGGCGGACACGGTGCGGAACAATATGGACATGGACCTGGTCTACCGGGTCCTGAACCGGGAGGTCTGACCATGGGACTCATCCATCTGTACTGCGGGGACGGCAAGGGAAAGACCACCGCCTCCGTGGGACTGACGGTGCGCTGCGCGGGCGCCGGCGGCCGGGTGATCTTTACCCAGTTTTTCAAGGACGGGACCTCCTCCGAGCTCCGGGTGCTGGAGACGCTCCCCGGCGTGCGGGTCCTGGTATGTCCCAGGAAATACGGCTTCTTCCGGCGAATGAGCGAGGAACAGAAGGCCGCCGCCCGGGAGGATTTCACCGCCCTGCTGTGCGCTGCCCTTTCCGCCGCCCGGGAGGGGGCGGAGCTGCTGGTGCTGGACGAGGCGGTCTCCGCCTGCAATCACGGGGTCATCCCGGAGGCGGAGCTGGTGGATTTTCTCCGGCATAAACCCGAAGGGCTGGAAATCGTCATGACCGGTCGGAATCCCTCCGAAGCGCTCATGGCGGAGGCGGACTACGTCACGGAGATGGTGAAGCGCCGTCACCCCTTCGACCGGGGGATCGCCGCCCGGAAGGGCATCGAGTTTTAGCCTTCGGTCCCGGACCCGTTTCCGTCCGGCTCTGAGGATCCCCCTGTCGGGATCCTCAGACTGTAGACAAACCCGAAAATGGAACGAAAACGGGAAGGAAGATAGCGCGAAAGAAACCCAGGAGGGGTGTCTTTCGCGTTCAATCAGAAGTTTTTCGAACAATTTCTACCGTATTTCCTGTTCGAAAAACTTGCTTCAGCGGGGCGACAAGACTTTGTCGACACGCTGAGGATCCCCCTGTCGGGATCCTCCCGCCCTTTCCCCTTCTTCTCCCCCGGCGGCGCAGACGGGGAAAGGGAAAGAACGGGCGGCAGCCGGCACGTTGTCCCCGGGGACAAGCAATCCTATGCGCCCAGCGAAGGCGCAACCGGGAGGAGATAGAGACATGCGTTTTCAGGAGATACTGGATCAGGAACTGGAGCGGCTGGGCAAAACCAATGCGGAGCTGGCCGCCGCCTCCGGCCTGGGCAAAAGCACCCTGAGCCGGTACCGCCGGGGGGAACGGGAGCCCCGCTGGGGCAGTCCCCAGATCTGGCAGCTGGCCAAGGGGCTCACCGCCCTGGGGGGCGGCGGCGACGCAGAGCTGGAGGCCCTGCACACGGCCCTGGGAGAATGCCTCAGCACCGGGCTGCGTCTGGATCACGCCACCTATCTCAGCCGCCTGAACTCCCTGTGCCGCTGCCTGGATATCCGCAGCAGCGCCCTGGCCCGGGCCCTGGCCTACGATCCCTCCTACATCTCCCGCATCCTGGCGGGCACCCGGCGGCCCGGGGACGCGGCAGGCTTCACCGCCCAGGTTGCGGCCTACGCCGCCCGGCTCAGCTTTTCCCCGGACCGGCGGGAGGCGCTGGCGGCCCTGCTGAACTGTTCCCCCGCCGCCCTGGAGACCCGGGAGAAGGTCATGTCCGCCGTCCGCCGCTGGCTGAGCGAATTCTGACCCCGCGCGCCTGTGGGGGCACACCGGGGCTGTCTTCCCAGCCCCGGCACTTTTTTCGGCATTTTCCCCTTGCATTTGTCCCGGATCTGTGTTATTCTCGTCAAAGATAATTCCATATGATCGTTTCCGATCCATCCGGCCTACCGGCGCGAGCCCAGGGCCCTTTGGACAGCCGCGCCGGATCTCCGGAGCGCAAGAGTGGGAAGGGAAACGTTCCCGCTTTCCGTGTTTGAGAAGGAAACCCTCCGCCTCGTCCCGGGCCCTGCGCCTGCGGGACGCCGGAGCCTGCATGCGTCAGCTGCGGGGGCGGTCTGTTTCTGGGAAGGACAGACCGCCCCCGTTTGATTTTGAATGACAAGGAGATCAACCATCATGAAAAAACGCCTGCTCTCTCTCCTGCTCCTGTTGAGCCTGGTCCTGACCCTTTCCGCCTGCGGTGGAGGCGGGGCTGCCGCCCCCACGCCCGCGTCTGCCGCAACGCCTGCGCCCAGCGCCGCGCCGGAGCCCACTCAGATCCCCGAACCGGCGACCCGATCCTTCACGGATTCCGCCGGAAGGACCCTGGAGCTGCCCGCGAAGGTGGAAAAGATCGCCGTTTCCGGCCCCACCGCGCAGATCGTACTGTTCGCCCTGGCACCGGAGCGCCTGGTGGGGATCGCCAACAGCTGGGATGACTCCGCAAAGGAGTATATCGCCCCGGAGTACTATTCCCTGCCTCTCATGGGGCAGCTCTACGGCGGAAAGGGCGAGCTGAACCTGGAGGAACTGCTGAAAGCGGCCCCGGACGTGGTGATCGACGTGGGGGAACCCAAACAGAGCATCGTCGAGGATATGGACAAGCTGACGGAACAGACCGGCATCCCCTTCCTCCATATCGACGGGTACACCGCTTCCATGGGCGACGCCTACCGCATGCTGGGAGATCTCCTGGGGCTGGAGGACCGGGCAGCCGTGCTGGCGGATTACTGCGACGAGATCTATGCCTTTGCCGCCGGCCTGGAGGAAAAGCTTGCCCCGGAGAAGAAAAAGACCGCCCTCTATCTCCTGGGAGACAGCGGGCTGAACGTGATCGCCTCCGGCTCCTTCCATGCGGAAATGCTGAATCTCATCGTGGATAACGCGGCGGTGCTGGAAAATCCCTCCTCCAAGGGAACCGGAAACGAGACGGATATGGAGCAGCTCATGCTCTGGGACCCGGAAGTCATCTTCTTTGCCCCGGACAGCATTTACGACAAGGTGGGGGACGACCCCGCCTGGCAGGAGCTTCAGGCGATCCGGAACCGGAATTACTACCGGGTGCCCTACGGCCCCTACAACTGGATGGGCTTCCCCCCTTCCGTCCAGCGGTATCTGGGCGTCCTGTGGGCGGCGAAGCTCCTGTATCCCGAAGCAGCGGACTATGATCTCTATACGGAAGTTTCCCGGTATTACCGTCTTTTCTACGGCTGCGAGCTGACCCAGGCCCAGTTCGACGCCCTGATGGGCTGAAAACAGCCCGACTTGCCGGGTTCCCCGCCGCTGCGTCGGCGGGGATTCTCCTTGACAAATTGTAAACCTTATGTCTATAATCGGTTTACAATCATCCGAGGAGGGAAGACCATGGCAGCAATGGATGCGGTTCTGCGGATTCTGGAGGCCCATCGGGGCGAGACGGTCTCCGGGGAGCAGATGGCAGCCGACCTGCGTCTCACCCGGGCGGCGGTATGGAAAGCGGTTTCCGGTCTGAAGGACCGGGGCTTCCGGATCGCCGCCGGGTCCAACCGGGGGTATACCCTGGAGTCCGACGGGGGCCGTCTCCATCCGGAGACCATCCGGCGGCATCTCCGGGCCTCCGGGGATTTTGCGCTGCAGGTATTCGATGAGGCGCCGGGCAGCACCAACGACCTGGTCCGGGAGGCCGCCGTCCAGGGCGAGCCGGAGGGGCTGGTCGTGGTTGCGGACACCCAGCGCGCAGGCCGGGGACGGCAGGGCAGGACCTTCGTCTCTCCCCCGGGTACGGGGGTTTATATGAGTCTTCTCCTTCGGCCAAAGCTCCCGGCGGAGGAGGCCGTCGCCGTTACCGGGATCGCCGCGGTGGCGGTGGCCCGGGCCATAGCGGACGTGGGCGGCGGCAGGGCTGGGATCAAGTGGGTGAACGATATCACCCTCCGGGGCAGGAAGGTCTGCGGCATCCTGACGGAGGCGACGATGGATATGGAAAGCGGCGGCCTGGACTATGCCATACTGGGGATCGGCGTGAACCTGTTCCCCCCCGCCGGAGGCTTTCCCCCGGAGCTGGCGGATATCGCCGGCGCCGTATTTCCCGGGACACCGGAGGACGATGAGCGCAGCCGCCTCATTGCCGCCATTCTGGACCGCTTCCTCCCCCTGTACCGGGCCCTGCCGGATCGGGGCTGGCTGGAGGAATACCGCTCCCGCAGCATCCTGACCGGGCGGGACGTGCGCTTTATCCGGGAAGGCCGGGAATCCTTCGGACGGGTGCTGGGGGTGGACGACGCCGCCCGCCTGCTGCTTCGTCTGCCCTCCGGGGAGGAAACCGCACTTTCCTCCGGAGAGGTGCAGCTGATCCGTCCTCTGGAGGTGCAGGAATGAAGAGCCGGTTTTCTGCGGCGGATCTGGCCCGCACCGGGCTCTTTGCCGCCCTGATCCTCATCTGCACCCACCTGTCCATCCCGCTCCCCTCCGGGGTGCCCCTTACGCTCCAGACCTTTGCCGTAGCCCTGGGGGGCTTCCTTCTGGGTCCGGTATACGGGACTCTGGCGGCAGCCGTATATCTCCTGCTGGGGGCGGCGGGATTGCCGGTGTTCTCCGGCTTCACCGGGGGGATCGGACGTTTCGTGGGACCCACAGGCGGCTTCCTCCTGGGCTTCCTGCTCCTGGCCTGGGGCTGCGGCCTGGGGAAGAAAAGACCCCTGCCGATCCGTTTCCTGCCGGGGCTGGCGGGCCTGCTCCTCTGCCACCTGCTGGGGGCTCTGTGGTATGCCCGCGTCGCGGACCTTGCCTTCACCGCCTCAGCGGCGGCGGTGAGCCTTCCCTTCCTGCCCAAGGATATTGCCTCCCTGGCCCTGGCCCTGGTCTTCGCCCGGCTGTTGGAAAAGCGGGGGATCTTGAAAAAACCATAGCCGAAAATCCGACGAGCGCCGGGACCTCGGTCCCGGCGCTCAGCTGTTGTCCAGGGTCCGCAAAAAACAGTTGCAATTAATTTGCACTGAGATTATAATGCAAAGCAAAGGAGTTGAAATAAATATGTCATCAACCACGAATCTTTGCGTCCGGATCGACTCGGAGCTGAAAACCGAAGCCGAGGCCCTGTTCAATGAGCTGGGGATGAGCCTGTCCACCGCCGTCACGGTGTATTTCCGCCAGGCGGTGCGGGAGAGCCGGATCCCCTTTGAGATCAAGTGGGACCGTCCCGGCAAAGAGACGGCGGCGGCCATGCGGTACGCGGCCACCAAAGGCCGGGACCCGGAGGCCAAACGCTATGCGGACCCTGAATCGCTGTTCCGGGAGCTGAACGACTGACCATGAAGTACGCCATCAGCCCGACGCCCCAGTTTGAACGGGATTACCGGCGGGCGGCAAAAAAGGGGCTGGATATGGCCCCCCTGAACGCCGTGATCGCCGCCCTGGCGGCGGGAGAACTCCTGCCCCCGGAGAATCGGGACAGGCCCCTGGGGGGCGAGCTGTACGGGTATCGGGAATGTCAGGTGCAGCCGGACCGGCTGCTGGTCTACCGCATCGACGGGGACGTGCTGCTGCTGCACCTGATCCGCACCGGCACCCGAGGGGAGCTGTACCGCAAGGGAGGGACAACGCAGATGAAAAATGGAATGAAATCTCTGTACCGCAGCCCGGTGAAAACCGCCGTGACCCTGCTGCTTCTGGCAGCGGCGGCGTTTTTGTTCCTGTACAACCTGGGAGAATACAGCGTGTCTGACCGGGAATACCGGGAGGCCAGGGATAAGTATGAAGGTGTGCTGACGGTGGAGGAAGAACCTGTACCGGACAACACAAACAGCGGGGATTACTTTCTGCTGACGGACAAGAGCTGGGAGGCGGAAACCTGGGGAGAGTTTTCCTATGAGGACCTCCACCAGAAGAGCCTGGGGGATGGTCTAATCGAAAGATTAACCGCCCTGCCCCATATCTCCAGGGTGGAAAAACGGTATCTCACCGCCGGGGTATCGGCGGAATACGCCCGTCTGGACAATGACCACAACTTCTTTCCCTATGCAAGCCGCTGTGTCCTTTTAGCCACGGTGAAAGACCGTTTTTCCGCCTATCTCACCGCTAGTCCCTTATTTATGCGAAGTTGGGACAACTTGGAGTTTGCCACTCTAACAGATCTCCAGGTCTTGGCCGGAGACCCGGGATGGTTCCGTGAAGGGATGGATCAGGCAGTCTTTCTGCAGTTTCTTAAAGATGAGTATCGAGATACCTTTTTTACCTACTCAAATTCAGATTATCTCAGCAGGCAATGTATGAGTGTGGTGAATAACCGCCTTTTCCCAGGTGATGCAGACGCTCTCCAACCGGGACGTCGGTTTGTGCTGGTTCTGCGCAACAACTCTGTTGAACAGGTCATCAAGCCCGTTCCTGCCGAACAAAACAGGTTTCCGTATGATATGGGGCACCAGCTGGAGGTGGGGGACGACACCCTGGTGGACTGGTGGCCCTACTTCACGGATGTGACGGACCTGCCGGAAAACTGGATAGAATCCGAAGAGTTTGCTGACCTGCGGGAACTGATTCAAGTGACTAACGACGACGTGCACACCTTTGATGTGGTGTACGGAGACGACATGGCCGCCCAGCGCCGGGTGGCAGAGGGGCGGATCGTCTGCGAGGAGGGGCGGTTCATCACTCCGGCGGACGCAGGCCAGCCGGTATGCGTGGTGAACGTGGACCTGCTCAACGCTTATGGCCTCAAAGTGGGAGACAGCATCACCCTGGACCTGGGGAACTATCTCTCCGAACAGTATGCGCCTTTAGGGGCGGTGGCCTCCGTCCGGGAACGGCAGAATACGGCGTACCGGACCCAAACCTTCACCATCATCGGGGCATGGCGGGACTTGAACGAAGGAAACCACGTGCTCCGGGACCTCTATTGGTGCTGGTCGGATAACGCCGTCTTCGTTCCCTCCGCCTTCCTGCCGGAATGCCGGAACGCCGACGGTCATGAGTTCAAGCCCAGTGAAATCAGCTTCGTGGTGGGAAACGCGGAGGAGATCGTCCCCTTCATGGAGGAATGCCTGCCCATCCTGGAGGAAATGGGCATCAGCTATGTATTCAGCGATGGGGGCTGGTCCGCCATTGCGGAGGATCTGATGCAGGCCCGGAGCATCGCCCTGGTGAAGCTGCTGGTTTTCGGCGGGGTGGCGGTATTCGCCCTGGTGTTGACGGTCTGGCTCTTTATCGGGCGGAAGAAGCGGGAATACGCCATCTGCCGGGCCCTCGGCATGCCGAAGCGGGAGGCATCCCTGCGGCTGTATGTCCCCTTTCTGACGCTGGGAGCGCTGTCAGCCGTCGTCGGGGCCATAGCCGCCCGGGTATTCAGCCTGCGGCAGTTAACTCAGGCACAGGCGGAGGCCATGACAGATGCGGCTATGCACACCCCGGCGGGACCTGCCCTGTATATCCTGGGAACGATTGGTTTCCTCCTTGTCCTGGCGGCCTTTGCCTGGGCAGGCATCCTGCTCATCCGCCGGAAAAGCGTGCTGGAGCTGCTCCAGGGAGAGGGGAACAGAAGAAGGGAAAGAATTGCGCAAGCCAGCAGTCCGGAATCTCCCTCATCCGTCAGCCGCCTTGCGGGAGACGGCGGCTGCCACCTTCCCCCAGGGGAAGGCAGAGCGCTTTCCTCGTCCGTCGTCCCGCCGCAGCGGCTGGCTTCCCTTGGGGGAAGCTGGCGCGAAGCGACTGATGAGGGACCCAATGCCCTTGGCGGGAGCCGGAGCCGCAATTGGGGCGGGCGGTATCTCCGCCGCCTCCTGGGGCGGAACCTAGGGCGGAGCGCCCTGAGCCTCCTGCTGGCGGCCCTCCTGGCCTTCGCCTTCGGTCTGGTGACGGTGCTCCGTGGCATCTACGCGGAGGCGTACCGGAACGTGGAGGTCAAGGGGATCGTCTCCGGCGGTCTGGCATATGACCGGGCGGTGAAGATCGCGGAAAGCGGCTATATCCGGGACCCCTACTATGAGTACACCGCCAGAGAGGGCCAGATCGAGATGGAGGACTGCACCATCGTCCTCACCAATCGCCTGGACCGCTTCACCGACGACCCGGTAGACTGGCTGGAGGGCTGGGATGCCGGGACGGCAATGAACACGGAGGAAAAGGTCCTGGTGCTCCATGCCTCCCATGCGGAAAAGCTGGGGGTTCAGTTGGGCGACAAGGTCAGAGTAAATGAGAGCAACTGGTGGCTGGTGCTCACCGGTTATGGAGCGAATCCCCTTAAGGAAGGGGAAACACCCATGGAGCGGCGGGATAATAACCGTCCCTTCTTCCAGGTGATAGGCATCATTCGGTCCGACCTGGACAGCAGTACGGCCTTTATCCCTGCAGCCGCACGGAATAAGGTCCTGTTCCTGACGCCGAAGCTGGAGCTGGATGTTGCAGAATACACCCTTTTGGATTACCACCGGGCAACGGAATTCTCGGATTTTGTAAAGGGCCAGCTGGATAAGAACAAGTCCGCGGTGAAGTTCACCATGGACACCTCTTATGCGGATCGGATGTACAAGATCCACAGGCTCATTGAGAGCCTCTATCCCCTGGCGGTGGCAGCTGCTCTGCTTCTGGGCGGGGTGCTGCCTGGGCTCATCGTCCTCCACGGGTCCAAAGAAATCAGCATTCTCAGGGCCCTGGGGGTGCAGGCCAGGGACTGCGTGATCCTGTATACCCTGTCCCAGGTATTATGCACCTTGGCAGGGCTTGTCTTGGGAATCGCTGCAGTACTGGTTGCCCTGCGCCCGGAGTTGGGAGCCGTGATCGTTCCCTTTGCGATTTACCTTGCCGCCCACCTGGCCGCCTGCGCCCTGGGCTCCGGCGTCTTCGCCTGGCTCTGCGCCCGGAAGCGGGTGCTGGAACAGCTCCAGGCGAAGGAATGAACCGGGACCAATGCCGCCCCCCTTCTGTCATTGCGAAACCCAGTGCGCACACTTGCCCCTTCTTTCCCCATCAAACAACATTCAAGGAGGTCACCGCCATGAACGCGCTTACCTTGGAAAACGTCAGTTATACCTACCCCGGAGGGACTTCCCCGGTAGTAAAAAACGCAAGCTTCGGCTTTGAATCCGGCAAGCTGTATGCTGTCGTCGGTCCCAGCGGCAGCGGGAAAAGCACCCTCCTGAGCATGCTGGCGGGGCTGGATGTCCCTGGAGAAGGGGATGTGGTCCTGGGGGAAGACAACCTGAGATCCTTGGACCTGGACAAGTACCGCCGGGAGGGAGTGAGCATCATTTTTCAGGCATTCTGCCTATTGCCTCTGCTGACCGTGCGGGAAAATGTCTGCCTGCCCATGGAGATGCAGGGCATCCCGGAGAGTGAAGCCCGCAAAAAGGCTGCGGAAGCTCTGGTGAAGGTGGGCATCGAGGAAGGTAAGCACAAGCGCTTCCCCTCTGCCCTCTCCGGCGGGGAGCAGCAGCGGGTGGCCATCGCCCGGAGCCTGTGCAGCGGCGCTCCCGTCCTCCTGGCGGACGAGCCCACGGGGAACCTGGACGGGGAAAACACGAAGATCGTCATGGACATCCTCCGCCGCCTGGCCCATGAGGAAAACCGCTGCGTCATCGTGGTGACCCACGATCCGGAGGTGGCGGATACCGCCGACCTGGTCCTGCGGATGAAGGACGGGGTGCTCACAGGTGGATGATCAAACCATAATTCAAACAAGGAAGATCTACTCTCTTTTATTGCATTCCTTTGCTCCGCACCGTTCTGCGGAAACTCAAGGCAAAAAATAATGACAATTCTTTCCGCTTGATTTATACTATCAGTGTAAACTCCTTGGCTATCTGATGATTGGAGGTGCGAAATGGGAGTTCCGATGCTCGATCCGAATTTTATCAAGGAACAGCAGCAGGTCATGAGAATGCTTGGCTTGAAGCGGGCGAAAAAGGCGAAACCCATCTCCCCCAAAAAGGCGCTGCTCATCATTTTGCCGGTCTTTGTGCTGGCTTTGGCCATCACCCTGTTCAGCAGCGAGATTTTTGCAAAAGGTTACACGGTAAGCTGGAACGGCGCAACCTATCGTCTGCCCCACGACCTCAACGCAGTCAAGGTAAAGCAGGCGCCTGAGGGTTACGCGGCGGCGGGAAAGATCTTCCCTTCGGAAGACGACGCCTCCGCGAACTGGTTCTCGGAAGCGAAGGTCTATATCAAAGGAGACAATGACCGGGTGATTTACGTTTTTGTTGATTCACCCGCTCCCGCGGTCGGCTTTTATCGGGCCAGGAAGAAATGGTTTTGACACGGGCACAAGCGTTTCCCCTCCGCCCTCAGCGGCGGTGAGCAGCAGCGTGTTGCTATCGCCCGGAGCCTGTACTCCGGTGCTCCCGTCCTCCTGGCGGACGAGCCCACGGGAAACCTGGACGGGGAGAATACCCGGATCGTCATGGAGATCCTCCGCCGCCTCGCCCATGAAGAGGGCCGCTGCGTCATCGTGGTCACCCACGACCCGGAGGTGGCGGAGGCGGCTGACCAGGTGCTGCGGATGAAGGACGGGGTGCTGACGGCGGCGTAAAACAAGAAAAAGAGCCTGTTCTCACAAAAAATCCAGGAAAATTCCATTTTCCTATTGACATTGACGCGGCGTCAAATTGTAGGGTGGAGGAGAAAGAGGTGATCTTGCATGCGCAGATATGTGGTTTTTCCGCTGATCCTTCTGCTGCTCCTGATGGCCGGCTGCGCCGGCCCCGGAGATCCGGCGGAGACGCAGGTCCCCACACCTGCGGAAGAAAGCGATGGGGAACCGCTACTGGCGTGGTTTGGGCTAGACCCGGAAGGGATCGACCGAATCTCCTATTCCGCCGTGCATTTCGGGAGGCGGACCCTGGAGCGGCGAGATGAGGGCTTCCGTGAGGCCGTGGGACTTCTTGCGTCCCTACGGGGGACACCCGCTCGGCTGCCCCGCGGGGCGGCTGCAGCCCGGGAGCTGAGAATCAATGACGACCCGATTCCCCTGGTCCTGGAGTATGACGGGGAGTGGGTCTATGCCGATCTCGGCTATGCCGGGGAGTACCTGCTTCTGGAGGGACGTCCGGATGATGCCCTGGAGGCCGTCTTTGCCCACTTCACCACGGGTCCCGCTCTTGTGCCGTACGGCGACGAATACCGGGAGGACGGCCCCGTCATCCTGCAGGCGGAAAGACCCATTTGCGACGGCGGCGAACTCCGGGCGGCTGTCGCAGATACTCTTCTCAGGCTGAAGGAGCCAGGACCGAAGGAAGGGACAAAGACGGCGGAAGGGGCTATCGTGCGTCTCATCGCAGAGAACCAGGGGGAAGAGGCGGTCATGTATTCCCCGCCTCGGGAGCTGCTGGTCCTCCGGGATGGGACTTGGTACCGGGTGCCCTTCAGGATAAGCCTGTCGGACGATCTGATCCCCAAGTGGCTGGCGCCGGGGGAGAGCTTGGAGACCGGCCTGAACCTGTCCGTATTTGACGATCCCCTGGGACCGGGGTTCTACCGCGCCGGTATACGCTATACCACAGGCGAGAAACTCAAAACGGGATGGACGCATATCGCCTGGGCGGAGTTTGAGATCACCGGGTAGGAACGGCAGGGACGGTCCGCCGTCCCGAAAAATACCGCCCTTTTCGCAAAACCCCTTGACATTAAGACAGAGGAACGGTTCTCTGTCCTGCATGGAGCAGCAGCGGGTGGCCATCGCCCGGAGCCTGTGCAGCGGGGCCCCCGTCCTTCTTGCGGACGAACCAACGGGGAACCTGGACGGGGAAAACACGAAGATCGTCATGGAGATCCTCCGCCGCCTGGCCCACGAGGAAGGCCGTTGCGTCATCGTGGTCACCCACGACCCGGAGGTCGCGGATACCGCGGACCTGGTCCTGCGGATGAAGGACGGGGTACTCACGGCGGCGTGAATCATGACACAAAAAAGTTGCGGCTTCATCGGACTGCAGCTTTTTTGCGCGAAAAAGCAGGAAATTTCAGAAAATTACGGAAAACCCTTGACATTGACGCGACGTCAAATTGTATGCTCGAGCCGAAATCCGAGGTGTTTGACATGCAAAAGGAGGTTTTCAACATGAAAAAGAGGATTATCCTTGTAGGCTTGCTTCTGGTTTTGGCAATCGTTCTGGCTGGCTGTGCCGACAAGAAACCTGCAGCTCCGCAAGCAACCGCACCGCAGGAAAATACCGCGCAAGGATCGGAGATCCAATCCGCAACGGTCATCTTCTTCACGGAACCGGTGAACGTTTTGGCACAGGAAGAGGCAGACATCAACCAGACAAACATCGTCTTTGACCGCAAACGAGCCGCATGTGTTGATGAGATTGACAGGATCGCAAGCATCCTTCATGGCATCGACAGCTGGAGCGCCGATACCGCCGAGAGGGAAGAACTGTACGTTGACGGCGAATTCGGCTTATCGGATGCCGAACGACTTTACTGGTTCTCCTATACTGACAATACCATCTTCTATCAGATCATTTCCATGGATCCCGAAACCGAGAAGGTGAATGTGGAATTCTATATGGCCACGCTCTCGGAAGCCGATATGGAATATATCCGGAGCCTGAAGGACTCAAAGGACGGATATACGTATTAAACATGTTGACAGCAGAGCCATCCCCAGGGTTTAGGGACAGAGGAATCGTTCTTCAAGAAGACAGAGGGCCGGGTCTCTGTCCCGCATGGAACAGCAGCGTGTTGCTATCGTTCGGATCGTCATGGACATCCTCCGCCGCCTGGCCCATGAGGAAAACCGCTGCGTCATCGTGGTCACCCACGACCCAGAGGTCGCGGATACCGCCGACCTGGTCCTGCGGATGAAGGACGGCGTCCTGATGGCGGCGTGAGGCGAAGATCATCGGCAAAACCAGCGCCGGGACGGCTGCAAAGCAGCCGTCCCGGCGGATCTTTTTCTGGGAACCCGAACCAAAGGGCTTCAGCGCATCATTTCCCGATATCCATGGCCACGTTGAAGCCCAGGCGGTTGGCCTCATACACGTTCTTCGCCGCCAGGCAGTCCCCGATGGGGTAGAACACCGGGGCGGCGAGGCCGTAGGCTGCGGCCTCCTCCTGGAGCGAGGCGCGGCCCAGGGCGTTCACGATGCTGTCCGCCTCCAGGGTGATCTCCCCCTCCGGCGTCTCGCACAGGACCTTGCCGCCTTCCACGGCCTTCACCCGGGTCTGGGTGCGGGCTTCGATCCCCCGCTTCCCCAGCTGCTCCAGGACCGCGCTGCGGTGGCAGGAGTTGTTCACGAAGTTCAGGGTTTTTTCCCCTTCGATGACCACGGCCTCCCGGCCCAGGCCGTTGAGGTAGATGGCCAGCTCCGTGCCCGCCATGCCGCCCCCCAGGATCAGGACCTTCTTCCCCAGGGCTTCGGGATGCGCATAGGCCTCGGTCACTTCCACGGTCCGTTCCAGGCCGGGGATCTCCGGCATGGCGGCCTTGGAGCCGATGGCGGCAATGATCACGTCCGCCCCTAACGCTTCCGCCTCCGCCGGGGTGAGGGCGCGGTTCAGGTGGACCTCCACCCCCGCGTCGTACAGCCGCCTGGCTTGCCGGGTCAGATACTCCGTCATATGCTTCTTGAAGGGGACCTTCTCCTCGCACAGGAGGACGCCCCCCAGACGGGCGGTCTTTTCATAGAGGCTCACCCGGTGGCCCCGCTTCGCGGCGGTTATGGCCGCCTGCATCCCGGCGACGCCGCCGCCCAGGACGACGACGGTTTTCTTCTCCGCGGGCAGGGGGGCGGTGGAATACTCCTCCTCCCGGCCGATGGTGGGATTCAGGGTGCAGCAGAACTGGCCGGAGGACATGACCTCGCTGA
>CAMVBX010000013.1 GCA_947165825.1 uncultured Clostridia bacterium
TTTCGGGTTTGTCTACAGTCTGAAGCAGCTGCAAAAATGCGGCTGCTTCTTTTTTGTTCAAATCTGACCCGCTGCGCTGGGCTCCGATTTGAAAAGGCACACATCGCCGCGGCGCGCCTCGGGCGGACACTTCGACACTTGCGGCGATAGCGGAATTTTGGCCCGGAAATGAATTCCGGGCCAAAATATATCCCGATTTCTTCGCGCCTGCGGGCGCGAACTCTGCGAGGCTTACGCGATGATCTGAAACCGGAAGAACACGGAGGTATTCTTTACTGCCAGAGGCAGCCAGATCCGGAAATATGCGCCAAAGCGCGTGCCCAGGAAATCCCGTTTACCAAACAGAAGCTTAGGTTTCGGTTTGGAGAGGAGGAGCGACCGAACACAGGCGAGTGAGTGCGGCTATTACGCAAACCGCAGTCACGACGCCTGTGAGGTCCGCGGTGACGCCAGCTGCCTTGCCGCTTTTGGCGCTGGAAAACCGCCCTTGACAAAAAACGGCATTCGTGCTAGCATAAGGCTCTTTTCGCAATGGTTATAAAAAGGGAGGCGAGCTCTATGGCATGGTACGATGGTGCAGTGGTCAGATTCTATGACCAGGTGGACGACGCGCTGCTCAGATTTGCGGTCATTATTGCGAAAACAGAAGGTAAGTGGGTGTTCTGCAAGCATAGAGAACGCGAGACCTACGAGCTTCCCGGCGGACACCGGGAGACTGGAGAAGACATTCTGGCAGCAGCCAGACGGGAGCTGTACGAAGAGACAGGGGCGCTGACCTATCGCATCGAACCCATCTGCGTCTACTCCGTTTCCGCACCGGGAAACTTCGGTGGGGAAGAGGGCTTCGGGATGCTTTACTATGCGGACATTACGGAGTTTGAACCCGAGCTGCACAGCGAGATCGAAAAGATCCTGATCACGGACGAGCCGGTTGAAAACTGGTCTTACCCCCCGATCCACCCGAGAATGATCGAAGAAGCCCGGCGCAGAGGGATCATTTTTTAGGGCTGCGAGTTGCCGCGGATGGGAAAGCCCAGTTTGTGCAGATACGCAGCGGACTTTTCCAGCCCGGAGACGGTTTTGGTTTCCAGAACGCACCTCGCCTGCAGCTGATCCGCAAGGCGCAGCCTTTCCCGAAGATCGATCTCCCCATCTCCCAGGGCGAGATGATCTCTTGCGGGGCGCTCGGTGCCGTCATGAAGATGAAAATGGCAAAGGGCGTTCCGGTGTTCCAGGATAAACGGAACGTCTTTTTCCCCGGATGCTTTAGAGTGTCCGATATCCCAGGTCAGCCCGAAACAGGGACTCTCCAGCAGGTATTCGATCGCTTTTTCCTCATAGTCCGGGAAACCGTCCGTGTTCTCGATCACGATCTTTATCTCTGAGTTTCCGATCCATCTTTCACACCGTTCCCTGAACAGCGCAAACGATTTCCTGTATAGATCAAAATGACGCGCAAACAGCTGCACCTTCCGGTCTGGCAGGGTGAAATGAACGCCGTGATTCATATGCATATTGAGGGTAAGCGGCTTGCTGCTGTCACCGAAGCGGTCTCTGAGGGACAGCAGCTTTTCCCCCGCCCGGATGGTTCGAAACATGGTCTCGAAATAGGCGTCGGATACGAGCCGGTTGAAATCGGCAATGTTAAGGTTTTCATCCAGATGAACGGTATAATAGATCCCGGCATCCGCGGCTGCCCGGACGAGTCCTTCGTCCCCATCCAGGATTGCCGCCTGATATTCGGGTAAATTCATGTTCAGCTCAATGAAACGGAGCCCCAAACGGCGGCACAGGGCGATATTCTCCGCAATAGAGCGGTTTTCGATCAACGTTGGCATTCCGAATTCCAGCAATTCTTACGCCTCCCTCCATGGGCCGGCCACCGGGCGGCATCCCGCTGCGGACCCGGATCAGATAATGGGATACCTTACCACGCTGAGCCGTTTCGGTCAAGGGGATCGCTCCGGCAGCGATGGCCGGAGGAATCGACCCGGAGGGAAAGGCGGCATTCTCAGCAGCCTCGGAAATAATCCATTCTCCGCCATTGAAAAGGCGGAGAAATGCGTATATAATACTCTATATCGGCTGACGGGAGCCATACATGTCACAAGATACAGGGGAAAGCCATGCGAGAGAGTATCAACATCCACGGTGCGCGGACCAACAATCTGAAAAATATCGATCTGGAGATTCCCAGAGATAAACTGGTAGTCTTCACCGGCCTGTCCGGAAGCGGGAAGTCCTCCCTGGCCTTCGATACCATCTTTGCCGAAGGCCAGCGGCGCTATGTAGAATCGCTCTCCTCCTATGCCCGGCAATTCCTGGGACAGATGGATAAGCCGGACGTGGATTATATCGACGGCCTTTCCCCCGCCATCTCCATTGACCAGAAGACCACCTCACGGAATCCTCGATCCACCGTGGGCACCGTGACGGAGATCTATGACTATCTCCGGCTGCTGTGGGCCAGGGTGGGGATCCCCCATTGCCCGAAGTGCGGCAAGGAGATCCGTCAACAGACGATAGACCAGATCGTGGACCAGCTCCTGCGGCTGCCGGAGGGAACCCGCATCCAGGTCATGGCGCCCATCGTCCGGGGACGAAAGGGCGAGTACGTTAAGGAGTTTGAGGATGCCCGGAAGAGCGGCTACGTACGCTGCCGTGTGGACGGGATCCAGTATGATCTCTCGGAAGAAATCAAGCTGAACAAGAACAAGAAGCACAATATCGAGATCGTGGTGGACCGGCTGGTCATTCGGGAGGACATCGGCCGCCGGTTGACGGATTCCGTGGAGACCGCCTCCGGCCTGGCGGGGGGCATCGTCATGGTGAACCTTCCGGAGGAAAACCGGGATCTGAGCTTTTCCCAGAATTATGCCTGCGAGGATTGCGGCATCAGCATTGAAGATATGCCGCCCCGCATGTTTTCCTTCAATAATCCCTACGGCGCATGTCCGGAATGCGACGGACTGGGCACCCGGCTCCGGGTGGATCCGGACCGGATCATCCCCAACACCTCCCTCTCCATTGCAGACGGCGCCATCCTGGCTCCCGGCTGGGGCAATGCCAAAAGCGACGGCATTGCCCGGATGTACTATGAATCCCTGGGGCGGAAGTACCGTTTCAAGCTTACCACCCCTGTGTGCGACATGTCCCAGGAGGCCCTGAACGCGATCCTGTACGGAACGGACGGGGAGAAACTGGAGCTCCGTTATGAGCGGGAGCGGGGCATGGGGACCTTCTACCAGCCCTTCGAAGGTATCGTGAACAACCTGAAACGGCGGTATCAGGAAACCCAAAGCAGCGCCATGCGTACGGAGCTGGAGGAATATATGTCCGAGTATGCCTGCCCGGTCTGCGGCGGCAAACGGCTGAAGGATACCGCCCTTGCGGTCACCGTAGGGGGCATCAGCATTGCGGACTTTACGGAAAAATCCGTCACGGAGGCCATCGATTTCCTGGACACCCTCCAGCTGGAGGGGAAGGATGCCATGATCGCAGACCGGATCCTGAAGGAAGTACAGGCACGCCTGGGCTTCCTCCGCAACGTAGGTCTGGATTACCTCACGCTCTCCAGACAGGCCGGGACCCTTTCCGGCGGGGAGAGTCAGCGCATCCGCCTGGCTACCCAGATCGGCAGCTATCTCATGGGCGTCCTGTACATCCTGGATGAGCCCAGCATCGGCCTCCATCAGCGGGACAATGCAAAGCTGTTGGAGACCCTCAAGCGGCTCCGGGACCTGGGCAATACCCTCATCGTGGTGGAACACGATGAGGAGACCATGCGGGCTGCGGACTATCTGGTGGATATCGGCCCGGGAGCGGGCAACTTCGGCGGGGAAGTCCTGTGCGCCGGTACGCTGGAGGATGTGATCGCCTGCGACAGATCCATCACCGGCCAGTATCTGAGCGGAAAGAAAAAGATTCCGGTGCCCTCTGCCCGACGACCCGGAAACGGGCATTGGCTGGAGATCCTGGGGGCGCAGGAGAACAATCTGAAGAATATCGACGTGCGGATTCCCCTGGGTTCCTTCACCTGCGTGACCGGGGTGAGCGGCAGCGGGAAATCCTCTTTGGTGAATCAGATCATCTACCGCGCCTTGGCAGCCAAGCTGAACCGGGTGCGCTGCCGTCCCGGAAAATACCGGGAGATCCGGGGAATTGAATATCTGGATAAGATCATCAGCATCGACCAGGCGCCCATCGGCCGGACCCCCCGATCCAATCCCGCGACCTATACCGGACTGTTCAACGATATCCGGGAGCTGTTTGCCGACACGCCGGACGCCAGGAGTCGGGGCTACGGTGCAGGCCGCTTCTCCTTCAACGTGCGGGGCGGCCGCTGCGAAGCCTGCAGCGGGGACGGCGTACTGAAGATCGAGATGCACTTCCTGCCGGATATCTACGTTCCCTGCGAGGTGTGTAAGGGCCGCCGGTACAACCGGGAGACCCTGGAGGTCCGTTTCAAGGGAAAGAATATCTATGAAGTGCTGGAGATGAAGGTGGACGAGGCTTTGCGTTTCTTTGAAAACCAACCGAAGATCCAGCCGAAGATCCAGGCGCTCTGGGACGTGGGACTGGATTACGTGAAGCTGGGCCAATCCTCCACCACCTTGTCCGGAGGCGAAGCGCAGCGCGTAAAGCTGGCTTCCGAACTGCTGCGTCCCTCCACCGGAAAGACCATTTACGTGCTGGACGAGCCCACCACCGGCCTCCATATGGCGGACGTGCAGAAGCTCATGGACGTGCTGAACCGCCTGGTGGACGCGGGGAACACGGTGATTGTCATTGAGCACAATCTGGATGTCATCAAATCTGCGGATTACATCATCGATCTGGGCCCGGAAGGGGGAGACAAGGGCGGCACCCTGGTGTGCGCAGGCACGCCGGAGGAGGTCGCTGCCTACCCCGGGAGCTATACGGGGCAGTATCTGCGCCCGGTGCTGTCATGAACAGCCGGGGCAGGACCGTGCCGGAGGGAAGAGCCGGGGAAAGCGGCGTGATCTCCGGCACCGTGGAATCCGTTATCTATACCAATGAGGAAAACGGCTATACGGTTTTTCGCCTGGCCCTGCAGGAGGGCGGGATCGTCACCGTCGTGGGCACGCTGCCCTATGCCGCGCCGGGGGAGGAACTGACGGCGGAAGGGCGATGGACCGCGCATCAGGTCCATGGGACCCAGTTTCAGGCGGAACACATGGAACGGCTCATGCCGGCCACCCTGGCAGGAATCGTTCAGTATCTCGGTTCCGGGATCATCAAGGGCGTTGGGCCTGCCACAGCCCGGAATATCGTGGAGGCCTTCGGGGAAGACGCGCTCCGGATCATGGAGGAGAGCCCCGAGCGGCTGGCGGAGATCAAAGGGATCCCGACGAAGCGGGCGGAGGAGATCGGTGCGGCTTTCCGCAAGCAGGCTGCTCTGCGGCGGCTGCTGGAATTCATCGCCGGGAACGATATCCGGCTGAGCATCGGCATCCAGCTGTACCGCAGCTATGGGGACGACGCCATGAGCGTCCTGTATGCCAACCCCTATATTCTCTGCGACGAGTATTTCGGCGCGACCTTTGCCGAGGCGGATCGGATGGCCCTGAAGCTGGGCTTCGAGGGGGACTGTTCCGAACGGGTGGAAGCCGCGGTCCTCTTTGAACTGCACCATAACGCGGGAAACGGGCATTGCTTCATTCCGGAGGAAAAGCTGGCAGGAGCGGTCAATCAGCTCATCGGCGTACCGGAGGAGCAGGTGCGGGAAGCAATTGACCGGCTGGCCGAAGGCGGGGAGACCGTCCGGGAAGAAATCGCCGGTCAGCATGCCGTGTACCTTACCCGGCTGTGGCGGGCGGAAAGGGATATTGCCCTGCGGCTGCTGCGTCTGGCCCAGATGGCTCCCGGCCGGCTGAATACGGCTGAGCGTTGCCTGCAGCAGGCGGAGCGCGAATTGGGCGTCGTCCTGGCGGAAAACCAGCGTCTGGCTGTACGGGAGGCTGTGCAGCACAGGGTATTCCTCCTTACCGGAGGCCCCGGCACGGGCAAGACCACCACCATCCGGGCCATTCTCCGGAGCTTCGACGCCATGGGGCTGGAAACGGCTCTGGCTGCTCCCACGGGGCGGGCGGCGAAGCGGATGCAGGAGCTCTGCGGCCGGGAGGCCAGCACCATCCATCGGCTGCTGGAAACGGGCTACGATCCGGAGCTGGGCTTCCAGGTCTTCAAACGGGATGAAAACGATCCCCTCCGGGCGGACGCCGTGATCCTGGACGAGACTTCCATGGTGGACGTGATCCTGCTCCAGGCACTGCTCCGGGCGATGAAACCGGATTGCCGTCTGGTATTGGTCGGCGATGCGGATCAGCTGCCCAGCGTAGGCCCCGGGAATCTTCTGCGCGACCTGATCCGAAGCGGTGCTCTTCCCGCCGTAAGGCTGGAGGAGGTCTTCCGACAGGCATCCGAGAGCCGGATCATCCGGAACGCCCATATGATCGATAAAGGCGATCTCCCGGACCTGCGGGAGAACCGGGGGGACTTTTTCTTCCTTCGGCGGAAGAACGGGGAAGCGGCCATGGAGACCATCCTGGAGCTCTGCTCCACGCGGCTGCCGGAGAAAATGGGCATCCCCCGGGAGGAGATTCAGGTACTCAGCCCCTCAAGGAAAAGCATCACCGGGACCAACTCCCTGAACAAGGCCCTGCAGGAGGCCCTGAACCCCCAGGACGGAGAGAAGGCGGAAAAGAGCTTCGGCCAGTTCCTCTTCCGCTGCGGGGATCGGGTGATGCAGGTACGGAACAACTATGATCTCCTCTGGAGAAAGCCGGACGGTATGACCGGCGCAGGCGTATTCAACGGGGACGTGGGCCGGATCACCCAGGTCAGCGTTCCGGATCAGACTTTGACGGTGGAATTCGAGGATCGGAGCGTGGTGTACCCCTTTGACCTGCTTGGCGAGCTGGAACCGGCCTATGCCATGACCGTGCATAAATCCCAGGGCAGCGAATACCGGGCGGTGATCCTGGCCCTGGGCCAATGCGCGCCCAGCCTGATGACCCGCGCGGTGCTGTATACCGCAGTAACCCGGGCCAGGGATCTGCTGATCGTTGTGGGGGACGAGGACGTCTTTGCCGCCATGGTGGAGAACAACCGGACCCAGAAACGGTACAGCGGTCTGAAAACCCGTCTCTGCGCGGCGATATCATGATTGGCGGGCTGATCCGTCTCCTGTATCCGCCCAAATGTCCCTTCTGCGAAAAACTGCTGCAGAAGGGGGAAAGCCTGATCTGCAGGGAATGCCGGAACAGCCTGCCCTATGCCGGAGCGGAGGGAAAGCGAAGCGGACGCTTTTTCACCCTCTGCGTCTCGCCGCTCCTTTATCGGGATAAGGCCAGGGAGGCCATGCTGCGGTACAAGTTCGGTTCCCGTTCGGGCTCCGCTGCGGCCTTCGGCAGTCTGGTGGCGGAGCGGGTGGACCGGGAGCTGGCCGGAAAATACGACCTGATCACCTGGGTGCCCGTCAGTTTTCTGCGGCTGCGCCGCAGAGGGTATTCCCAGAGCTGCCTCCTGGCGAAGGAGACAGCCCGCATCCTGGGGGCAGAGACCGACGGGCTGCTGCGCAAGAGGGGGATCCGACCGCCCCAATCCCGCCTGAACGGGGCGGCGGCCAGAACCGCCAACGTGAGCGGCGCCTTTGCCGCCATCCATCCTGAGCGCTTCCGGGGGAAGCGCATCCTGCTGATTGACGATGTGGTTACCACAGGCGCGACCCTGTCGGAGTGTGCCCGGGTCCTGCTGACCGAGGGCGCCGCCGACGTAGTCTGCGCTACCCTGTGCTGCCGACCGCACAGACCATAGAGAAGGGGTATACCCTATGCTGTTTGGGAAAGATATCGGGATCGATCTGGGCACCACCACGGTGCGGATCTGTATACGGGACAAGGGCATCGTGCTGCGGGAACCGGCGGTGATCGCCGTAGACCGGGTCAGCGGACGGGTGCTCAGCGTCGGCGCGGAAGCGCAGAAGATGCTGGGCCGTACCCCAGTGAACCTGGCGGCCATCCGCCCCATGCGGGACGGTGTCGTTTCGGATTTTGAAATGGCGGAGCGACTGCTCCGGGAACTGCTGCGGAAGGTAAGCGGCTTCAGTCTGCTGAAGCCCAGGCTGCTGATCAGCGTACCCAGCGGCATCACCGAAGTGGAGGAGCGGGCCGTCATGGAAGCTGCCCTTCAGGCGGGAGCCCGGCGGGTTTTCCTGCTGGAGGAGCCGGTGGCCGCCGCCCTGGGCGCGGGGATGAGCATCAGCGAGCCCAAGGGGAAGATGGTGATCGATATCGGCGGCGGTGCCACGGATATCGCCGTGCTTTCCCTTTCCGGCGTGGTGGAGTCCGCCTCCATTCGTCTGGCCGGGGACCGGTTCAACGAGGCCCTGATCCGCTACGTGCGCAGGAAGCATAATATCCTCATCGGTGAACGCACCGCCGAGGAACTGAAGCTCCAGCTGGGCTGCGTCTATCCCGGACAGGAGTCCCGGAGTCTGGAGGTGAAGGGCCGCTGCCTGCTCACCGGTCTGCCCAAGCTTTTTCCCATCCATACGGAGGAAATGCTGGAGGCCTTTGACGAAAGCTGCGAGGGCATCCTGGATGCCATCCGGGACGTGCTGGAACGCACGCCCCCGGAGCTGGTGTCGGATATTTCCGAAACCGGCATCACCCTCACCGGCGGCGGCAGCCAGCTCTGGGGCATGGATAAGCTCATTGAGGCCAGGACCCGCATCCCGACACAGCTGGCGGATGATGGTCACGAATGTGTGATCTCCGGGCTGGAGCGGGCGCTGAGCTGGCTGGATGATATGCAGGATGGCGCCGTTCATTTCTCGCGCCGGAAGCAGATGTCATGAGCGAAGGGATGCACAGCGGTCACCGTCAGCGGCTGCGGGAACGGTTCCTGAATGGCGGTCTGGACGGCATGGAGGACCATACCGTCCTGGAGCTTCTGCTCTGCTATGCCATTCCCAGGAAGGACGTAAATGGCCTTGCCCATGAGCTGCTGCATCGATTCGGCAGTCTGAGCGCTGTGCTGGACGCGGATCAGTCCGCGCTGGAACAGGTACCCGGAATGGGGGAGAATGCCGCTGCGCTTCTGCGGCTCATCCCCGCCATGAACCGCCGTTATCTCATCGATCGGGCCAAGAAAGGAAATCATCCCTGTCTGCGGGAGACCGACCAGGCGGGGGCTTTCTTCCTGCCCTATTTCTATGGCGCCCGGGAGGAGAAGGTCTACGTGGCGTTTCTGGATGAACACTGCCGCCTTTTGGCCTGCCGGGAGGTTTTTCAGGGCGGGATCGGCTATACGGCGGTGAATATCCGCAAGCTGGTGGAGACGGCCATCCAGCTTCGGGCTACGAATCTCATTCTGGCCCATAACCATCCGGACGGATATGCCATGCCCTCCCGGGAGGACCGGGAAAGTACGCAGCTGATCCGCAGCGCCCTGGAGGCGGTGCAGCTGCAGCTGCTGGATCATATCATTGTAGCGGAAAACGAATACGTATCCATGGAGGAGTGCGGTTACTTCAGCAGGAAGTGACCGACTTTTGCGCCTATGTCAGAATTCCGGGTAGTCAGTCCTTTTTCCCCCTCCGGCGACCAGCCGGAGGCCATCGACCAACTGGCCCAGGGCCTGGAGATGGGGCTTGAGGAGCAGACGCTTCTGGGGGTCACCGGCTCCGGCAAGACCTATACCATGGCCAAGGTGATCGAGCGGCTGCAGCGGCCCACGCTGGTGCTGTCCCATAATAAGATTCTGGCGGCTCAGCTCTGCGCCGAGTTCCGGGAGTTCTTCCCGGATAACGCGGTGGAGTATTTTGTCTCCTACTACGACTACTATCAGCCGGAGGCCTATATCCCCGTAACGGATACCTTTATCGAGAAGGACGCGGGGATCAACGATGAAATTGAGCGTCTGCGGCACAGCGCCACCTCCTCCCTCTTTGAACGGAGGGACGTGATCGTGGTGGCCTCGGTGAGCTGCATCTACGGCCTCGGGGATCCCATTGATTACAAGAACATGGTCATTTCCTTCCGGGAGGGACAGCACCGGAGCCGGGAGGAAGTGATCAAAAAGCTGGTGGAGATCCGCTACGAGCGGAACGATATGGCCTTTGACCGGAATATGTTCCGGGTCCGGGGGGACACCATCGAGATCTTCCCGGTATACAGCAAGGATACGGCTATCCGGGTGGAGTTCTTCGGAGACGAGATCGACCGGATCAGTGAGATCAACGTGGTCACGGGGATGAGCCTTCGGCGGCTGAGCCACGCGGCCATCTATCCCGCCTCCCATTACGTCACCAGCCGGGAGAAGATGGAGCGGGCCCTGGGACGCATCGAGGCGGAGATGGAGGAGCGGGTGAAATGGTTCACGGACCGGGAGAAGCTCATCGAAGCCCAGCGTATCCGCCAGCGCACCACCTATGATATGGAGATGATGCGGGAACTGGGGTACTGTTCCGGCATCGAGAACTATTCCCGGGTCATCAGCGACCGTGCCCCGGGCAGCGCTCCCATGACGCTGCTGGATTATTTCCCCAAGGACTTTCTCCTGTTCATCGACGAGAGCCACGTCACCCTGCCCCAGGTGCGGGCCATGTACGCCGGGGACCGGGCGCGAAAGCAGAACCTGGTGGATTACGGTTTCCGCCTGCCCAGCGCCTTTGACAACCGCCCTCTGAACTTCTCGGAGTTTCAGCAGCGCATCCATCAGACGGTGTATGTGAGCGCCACGCCCGGAGACTATGAGCTCAGCCGCTCCGGCCAGGTGGTGGAGCAGATCATCCGGCCCACGGGATTGGTGGATCCCCGGGTGGACGTGCGTCCCTCGGAGGGGCAGATCGATGACCTGCTGGGGGAGATCAATGCCCGGGCGGCGAAAAACGAGCGCACTCTGGTCACCACCCTGACCAAGAAGATGGCGGAGGATCTGACGGACTACCTGCGGAAGGCGGGCGTTCGGGTGCGATACATGCATCACGATATCGGCAGCATCGAGCGGATGGAGATTATCCGGGACCTGCGTCTGGGGGAATTCGACGCCCTGGTGGGCATCAACCTCCTGCGGGAGGGACTTGATCTGCCGGAGGTTTCTCTGGTGGCCATTCTGGACGCGGATAAGGAGGGTTTCCTCCGCAGCGGGACATCTCTCATTCAGACCATCGGTCGGGCGGCCCGGAATGCGGAGGGCTGCGTCATTATGTATGCGGATACCCGAACGCCCGCCATGGACTATGCCATCGGGGAGACGGAGCGCCGCCGGGCAAAGCAGCTGGCGTTCAATCAAGAGCACGGGATCGTGCCCCGGACCATCCGGAAGGACGTGCGGGACCTCATCGAGATCTCCAAGAAGGATACGGAGGAGGGCCGGTTCGCGGATGGGCTGAAGATGACCCGTCAGGAGCGGCAGCAGGCCATCGAAAAACTGGAGAAGGAAATGCGCGAGGCCAGCCGGATGCTGGAATTCGAGTACGCGGCCATTCTCCGGGATCGGATCATCAAGCTGCGGGGAGAAAACCAGAAATAGAGAACGGCGGCGCCCGTTCCTGCATAGGTTGGGCAGGAGTGGTGTGCATGAATTCTGTCGATCCGGACCCACTTCGCGGCTCCGGATCGAGCAGGTTTACGCTTCGCTCCCCGCACTCGCTTCGCTCGTACAGTCTGCTTCGCGAGCGGGATTTTTGGCAGAAATGAATTCCGCCAAAAATGCTCCCGATCGTTTTCGCCCCTGCGGGGGCGAACTCTGCCGAGGGCTTTCGGAACGGCAGCGCCCGTTCCCGCATAGGTTGGGCAGGAGTGGTGTGCATGAATCTGTCTGATCTGCCGCCGCCGCTGCTCGCCCTGCTGGCGGGCTGCTTCACCTGGCTGGTGACGGCTTTGGGAGCGGCGACGGCGTTTTTCTTTCGGGGCGGCAGACCCCGGACCATGGATTTGATGCTGGGCTTTGCCGCCGGGGTAATGCTGGCAGCCAGCTTCTGGTCCCTGCTTGAACCGGCCATTGCCCTGGCCGAAAGTCTGGGCGGCTGTCCCCCCTGGCTCATGGCAGCGGGGGGCTTCCTGGCCGGCGCGGGATTCCTTCGGCTCACGGATCTGGGGATGACCGCTCTGCGGCCGGATCAGAATTCCGGTGCCCTGCGGCGGATCCGGATGCTGATCCTCTCGATCACGCTGCACAATGTTCCGGAGGGGTTGGCGGTGGGCGTGGCCTTCGGCGCATTGGGAGAGGGATTCACCCCGGAGCGCCTGGCCGCCGCCATGAGCGTGGCCTTGGGCATCGGGCTGCAGAATTATCCCGAGGGGGCCGCCGTCGCCCTGCCGCTGCGGCAGGAGGGACGGAGCCGGGCAAAAAGCTTCCTGGCCGCTCAGGCCACCGGTCTGGTGGAGCCGGTTTCCGCGCTGCTGGGCGCGCTGCTGGTGCAGCGGGTGCGGCTGCTGCTGCCCTGGGCCCTGGCCTTCGCTGCCGGCGCCATGGTGCAGGTGGCGGTGAGCGAACTGATTCCCGCATGCGGACGGGAGAATGAGGATAGAGTATCGGACCGCGCCGCGCCGGGCATCCTTCTGGGCTTTGCCCTGATGATGGTTTTGGACGTGGCGCTGGGGTAGAAAGGAGCGTACAAAGGATGAAGCTTGCGGAAGCCCTGCAGATGAGAGCCGATCTTCAGCGGCGTATCAGCCAGCTCGGCAGCAGACTGCATAACAATGCCCGGGTACAGGAAGGGGAGCAGACCCCGGAGGATCCGGACCAGCTTCTGACGGAGCTGGAGGACTGCTTTGACGAGCTGGAGACCCTGATGGCCCGGATCAATCTGACCAACAGCCTTACCCTCCTGACGGAGGGGAGCCTGACGGAGCTGCTGGCGAAGCGGGACCGGATGACCCAGCAGCTGAACATCCTCCGGGCTTTCCTGGATGCGGCCAGCAGCCTGACCAGCCGGTCCACCCGGTCGGAGATCCGCATCCTCAGCGCCGTGGACGTGCGGAGCCTGCAGAAGGACTGCGACCGGCGCAGCGCGGAACTGCGGGTCCTGGAAACCGCCATCCAGGCGGCCAACTGGACCACCGATCTCCTGGAGAATTAACCGAAGCAGAAGGTAACCGGGCGGAGCGGGTCCAAGCTCTGCAGCGGAGCCAAGCGCTGCACGCAATGGTGGATGGCGGGGCCCATCCTGGGGGTTCGAATCCTCCTTCATCCTTATGCCCAGTATGCTTACACGGGCACAGGGCACTTTGCATCGTTACTACCGCGGACCGGCCGTTCCGGCGAGGGCGGGAATGGGGCATTATTTTGAAATTAATAACCGGAGACAAGGTACCACACCTGTCTCCGGTTATGTTTATATTGGCGAATAATTCAAACCATAGAGTTAATCAATCGGTTTGTAGCCAGCAGCTATTAAGTATTCATAAACGTTTAGGATTTCCTTGATCGCATCTTTGTCTTTTTGGCTTACTGTTAAGTCGTAGTTATAAACATCCCCCTGGAAACGGACGATTGTCTTGTTGGAATCAGCTATTTCCTTAAAAATGTCCATATACGCGCTGCCATCACCGGTATTTACATATTCCCACACATTGCCATATGCGTTGTCACGAACAAGATCACTGCGAGAGTAGAATTTTGTATATCGTTTGTCATCAATTGCAAATATGATGCTCTCAAAGAAAATCCAATTGTCTCCGGTATAATGGAGATGCGCACAGAGCCATACTTCTTTCTTAGCCGTATTAATGCCAATATAGGGCAGTACAAAGCTTCGCGTATCTGCATAATAAGGTTGAGTTTTGGATTCATAGAAAGCTAATCCGCGAACATCATCAATATCGCTTCTCAGCGTGGTCAACAATCGTGCAGCTTCTTTTGTAGTTAGCTCTTGTAAGGTTTCTTCTGCATTCTTCAGATCCTGAAGTTTGGTAACTCTACTTGCAGCTTCTTTTGACAGAGCTGTATATGCCGCACGAGCAGTCTCAATGGCATCCTTGCTATTAAGTTTTACGGTACCGATGGCACTAATGAGACTATCTACCTCTGCAGCTTGGAGATTCAGCAGTTGTTCCTTCGCATCCGCAATAATGCCTTCGGCATTTTCAATCTGTGACCTAACTTCGGCAGGTGCAGCATCAAAAAGCCTTTGCGCTGCATCAATATCAGTACCACTGTTTAAAGTTACTGTGCTGATAGCACTGATTGCGTCGTTAAGTTGCTGTACACGTAAAGTCGTTAGTTGATCTCTTGCAGATTGAATTTCATCATAGTTGCTTACCATCTTCTGGATCTCCGGCGCTGCGGAGTCGTAAGCCTTTTGAGCGTTATCGATCAATCTTTCACTGGTCAAAGTAACTGCACCGATGGCTCGAATTGTGTTCTCAATATCCTCAACATGGAGCTTTGTTAACTGATCCCTGGCAGCTTGGATTTTGTCATAGTTGCTTACCAGAGCTTTAACCTCCGCCGGAGCAGCATCATATATATCCTGAGCAGCGTTAATCCGTTCCTCTCCGTTGATGAGTTTAACTTCCCCGATTGAATCAATAGCTGTTTCAACTTTCTCAGCCAAAGCTTTCAAATAGGTATTCTCTGCGTCTTCCATCATTTTATAGTTGCTGATTCTGCTTTTCAAATCGTCATCTAAACTATCAAAAGCATTACGTGCGGCGGCGATTGCCTCACCACTCTGCGTATCGACTGTTCCTATTGCATTGATTGCATTTTCGACAAATTCGATCTTCTCTTGATTCAGTATTTCCTGGTATGCATTCTGAGCCTGAGTAAGAGTCTCGAAGTTTTTTAAACTATTTATTTCCTTCTGCTCAAGCAATGAGACAGCTTTTTCTGCAGCTACAATGGCAGCTTCACTCTCTCGATCAACCGTGCCAATGGCAGCGATCAATGCATCTGCATTCTTAGCCGCTTCGCTTTGTCCGCAACCCAATGTATAGACAAGCAGCAGAACGGCAAAAAGGGAGATTATCAGGGTTTTCTTTTGCCTCAGTTTCATACTTCCATCTCCTTGTTTTATTATAACTAATTGATTTTAACCTAATTCAGGTTATAAGTCAATAATCTGAAACGGGTTAAACTAAGATATGTTAAAAAGGGGGTGGCGGTATATATCAAAGACTACGGGATTTGCGGGAGGATCGAGACCTGACGCAGACGCAGCTTGCAAAATACCTGGGTATGTCTCAAACGGGCTATTCCAAATATGAGACTGGGGAAAATGATGTGCCTACCGCCATCCTCATAAAGCTTTCACGGTTTTATGGCACCAGTATTGATTATCTCCTGGGAGAAACGAATGAAAAAAGACCGTATCCCCGCAGTCTGACCAAGAATATCTGAGGCACTGCCTGATCATAGGCAGTGCCTCAGTTGACAAATAGAGTATTCACAGCTTCTCCACCTTTCCCAGCTTCCGGTACACGGTAAAATACATGGTGATGAAGCAGGCGCTTGCGCCCAGGAACTGGCTCACGGGTTCCGCCCAGAAGACTCCGTTGGCGCCCAGACCGGTGATGGAGGGCATCAGGAGGATCAGGGGCAGGAGGATCACGAATTTCCGCAGCATGGAGAAGCACACGGCCCGCTTGGCCAGACCCAGGCCGGTGAAGACGTTCTGCCCCACCATCATGAAGGTCATGAAGAAGATCATGGCGTAGTAATGGCGAATGCCGTAGACTCCCAGTTCCAGCAGCTCCGGGTCACTGTTGAAGATCCGCACGAAGAAGCCGGGGGCGAACATGAAAGCGCACCAGACCACGGCGCAGTAGGCCGCCACCATCATGAGCATGACCCGGATGCAGGCCTTGCACCGGTCCCACTCCTTCGCTCCGTAGTTGTACCCCAGCACGGGCTTCGCGGCCTCCGTTACCCCGGAGGCAGGCATGAAGCTCAGTTCCCGGAGGGAGTTGAGGATGGTCATCACCGCCACATGGGTATCGCCCCCCAGGCGGGATAGGGTGTTGTTGTACACGAAGCTGACGGCGGAGTTGGTGAAGGCCATGGTGAAGCCGGCGATCCCCAGTCCCAGCATCTTTTTCAGAATGGCCGGATCCGGGCGCATATCCGAGGTCTTCAGGCGCAGGAGAACCCGCTTCCCCGTGAGAAAGCGCAGCACCCAGGCGGCGGAGAGCATCTGACTCAATACAGAGGCCGCAGCCGCGCCCTGCACCCCCCAATGGAAAACGTAAATGAACAGGGGATCCAGCAGGAGGTTGGCCACAGCGCCGATGAGCACCGTGAGCATGCCGGTCTGCCCGAAGCCCTGGGCGTTGATGTAGGGATTCATTCCCACCCCGGTCATGACGAACGCCGTGCCCGCCAGGTACACGCTGAGATAGGCGTTGGCATAGGGGAAGGTGTCCGCACTGGCTCCCGTCCACCGGAGCACCGGCGCCTTGACCAGGTAGCCCAGCAGGGTGAGGGAGAGACCCATCACCAGGAGCATGAAATAGGCGTTGCCCTGGATGCGGCAGGCCTTCTCCTCGTTCTTCTCTCCCCGGGCGATGGAAAAGAGGGGCGCGCCGCCGGAGGACCAAAGGGCCTGGAAGGCGCTGATGACCATGAGGATGGGGGCCGCCAGGCCGATGCCCGTGAGGGCCAGCTTCCCATTCGGGATATGGCCGATGTAGATCCGATCCACGATGCTGTACAGGGTGTTCACCAGCAGGGCCAGGGTCATGGGCCCGGCCAGCCGCAGAATATTCCCCACCAGGCTCCCCTGGGAAAAATCGTTTTGGTTCCGTGTCGCCAAGAGCACAGCCTCCTCCGGATCGTTTGCATACAAAGTATATCGGCTTTCGGGCGATGATGCAAGAAAAATCGCTCCCGGATCATCCGACCCGGGAGCGTGTCGTCATTTCTGGTACATGGAACGGCGCTTTTTCAGCTTGTTTTTCCGGGTGACCATCAGGACCACCAGCAGGATCACGATCACGGCGGCGATGATGAGACCGTAGATCAGGGTTTTGTTGCTGCTGCCGCCGGTTTTGACCTCCAGCCACAGGGAGTCCATCTTCTGGTTGGTCTTCGCCGGAAGGTTCAGGAAAGCCCGGCCCCGGGCCAGGGTGGCCTCGTCCGGATAGGCGATGGGGTTGGCGGCCATTTCCTCGTCCATATACTCGGTCGCACCCTCGATGGGCGCAGAGTAGCCCAGGTAATCCAGGTTCTGGCCGCAGATGTCCGGCCGGCAGAGGAAATTGATGTAGGCTTCGGCGGCATCCTTGTTCTGGCAGCTCTTGGGGATGCAGAGGGAATCCACAAAGAGGTTGAAGCCCTCCCTGGGGAAGCAGAAGGCCAGGGCCTCGTTCTCCCACTGCATCTGAATGAAGTCCCCGGCGTAATACACGCCGATCCAGGCTTCCTCATGCTCCAGGGCGCTGTACATCTGATCCATGAAGTAGTCCTGCACCAGGGGCTTCTGCTTCTTCAGCAGCTCGGCGCAGGCCTGGAGTTCCTGCTCGTTCGTGGTGTTCAGATCGTAGCCCAGGTAGAATTCCGCCACGCCGAAGGCGTCCCGGGGATTGTCGAACATGAGGATCTTGCCGCTGTATTTCTCGTTCCAGAGCAGATCCCAACTCCCCACGTCCGCCTCGTCCACGTATTTGGTGTTGTAGATGATGCCGGTGCAGCCCCAGGTATAGGGGATGCTGTAGGTATCCTGGGGATCGTGAGCCATACCCCGGTAGGCGGGCATGACGTATTCCGCGTTGGGGATATTGTCGTAATTCAGGGGCAGGAGCATATCCTCCTCGATGAGTCTGGCGATCATGTAATCCGAGGGGATGATCACGTCGTAAGAGGAGCCGCCGGTCTTTAGCTTGGTGTACATGGTTTCGTTGGAGTCGAAGGTGATGTAGTTCACCTTGATCCCGGTTTCCTTTTCGAATTCGGCGTTCACGTCGATATAGCCGTCCGTGCCGTCGGAGATATATTGTCCCCAGTTATAGACGTTGATGGTGACCTGTTCCTTGGCGGCGCTGCCGGGGGTGGCGAGGCCCAGGATCAGACAGGCCAGGAGCAGGGCGGAGCCGAGGACGCGCAGAAAACGATTCATGTTCAGTTACCTCCCGATACAATGTTGGCGCGTTTCCGCTGACGGTTCAGACGGCTGCCGCGCTGCTTTGCGCTGTCCCGGGCCTGGAGGAGATTCATGACGGTCATGACCACCAGGATGGCCAGGAACAGCAGGGTAAACAGGGCGTAGATCTTGGGATGCAGGGGCTTCTTGGTGTAGTTGTAGATTTCCACGGGCAGGGTGACGAAATTCGGCCCGTATACGAAATAGCTGATGACAAAATCATCCAGGGACATGGCAAAGGACATGAGGATGCCGGAGATGATGCCCGGAAGGATCTCCGGCAGGGTCACCTTCCAGAAGGCCCGGAAGGGGGTGCAGCCCAGGTCCAGGGCCGCCTCCGTCAGGTTTTCGTCCATCTGCAGCAGCTTGGGCTGCACGGAGAGGATCACGTAAGGCAAGTTGAAGGTGACGTGGGCGATGAGCAGGGTCCAGAACCCCATGATGCTCTTGAGTTTCATGGCCTGGCCCACGAAGGCGAAAAGCAGGGCCAGGGAGACGCCGGTGACGATCTCCGGGTTGGTCAGGGGGATGTTCGTGAGGGCCATGGTGAATCTGCGCAGACCCGGCCTCATCCGCTGAATGCCCAGAGTGGCGGCGGTGCCCAGCACCGTGGCCATCAGGGAGGAGATCAGGGCGACGATGACGCTGTTCAGCAGCAGGGGAAGGAGCACGCTGTCCCTAAACAGGGCGGCATAGTTGCTCAGAGTAAAACCCTTGAATACCACCGGGTCGTTGCCCCGGTTGAAGGAGGCCACTGCCAGCACCAGCATGGGGAGGTACAGAAAGCAGAAGACCAGAACGGTAAAAACCTTGGATGCCTTTCTCATAGGGTGGCCACACTTTCATCGTCCCCGGTGAAGCGGTTCATCACCGCCACGCAGATCAGGACCAGGACCATGAGGGCCAGGGAGAGGGCGGCGCCCAGATTGGGGTTATAGGCCGCCTTGAACTGGCTCTCGATCACGTCGCCGATGAGGGTGCTCCCGGTGCCGCCCAGCTTCTGAGAGATATAGAAGGTGGACACGGCGGGCACGAATACCATGGTGACGCCGGAGACGATGCCCGGCACGGAGAGGGGAAGGGTCACCTTCCGGAAGACCTGGGCGCTGTCGCAGCCCAGATCCTGAGCCGCCTCCACAAGCCGGGGATCGATCTTCATGATGACGGTATACAGGGGCATGATCATATAGGGCAGATAGTTGTACACCATCCCCAGGATCACGGCGCCGCTGTTCCGCATGAGCTTCAGCGGGCCGATGCCGATACGGCTCAGCAGCTGGTTGATGATGCCCGTGTCCTCCAGGAGGGAGACCCAGGCCAGGGTGCGCAGCAGGAAGCTGATGCACATGGGCAGCATGACCAGCAGGTAGAAGAATCGCTGATGGTTGGGCTTCGCCTGGGCGATGGTCCAGGCTACCGGATAACCCACCACCAGGCAGATGACGGAGGAGAGGAGGGAAAGCCAAACGCTCCGCAGGAAGATGGGCAGATAGGTACCCAGGGAGGCGATATTCTTCAGGGTGAAGGCCCCGGTGATGGAGTCCGTAAAGGCGTAATACAGCACGATCACCAGCGGGATGATGGTGAAGATGGCCATCCAGAGCAGGTATGGACCGGAAAGCAGCTGCCGCTTCATTCCTGCTCCTCCTCCAGCTCCTCCGCCATCTCCGCGTCCCCGATCTCATCGTATTCCGCGCTGTAGGAGCTGTAGTCCCCGAACATGCCGGAGTATTTGCTCTTCTTCATGATATGGATGTCTTCGGGATTCAGGCGGATGCCGATCTGCGCGCCGACGGGCTGGAAGTCCGTGGTCTGGATGAGCCACTTGAAGCCGTGGAAATCCACGATGATGTCGTAATGAACGCCCTTGAAGGTGACGTTGGTGACGGTGCCGCAGAGGTGGCCGCTGTCCGCCGGGACGATATCCACGTCCTCAGGACGGATCACCACGTCCACGGGCTCGTTGGTCTCAAAACCGAAGTCCACGCAGGGGAAGCGGCGGCCGAAGAACTCCACCAGCCGGTCCCGGATCATGATGCCGTCCAGAATGTTGCTCTCCCCGATGAAGTCCGCAACGTAAGCGTTTTTCGGTTCGTTATAGATGTCCTCGGGCTTGCCGATCTGCTGGATCTCTCCCTTGTCCATGACCACGATGGTATCGCTCATGGTGAGGGCCTCTTCCTGATCGTGGGTGACGTAAATGAAGGTGATCCCCATTTGCTGCTGGATCCGCTTCAGCTCGTTCTGCATATCCTTTCTGAGACGCAGATCCAGGGCGCCCAAAGGCTCGTCCAGCAGCAGGACCTTGGGCTGGTTCACCAGGGCCCGGGCAATGGCGATGCGCTGCATCTGGCCGCCGGAGAGCTTATCCACCTTCCGCTCCTCGAAGCCGCTCATCCCCACCAGACGGAGCATCTCCCCGACGCGCCGGGCGATCTCCTCTTCCTCCAGCTTCCGGATGCGGAGCCCGAAGGCGATATTCTCATACACATCCAGATGGGGGAACAGCGCATAGCGCTGGAAGACCGTATTGACCTGGCGTTTATGGGGCGGAACATCATTAATCCTCACACCGTCAAACAGCACATCACCGGAAGTAGGCCTGGCAAAGCCGCCGATGATCCGCAGGGTCGTGGTTTTACCGCAACCGCTGGGGCCCAACAGTGTGAGGAATTCGGAATCGTTGATATAGAGGTTTATGTTGTTCAAAACAACTTCACCGTCATACGCCATGCTCACATTGGCAAGGCGAATGAGCTCTTTGGACATTTATCCTCCCCCATTCCCGTTTGGATTGCGCCGACAAAGTTTGACAGTTTACGGTACTGTATTGTGCATCTTATCATATATTCCGGAAATGTCAATGCCGGGAAAGTACTTCTCCGCAAATTCCACCCGATCCACGGCGAATTCCCGGCCCCGAAGGTAGCTCAGACATCCCGCGTCCGTCGGCAGGGTGAAGCGCAGCCGGTAGGAGTACAGGTTCTGCTTCGTTTCCCCGCCGGCCTGCACCTCCCGGCCGCCATATTTCCCATCCCCCAGCAGAGGCCAGCCCGCCGCCGCCATCTGGGCCCGGATCTGATGCGTCCGCCCGGTGAGCAGGCGGCATTCCACCAGGGACAGGCCGTTCCGTGAGGCCAGGGTGCGATACTCCGTGGCTGCGCTGAGGGCGCCGGGCTCCGGCTTCTTCCGCACGTAGACGCGGTTTTTTACCGCGTCCTTGAACAGGAAGCCCTCCAGCCTGCCCTCCGCTGGCTTCGGGGTGCCCTGCACCACGCAGAGGTAGTATTTGTCCAGCTCCCGGTCCCGGATCTTCTGGTTCAGGATCCGGAGAGCTTCGGCGGTTTTGGCGGCGATGACGATTCCCCCGGTGTTCCGGTCGATGCGGTTGCACAGGGCGGGGGTGAAGGCTTTTTCCTCCCGGGGCCGCCATTCTCCCTTCTGGTACAGATAGGCCTGGATGGCGGCGATGAGGGTGCGGCTCAGCTCGGCCCCCTGTCCCCCGTGGCAGAGCATACCGGGCTTTTTGTCCGCCAGAAGGATGTTTTCGTCCTCGTATACCAGCTTGAAATGGGGGGTGCTCACCTTCAGATAGGCGTTCACCTCGCTGGGCTTCTGGAAGAATTCATCCCCGATATACAGCTGCAGCAGATCCCCTTCCCGCAACCGCAGGTCTCCCTTGGCCGCCTTGCCGTTGACCTTGAAGCGCTTCAGCCGCAGGTACTTCTGGCAGAGGGAGGCGGGGAGCAGGGGAACGGCCTTGTCCAGGAAGCGGTCCAGCCGCTGATTCGCATCGTTTTTCCCAATGGTCAGTTCTTTCATGGTTCCTCCGAAGGGAGAACGGCAAACCTGTGAAAAAAAGGCTTGCAATTCTTCCTCCCTTCTGGTATTATCTCTATTGCTGTTTTGAATACTACGCCCAAGGAGGTGTGGCAGTTGGCAAAGTGTGATTTCTGCGATAAGGGCGTTTCTTACGGCATCAAGGTCAGCCACTCTCATCGGCGTTCCAACCGCATGTGGAAGCCCAATGTGAAGCGGGTCAAGGCGATCGTTGATGGCAAGCCGGTGCATGTGTATGCCTGCACCCGGTGCCTTCGCAGCGGAAAGGTCACCCGCGCGGTGTGAACCGAATCCGTATGAGAACAAATGCGCAGGCAGAGGAAAACTGCCGGAAATGACGAGCGAAAGCTGGTTGTTTCCGGCAGTTTACTTTATTGTGCTTCAGGATTCTCCGCCTCCGCCCCGTCTGTTCTTTTTCAGATCGGTGAAGTAGCGCTTGAGGTTGCCCCAGTAGGGGAGGACTAGAGCCGCCGCGGTAAGTATCGCGAGGAACAGCTTTGCGCCCCAGAGCCAGCTTCCCAGGATCGGGGTAAAGATCAGGAAGGCTGCAGCACCGGCCAGGGTGCTGACCGAGATGCGCTTGGTCAGGAAGTACACGGCCACGAATACCGCCAGGGTGATGAGCAGCAGCCGCCAGTCCGTCCACAGCAGCAGCAGGGCGGGGAACACCAGCCCGTGCCGGGGCCGCATGCCGTCGGGAAGGGGCAGGGTCTGGCCCAGAATGCCGAAGAGCAGCGCGGTGCGCCGTCCGACCCCGGGGAAGGTCTTCAGCAGCAGCCCGCCCAGCAGAATGATGACCAAGGCACGGATCAGGTCGCCCAGCAGGACCAGACCGATGCCCAGCCAGCCATGCCGCCGCATCACCTGGGGATAGGTGGCGGCTTCGGGAGCCTGATCGTCCTTGACCGGAAGCCTGGAGCAGATCAGCTTGGGGAGGGGGATGCAGCCCAGGGCATAGGCGATGATAATGATCAGCAGGATCTTGATAACCATGGGAGGACCTCCTTTTCGGTGTCTGTGCCGTTATGCGTCCACCGCTTCGCCCCGTTCCCGGATCAGCAGGCGGATGGGCGTTCCCTCCAGACCGAAAACGCTCCGGAGCTGATTCTCCACATAACGCTGATAGGAGAAATGGAACAGGGTGCGGTCGTTGCAGAAGATGGCAAAGGTGGGGGGACGGACCCCGGTCTGAGTCATATACAGCAGCTTCAGGCGCTTCCCCTTATCCGTGGGGGGCTGCACCCGGGCGGTGGCGTCAGCCAGGACGTTATTCAGCATGCCGGTGGAAATGCGCATGGCGTTCTGCTCAAACACGTAGCGCACCAGTTCGAAAATGCGGCTGACGCGCTGACCGGTGAGGGCGGAGATGAAGAGGATGGGGGCGTAGGGCATGAAGCTCAGATCCCGGCGGATATCCTCCCGCATCTTGTCCATGGTGCGGGTTTCCTTATCGATCAGGTCCCACTTGTTGACGATGATGACGCTGGCCTTGCCGCTCTCGTGGGCGAGACCGGCAACCTTGGTATCCTGCTCCGTGACGCCCTCCCGGGCATCCAGAAGGATCAGGCAGACCTGAGCCCGCTCCACCGCAGCCTCCGCCCGCATGACGCTGAATTTCTCGATCCGGTCCTCCACTCTGGACTTCCGCCGGATCCCGGCGGTGTCGATGAACAGATATTTGCCGCTTTCGTCCTCGTAGGGGCTGTCCACCGCGTCCCGGGTGGTGCCGGCAATATCGCTCACCACCATACGGGTCTCGCCCAAAATCCGGTTGGTGAGGGAGCTTTTGCCCACGTTGGGGCGGCCGATGATGGCGACCCGGATCCGGTCGTCCTCCTGTTCCTCCTCCTGCTCAGGGGGGAAGTAGGCCAGGCAGGCATCCAGCAGATCCCCGGTGCCGTGGCCGTGGACGGCGGAGACGGGAATGGGTTCCCCAAGGCCCAGGTTGTAGAACTCATATACGTCCGGATCCACCGGGCCAGTGGAGTCCACCTTATTTACCGCCAGAACGACCGGACGGCGGGAGCGCAGGAGCATGTCCGCGATTTCCTTGTCCGCGGCGGTGACGCCGGTCCGGATATCCGTCACCAGGACGATCACATCCGCAGTATCCATGGCGATCTGCGCCTGCTCCCGCATGAACTGCAGAAGCTCATTGTCCGCCCGGGGTTCAATGCCCCCGGTATCCACCAGGGTGAAGCTCCGGCCGTTCCAATCCGTATCCGCGTACAGACGGTCCCTGGTGACGCCGGGCGTATCCTCCACAATGGAGATGCGCTTGCCCACCAGTTTGTTGAAAAGCATGCTTTTGCCCACATTGGGTCGCCCCACCAGGGCGATCAGGGGTTTACCAGCCATGGGTCGAACCTCGCTTATCCTTCCGTATCCAAAAATGCCCGGAGCAGAGCGGCTCCGTCGTTCAGCACCGGGATCACCGGCGTGCCCAAGACTCCGGAAAGAGCCTCCAGGGTCATATCATCCAGGAACATATCGCCGCCATGGCGCAGCATGGAGGCGCTGATGAGCACCCGGCTGCCCAGGTCCCGGTCCCGGAGCTGCGCCAGCAGATCCTGTCCGGTGAG
>CAMVBX010000014.1 GCA_947165825.1 uncultured Clostridia bacterium
TGGTGCGTTCGCTTGGCTTCTGCATTGTTTAATTTACAAGGTACATCGTCGTCGCGGGCTTTCATCCGCTCGGATTCAAGTGCGCCCGCTCAGCGGCGAGCTTGACAAATATACCATGGGCTTTTTCACTTGTCAATACCTATTTTTCCACATTTTCAACTTTTTTGTGCAGAACTTCAGTAGAAGCAGCAAGGGCATGCCCAGAAAGCTGATCGCCAGATTCACCGCCGGTACGACCCGATCCGACAAAAAGGACAAAACCCGGTCGTCCGGCGCCATCAAGAAGCTCAGCACGAGCGCCGCCAGGCTGAACAGCAGAACGTAAAGGGAACGTTTCCCGGGTAATACGCAGCTCTGCGCTTCCGCCGCCGCTGCCAGCCCCAGCATGACGCAGACGAAGTCCGTCATGAGCCAGATGGTCACCACCAGAGGCTCAACGCGCTGGATCACGTGAAAGACGCTCAGATTCTTGATCATCACGAAAAAAGGATACTGCTGCCGCGCAGACAGCTCGGGGCCCAGAACGCCCAGAGTACAGATCAGCAGCATGGCGGCGCCCATCGCCACGGCAAACATGCCCTTCCATCCCCGGGTCAGAGCCCGTTCATCCTTACCCACGCGGCCCCGGAGGAATGTAAAGTACACCCAGGGACTCATGACGTCCGCCGCAGGAAGGACAGACAGGGCCAGCTTCCCGGGCTCCAGAAGCCGGAGGGGCCAGAGGAAAGAGAGCTTCACGCTGGGCAGAGCCAGGAGAAAGACGAGCAGCAAGGCCCCGGCAAACAGGAGAAGGATCACCGTGCCGCAGCGGAAAGCGCAGCGCAGCGGCCCCGCAGCCGCCAAGGTGCATACGGCAAGGATCGCGGGGATAAAAAAGCCGGGGCGGGCAGAGGGATAAACGGCTGCGATGAGCCGTTCCTCTCCGCTGCGCAGGAGAAATCCGCAGTAGAATACGATCCAAAACGTCAGCAGCAGCGTGACCATTTTTCCCGGGAAATCTCCCAGGATCCGGCGCAGGGCGGTACCCAGTCCCACGCTTTCCTCCCCGAAGCGCAGCAGATAATGCATCACCGCCGTCAATCCCGCCAGGGGCAGAAGGGCCAGAAGAGGAGAGACCCATCCGGAGGATCCGGCGATCTGCGCCGCAGTGGCCGGCAGCAGCCGGGACACCGGGGAAAACAGCGCCACGAAAACAGAGGCCATATACTGCCGCAGGGTAACGGTATCCTCTCTCATGCCGCGCCTTCTCTCCCTCCGGGGAAAACCGTCCCGCTCTTGTCCCGGGTCTGCAGGAGCCGACAGGACACCTCCGCCTCCAGGGGCAGCGTCGGGAATCTCTTCTCCCAGGTTTCCGCCGCGGCGTCAAATGCCAGGGGCCGCCCGGCGCGCACATGTTTGCCGATGCCGCAGAAATCCGCAGCCAGGGATCGGGACTTCTCCAGCACGCAGCGGATGCGTTCCAGCTCCAGTTCCTCAGCTCCTGCGATCAGTTTCTCCCGGGTCTCTGGATCCCGGGTATCTGCCGAGGGGGAAAGCTCATCCATACTGCAGTCCAGCTTCACCCGGATCCGAAGGCCGGTCAGTTCCCTATCCCGATATTCCGGCAGATAACTGACCCGGCTGCGGATCAGCCGCAGAGCTGCCCAGCCGCCCGACCCGTCCGGCACCTCCAGGATATCTTCGCCGCTCAGGCCCATGAGCAGGTTCGCCCCTCTGGCCAGATCCTGATCCAGGTAGCCCGCCAGCCGCCCATCCTTCAGAATGGCATAACCGGCGGCAGACAGGGTAAGCGGATCCTCCCCCGCCAGGATGTCTTCCTGCCGCACCAGGGAGATCGCCGCCGCCAGACAGCACCCCTGTTCCGCCAGCATCTCCGCCGTTTCCCCGCAGGTAAACACGTGGCTCTCGCTCATGAGCTGCACGTCCTTCTCCAGAGAGGTGAGCAGATCCACCACACCGTCCCCCGACTTGCCTGCAGAGGATATGGCTTCCTGTGCCGTGCCGCCGCGCACCACATAGAGGAAAGTATTCAAGCGCATCTCCACGCTCCGCTCCATATGCTCCAGGTACTTCTCCACGCCCTGCTCCGCAGCCGCCTCCCCCAGGAGAAGATGGGCCGTATGCCCGAAGAAGATATATTTCCGGGAGGTGTAGTCCTGCATCTGCCGCATGGCCCGGCTCATGCTCACGGAGGTGCTTCGGAGCACCACCGGTTCCGGCAGGCCTCCGGTGGAGGCGGTGACGGTGATCCGGCCCCGCTCTTCGTCCGCCCCCAAAGCCTGAATCAGTTCCATCTGGTCGATCTCCCGGTAGTCGCTGTAGATCCACCGGCCGCTGCAGCCGGCAAGGAGGAGCAGGAGGAGCAGAGCGGCAGGGCAAAGCTTTTTCATCTTTGTCTCCTTTTGTCTGCAGGCTTCAGCCAGGGCAGACGGTACTTCGTGCGGGGCAGAGGCATCCGCAGCACTGCGCCCAGCACCTCCCGAAGGCTCCCGTCGCAGAAGGGGGAGAGATAGGCCGTGCCGAAAGGCTCAAGGGTACAGAGGTAATAGACGAGCAGCAGCACGCCCACCACCATCCCGAACAGGCCCAGGCCCACCGAGAGGAGCACCATGCCGAAGCGGCAGAGGCGCAGGGCTGCAGCCATGTCCTGATTGGGCATGGTATACCCCGTGATCCCGGCGACGGCCACTACGATCACCACGACGGGGGAAATGACCTTGGCCTCAACAGCGCTCTGCCCCACGATCAGGGCGCCGATGATGCTCACAGACTGACCGATGGTGGCAGGAAGCCGCAGGCCGGCTTCCTGCAGCAGTTCAAAGGCCACCAGCATTCCCAACGTTTCCCCTGCGGTAGAGAAGGGAACGTCCTGCTTGGAGTGAATGATGGACAAGAGGAGCCGGGTGGGGACCATTTCCTGATGATACATGGTCACCGCCACGTACAGCGCGGGCAGGAGCACGGACAGGAACAGGGCCAGATACCGCAGGAGCGTCAGGATAGAGGCGACGGCGAAGTGAGAAGCAGTATCCTCCGGCACGCGCAGGGTCTCCGCCAGAGTGGCCGGAAAAAGAAACCCCAGGGGCAGTCCATCCACCAGCAGTCCGGCCCGCCCCTGAAGCAGCTCCATGGCAAAACGGTCCGGCCGCTCCGTTGCCAGCATCTGGGGGAAGGGGGAGCTTTTCTCCAACAGGTACTCCTCCAGATCCCCCGTGTTCATCAGGCCGTCCAGATCCAGCCGTTCCAACCGGCTCTGGATCTCCTCCCCCAGGAGGGGAGAGGTAAGGCCGTCGATATACAGGATCCCCACCCGGGTCCGGCTGCGCCGTCCCACCGTAAGCTCCCGGATCTTCAGCTCCGGACATCGGAGCCTGCGGCGAAGCAGGGCGGTGTTCTGCCGATAGAGCTCGGTGAAGGATTCCTTCGCTCCTTTGACGGTTTTCTCCGTTTCCGGCTGTTCCACTCCCCGGCCCAGGGCCGCCCTGGTCTCAAAAGTCAGGGCCAGGCCGGGAAACACCAGTGCGCAGCAGCCCTCCGTCAGATCCGCCGCCGTCTCCTCCAGGCTTCTGCGGACCCGATAGGAATAGAACCAGGCCAAAGCCTCCCGGACCAGGGCCGCGGCCTCCTCGGGTACCGCAGCGGCGCCGAAACGCTCCTCCTCCGTCAGCGGGCGGATCACCGCCGCTCCCACCGCTTCTCCATCCACCAGGCCGTCCAGATAACACAGGGTCCCGGTGAGTTTCCCCCGCGCTCCGCCCAACCGCAGGGAAACGGCGCGAAAATCCCCGCAATCCCGAAACAGCGCCTGAAGCGCAGCCGGTTCCGGCGGGCCGGGATACAGCGGTCTGACCGGGGGATGCCAGCCCCGCTTCCCGGATTTTTTCCCTTGACCGATTCTCATCATGAGGGTAGTATGCCCGTCCTGCGCCGCCTTAACCGGACGAGCAAAATGCTTGAATTATCCGATGGAATAAGATATACTGTATACTCACCTTTTAAGCGAAGGGAGGGCGGAGCATGGCTTCACTCGCAGACACCTTTCTCGTCCTGCTGAAGCAGAAAAAGTATACAGCCATCCGGGATGTACTGATCACCATGAACGCGGCGGATATCGAATCCATCTTTGAAGATCTCCCGGCGGAAACCCTCCCCTTCTTCTTCCGTCTGCTGCCCAAAGAGCTGGCGGCGGAAACCTTTGTGGAGATGGATCCGGAAGAGCAGGAAATGCTCATCAAGGGTTTCTCGGACAGCGAGCTCAAGGAAGTGGTAAACGAGCTCTACGCCGACGATGCCGCCGACCTGGTGGAGGAAATGCCCGCCAATGTGGTCAAGCGGATTTTGAAGCAAGCGGATCCGGACCTGCGGGCCACCATAAACGAACTGCTGAAATATCCCGAAGACAGCGCCGGAAGCATCATGACCACAGAGATGGTCACCCTGCGTCCGGCTATGACCGTGGCGGAAGCCATCAAGCGGATCCGTCGGGTGGGTTTCGATAAGGAAACCGTCTATAACTGCTATATCACCGACGACGCCCGACGTCTGCTGGGTACCATTACCATCCGCACCCTTATCCTGGCGGAGGAGGACAGCCTGGTCCGGGATCTGATGAACACCAACGTCATCTCCGTAAACACCCTGGAAGACCAGGAGGCCACTGCGGAGGCCCTGGCGAAGTACGACTTCACCGCTTTGCCTGTGGTCGACGGGGAAAACCGGCTGGTGGGCATCGTCACCGTTGACGACGCCATCGACGTTATCAAGGAAGAGGCCACGGAGGATATGGAACGCATGGCCGCCATCCTGCCCTCGGACAAGCCCTATCTCCGTACGGCGGTAACGGACATCTGGTCCAAGCGCATTCCCTGGCTGCTCCTGCTCATGGTATCCGCCACCTTCACCAGCATGATCCTCAGTTCCTTCGAAACCGCCCTGGCAGCCCAGGGGGCGCTGCTCCTGTTCATCCCCATGCTCATGGATACCGGCGGCAACTCCGGCAGTCAGGCCTCCGTCACCGTGATCCGCGGCCTGTCCCTGGGCGAGGTGGAACCGGCGGACGTTCTGTCGGTCATCTGGAAGGAGACCCGGGTCTCTCTCCTCTGCGGCGTTTCTCTGGCTGTCGTGTGCTTCGGAAAGGTGATTCTGGTGGACCGGATCCTGATGCACAATCCGGAGGTCACCGTGGCCGTAGCCCTGGTGGTCTGCTTCACCATGATCCTCACGATCCTGGCAGCCAAGCTCATCGGCTGCAGTCTGCCTCTTCTGGCCAAGCGGATCGGGCTGGACCCGGCGGTATGCGCCAGTCCGTTCATTACCACCATCGTGGACGCACTGAGTCTGCTCATCTATTTTGCCATCGCCTCCGCTCTCCTCCACCTGTGAAAACCAGCATGCGAAAGCCGGAGTTGATCCTGTTCGACTATGGGAACACCCTGGTCTACGAACCCGCCTTTGACCGGGAAGCCGGATTCCGGGCGGTGTTGGAGTACTGCGTCGAAAATCCCCGGGGAATCGGCGCCGGCGATCTGGCCCGGGCTTATGCCTCCGCGCTGGAGCGGCTCATGGCCGCCTCCCGGGCAGCCGGAGCGGACCTGATGGACATGTGCGCAAAGCGCCTGATTTTTGAAAACTGCAGCCTGATCTTTTCTCTGGACCTCATCCGTCTGGAGCGGGTCTTCTGGGACGCGGCCGGGCCGGGAAAACCCATGCCGGGGATCCGTTCCCTGCTGCGGGAGCTGAAAGCCAGGGGCATCCGCACCGCCGTTCTCAGCAACATGAATTTCCGGGAGGAGAACCTGAAGGAACGGATCACCCGACTTCTGCCGGAGCAGGAATTCGACTTCATTCTTTGTTCCTGCGAATACGGCACCAGAAAGCCCGCCCCGGAATTTTTCCGTCTTGCCCTGATCAAAGCGGAGCTGGAGCCGGAGGAGGTCTGGTACTGCGGGGACAACCCCCGGGCGGATATCCTGGGCGCGCATGACGCGGGGCTGTTTCCGGTACATTATGCCTGTCCGGAGCTGCCCTGTCCCTATCGGTCCCCTGCGGATGAGTTGGAGCCGGATTTTCCCCATCTGTGCGTCTCCCGTTGGGCGGAGCTTCTCTCCGCCATCGACTCCTGTATATAAAAAACCGGCGGAGCATATGCTCCGCCGTCTGTATCTCCGTCAATCCCGCCTGAACCGCTGCCGGATGGCCTCGTCCCCCGCCCGAACGATCCCGGCGGGAATCCCCGCCGCCGCCAAGAGGGCGTGCTCCAGATGGATGCCTGTATCCGGCGGAACGCCATAGGCGCCCGCGTCGGATCCGGCGGCGATGAGGACGCCCATCTCCGCCGCCTTTCGCAGCATGCGTCCCTGGCTGCGGATGTTTTCCTCCGCCACTCCGGGGCCGAAGCCCTCCCGTCCGGCAAAGCCGGCGGTGGCCGCCAGGGTCGGGACCCACACAGCCCCGGTCTGGGCCAGATAGCGGAGGCAGTCCTCATCCCCGAAATAGCCGTGCTCCACGCTGTCCAATCCGGCTTCCAGGGCGATCCGGATCCGCTCCGAACCGTTCACATGGGCCATGACCCGGAATCCCTCCCCATGGGCGATGCGGATGAGTTCCCCGATTTCCCCCGGCTCCAGACCGCCGCCCATGAGTCCGCCGGGAGTCTGGAAATCCATGATCCCGGAGATCATAAGCTTGATGAAATCCGCCTTCTCCTCTTTGGCCCGCTCCACCAGGGTCCGGAATTCTTCCGCCCCCTGGAAAGCATGGCCCACGATCCATCCGTACTGCTTACGCTTGTGGGTGGCGAAGACGCAGGTACGGTATTCGATCCCATACTCTCCGGCGACCTCCCGGGCATAGGCGGAAGCCCCCAGGATATCTCCCCCATCCCGGTAATACGTCACTCCGGCGGCCCGCAGGGCCGCAAGGCGCTCCCGGATCAGGGCTTTATCCGGTTCCGGGCGGTGCCTGGCCATGGCGTTTTTATAGTTGGTCCCATCCATGAAGATGTGGCCGTGACATTCATAGTATTCCCTTGTCTCCACTCTGCTCGCTTCCTTACAGGACGGCGGAAAAACCTCCGTCCACCTTAATATCCGCGCCGTTTACGTAGTCGCTGGCGGCGCTGGCCAGGAACACCACCGTGCCCATCATATCCCCCAGGGTGCCCCATCGTCCCTGGGCGATGCGGTCCGTGATATGCTGAACGAACGCAGGTTCCTGGGCGATGTCCTTGATGACGTCCGTCTGGATGAACCCCGGACAGATGGCGTTGCACTGGATGTTATACTTTCCCAGCTCATTGGCAAAACTCCGGGTGATGCCGATCACCCCGTGCTTCGCCGTGACGTAGGCGGGACACTTGGCGTCCGCCGTATAGCTCAGGGCGGATCCCACGTTGATGATCTTTCCGTGTCCCTGCTTCGCCATGATCTTTGCCGTTTCGTGGCCCAGATAGTATACGGCTTCCAGGTTCACCCGGATCACCCGGTCCCAGCCCTCGTCCGGAAACTCCAGGAAATCCGCGAAGCAGTTGGTCCCCGCGTTGTTTACCAGGATATCGATCTTCCCGTAGACCTCCAGGCATTTGCCCGGGATGGACTTCAGGTAGTCCATATCCATCAGGTCGCCCCGGAAGAATTCCACCCGTCTGCCGGACTCCTCAATGAGGCGGCGGATTTCCTCCGTATCCCCCGAACGATAGGGGATAAACAGGTCCGCCCCCGCCCGGGCCAGGGCCAGGGCATACCCCATCCCCAGGCCTTTATTCGCGCCGGTGACGATGGCCGTCTTTCCCTTCAGGCTGAACAGGTCCATGGAAAAGCCGCTGATCTGCTCGATGCCGGTCATGTTTTTCTCCTTTCTCCGCTATCCCGTTTTTTCTCACTATAAACCAAGAAGCCGCCGGAGGCAAGCCCCGGCGGACATCCCAAGGAGGTATGGATATGAAGACGCTTACCCGAATGATCTGTCTGCTGCTGTGTCTCGCGCTCACCGCGGGGCTTTTCCCCGCCGCCGCCGGGGAATCGGTATATGTGGCCTTGGGGGACAGCATCGCGGACGGCTACCGTCTGGATGGCTACACCGGCCCCGGCTCCGCCCCGGCGGAGAGCTTTCCCGTGCTTCTGTCCAAGGACGTTGGCGCCCGGCTCATCCCCCTGGCGGTGAGCGGCATGGATACGGACGGGCTCCTGCAGGCTCTGGATACCCAGACCTACCGGGAGGCGGTGGCTAAGGCGGATACCGTCACCCTGACCATCGGCTCCAACGATCTGCTCCATCCCGCCATCGACCGGCTCACGGCTCTGGGCCAGTCCGTGTCCCAGGGGAACCTGAGCAATCTGCTGACGGATCTGGGCAGCGTGGGCGATATCCTCACCTCCCAGGAGGCCCAGGAGGAATATGCACGGCACGTCGCCCGATTCAAGCAGAACTGGGAAACCATCATCGCCCGCATCCGGAAACTGAATCCCCAGGCGAAGATCTATGTGACGAACTTCTATAACCCCTACAGCATGCTGGAGTACTCCCTGGGATTCTTCTCCCTCCACGTGGGCAGCGTGGCCCAGAAGTATCTGGATCAGATGAACGCCTGGCTGACGGAGAGTCCCAGCGCCAAGGAATACCGGATCGCGGATATCCGGGACGTGAGCACCAACGTATGCTTCTCCCCCCGCTCCCTCTCCGGCTTTGACCTGGATCCCCACCCCGACGCCGCAGGCCATGCTCTCATCGCCCGGCGGATCCTCACGCTCAACCGGGTGGCGGCGGCGGAAGCCCGGTACCCCGACTTTCCCCGGGAAGCCTGGGCCCAGGAGGCTATCGGCGGGGTCACGGCCCTGGGCCTCATGCAGGGCATGGAGGACGGCCGCTTCGAACCGGTGGGGATGCTCACCGTCGCCCAGGTCCTGGCCCTGGCCGCCCGGCTCCACAGCATCCGCCGCAACGGCACGGCTGAGTTCGACCAGAGCTACGGCAGCCGCTGGTACGACGTCTACTACAAATACTGCACGGATAACGGCATCATCGGCAAAAAGGATTTCCGGGACCTGACCCTCCCCGCCACCCGGGCCGAAGCCGCCCTGGTGCTGGGTCATGCCCTGGATACGGAAGATCTGCCCGCTCTCCGGGATGTATCGAAGATCCCGGACGTAGCCCAGGGGGACTACGCCGCGGCGGAGATCTATCTTCTGTACCGGGCGGGGGTGCTGAACGGCATGAACGAGGCGGGGGATTTTTATCCCGGCAATCAGCTCCGCCGGTCTGAGGCGGCGGCCATCCTGCTCCGGCTGGCGGAACCGGATATGCGGATCCGATAAAGCAAGTCATCATTACCGGGAGGTGCGGCGGCTGCCGCACCTCCCGATGGTTTTCTTCCGCTTCCGACTCAGAGGATGGAAAAATCGATGCTGTCCGCAATGGCCTGGAGCTGCTCCCCGGTGATCGGATCGGGATACTGACTATCGAGCAGCACCCGGACCGTTACAAAGCTCTGCTCCAGATCGGCGACGATCCAGCCCGTTTCCTCGCTCAGGCAGATCAGCACGGTCACGCCGCAGGCGGTCCGGTATGTCCACTGCTCAAAGTTCTCCGCGTCTCTCACATGTATCGTCCAGGTGCCCAGCACGCCCTTCATGCAGCGAGTGAGTATATAATCCTGCTCTCCGTCGTCCGTGCGGCAGACTGCGTTGAAGGTCCCGTCGGCCAGGTAAGTGCCGCCCAATTTGGGGATCGGAAGGAAGAGGAAGTCGCCGACGCGTTCCTCCAGCTCCGGGATCGTCATGGATACGGAGCCTCCCGTATGGAGCGCGAGCCCGTACTTCTCCGCGATCCGATGGAGCTCATCCGCCATCTCCTGCGAATAGACGTTATACTGGTTAGCGGTGTATTCCTGCATGAACTCGGCGGGTGTCCTGCCATTCTCGTTCACCGAATTCCATATCTCCCTGTCCCGGTCATAGCCGTCCAAAAACTCTGCCCATTCCTTTGCCGCCTCAAACTCCGGACTTCCCGCAAAGCCCTGCAGAGAGAGGGAGCTCCAGCCACGCAAATGGAGATCCTCATATGCGGGCCGGGGATCCTCGGGATCCACGATTTGGGGCGTCGTATCCGGCGAGGGCGTCCTGGTGCCCAGGACGATCAGGTCCTGGAACCGATGCTGCCAGACCGCCGCGGCGCCTACGGCAAGGGCCAGGACCAGCACGGCGGCCAGCACCAGGGCTGCCATGCGCGGTTTTCCCTGTCGTTTTGGATCCATGATGATCGCCTCCTCGTCGATCGAGGTATGCAGCCGGGAAAACATCTCCCGGTATTCTTCTTTTCCCATATCAGCCTACCTCCGTCAGTTTCGATTTCAGCGCCTGTCTCGCCCGGGAGAGCCGGGTCGTCACCGCCGTTTCGCTGATTTTCAGCAGGGACGCGATCTCCCTGACGGAATACTCCTCATAGTAGAATAAGTACAGGATCGTGCGGTATTTCTCCGGCAGGGCCATGACCTGGGCGAACAGCGCGCTCTGCTCCGGCGTATCGAAGACCGCCGCAGCGTCCAGCTCCTCCAGGGGCAGATGCTTCCGCCAGGGCGCCCGGAACACGTTCTTGCAGAGATTCAGGGCCACGCGGATCAACCAGTTCTTTGCGTGGGCTTCGCTATCAAAGGGCTCGCTCCGCTTCCAGAGCCGGAGCAGGGTCTCCTGCACGATATCGTCGGCGTCATGGGGCGAGCCGAGAGCGTTGAGCGCCACGCGGTACACGGTATCCTTGTACTTTCCCGCCAGAAGCAGAAATTCTTCCCGTTCCAGACAGATCACTTCTTTCCTTGCGTACTGAAGGCCTTCACTCTGTATACACAAAAACGGCGCCGTTTGTCACAACGGCGTCGTTATTTTCCGCATTTTTCCGAAACTACGCCTTCAGATTCCTCAAGGCCTCCGGATTGTTCCGGGTGATCATACCCAGCTTTTCGCAGGTCTCCATCTCCCCGCAGTCGGCGCAGGTTTCGGCCTTCCGCTCCAGGGCGCACTGCCGGATGGGACAGAGGGATTCGCAGTAGGGGGTCTTTACCCCGTCCACACGGCAGCCCACGCAGCGGATCATCTCCGGCGTGATCTCCGCATGGTTCAGCTCCGACCAGAGCCTGGCCACCTTCCGCCGCAGGGCGTCGTCGTCGTTCAGCGTGGCAGTGCGGGCCTCGCAGGACTCGCAGTTCAGCCCGCATACGGCAATCAGCTGTTTCATCTTCATTACTCCATTCCGTATCGCTGTCCGGCTCATGGCCTTTTCTTTCCCGCCGGCAATTCGGCGGCCACCGCGCGGATCAGCGCGCACAGACGCTCCCGATCATCCACGCAGTCCGCCAGGAGCATCTCCTTTGCCCCCGCATAGGGCAGCTCCATCGGAGACTCCGGCATCAGCCGCTTCGCGGAGGCCGTGGGCTTCACCAAAAGCCGGTCGTCATAGATCCCGCCCACGATCTTCCCCCGGCAGTAAAGGATATACTCCCCCATCATGGCTCTCCAGGATACGCCATCCACTGCAGACAGCTGATCCAGGATAAAATCCAGATATTCCTTGCTGGAAGCCATATTCTCTCCCCCCTCGGATACATCACACTATACCGGAGGCGCGGCCGGGTTTCAAGGGGTTCTGTTCTTCCCTATCTCCTCTCCACAAACCACTTATCTTCCTCCAGGAAAAGATAGGTCTCCCGGCTGCCGATGCGGATGCGGTACCGGAACCCGGTGCCGCCTGCCTTCATGCTGGCGGCGCGCTTTCGCTCCATCACCCGGTCGATGGGATATTCCACCCCGTCCTCCCAGGTGACGGAAAGGGGAATAAGCCGCCCGTCCGGCTCGAACCGGGCCTTTACCGCCACGTAGACTTTTGCGCTGTTCGTTTCTTCCATTGTTTCTCCTCGATCCGTTCATCCGACAACTTATATCGATATTGGAATCGTCCGCTGCGGCTGGAGCAGATGTCCCTCATCAGTCATCCGCCTTGCGGAAGACGGCGGCTAACAGCTTCCCCCGCGGGGAAGCCAGCCGCTGCGGCGGGACGCAGGAAACCGCAGGCCCCGTTCCAGCGGGTCAGAGTGGAGTTTTCAGCAGTCCGATGGGGTGGATCACCTGGGTCTTTTCCAGATCCGGGGACCACAGGTCCGCATGGAGCCGGGCGGCGGCCCGGCCGATGACGGCCTTGCCGAAGCGCCGCCGGAGCTCCTCCACGCTCCGCTCCAGTCTTTCCTTCTTCTCCCGCCCCGCCTCCTCCTGAAACAGGCTCAGCTGCCAGGGGGAGGAGGCGGGGATCAGCTCCGTGCCCCGGACCCCTATGCTGCGGAGGGGGCGGCGCTCGTCCCAGTTTGCCGCCGCCAGATCCATGGCCGCCCGATGGAGCTCCGAGGCCAGACAGGAGGGAGTCTCCAGGGTCAGCTGCCTTTCGAAGGAATACAGGCCGAAATCCCGCAGGCCGATCTGCACCGTGCGGCAGAGGAATCCGCCCTCCCGCAGCCGGGCGGCCACGCTTTCGCACAGCACCCAGTATACGGCGGAGATATCCTCCAGGCTGACCAGGTCCCGGGTCGTGGTCATGGAATTGCCCACGCTTTTCACCGGGCTCTCCTCCCCCGCCCGGGCTACGGGGGTGAGGTCGTAGCCGTTGGCAAAGCCATGGAGCATAAGGCCCACCTTGCCGAACCAGCTTTTCAGGTACTCCGGCGGAGTCAGGGCCAGCTGGCCGATGGTCTCCACCCCGTAGCTCCGGAGCTTCCGCCCGGTGGCAGGCCCCACATACAGCAGATCCGTCACCGGCAGGGGCCAGACCTTTTCCCCCATTTCCCGGCGGGAGAAGACCGTCACCGCATCCGGCTTGCGGTAATCCGAGCCCAGCTTGGCGAAGATCTTGTTATCGCTTACCCCGATGGAAACCGTCACGCCCAGTTCTGCCTTGATCCGGCGGCGCAGCTCCTGGGCCAGAGCCTCCCCGCCCTTCCGCTGGCTTTCGGTGCCGGTGACATCCAGCCAGCATTCATCCAGACCGAAGGGCTCCACCCGGTCCGTATACTCCCCGTAGATCTCCCGGGCCAGACGGGAAAAGCGCATATACTGGTCATAATGGGGATGAACGATCACCAGGTCCGGACACTTCTGTCTGGCCTGCCACAGGGCCTCCCCGGTTTTCACCCCGTATTTTTTGGCCAGCTGATTCTTGGCCAGGATGATCCCATGCCGCGCCTCCGCATCGCCGCCCACCGCCACGGGCTTAGCCCGGAGTTCCGGCTGATGGAGGCATTCCACGCTGGCATAGAAGCTGTTCATATCCGCATGGAGGATGATCCTTCCCTGTCCTTCCACCGTCTATCCCTCCCATCACCGGCATTATAATACGCTTAAAACGCGATTTCAATAGATATTTTTCGCTTTTTAAGAGAATATTTCCCCAGACGCCCTTGCAGACCCGGGGAAAATATGCTATAGTACAGACGAGGTGATCACCATGCGCATCGGAGATACCCTGGCCCAGCTCCGGCGGGAGGCCGGTCTTTCCCAGGGGGAGGCGGCGGCGTATCTGACGGATTCCGGCTGTCCCTGCACCCAGAAATCCCTGTCCAAATGGGAGCGGGGGGTAAACCTGCCCAACGGGGAGCAGCTTCTGCTCCTCTGCCGGCTCTACGGGGTGCGGGACGTGCTGCACCGCTTCTTCGGCATGGAGGATCCTCTCTCCGGCCTGAATGCCCTGGGGCGGAAGCGGGTGGAGGAATATATCCGCTTGCTGAAGGGGGACGCCGCCTTTGGGGAGGAGCTCCCGGCGGCCCGGAAGCCCGGGCGGGTCATCCCCCTGTACGATCTCCCCGTCTCCGCCGGTACCGGTCAGTTTCTGGACAGCAGCGACTATCGCCTGCTGGAGCTGCCGGAGGAGGCGCCCCGGGGGGCGGACTATGCCGTTCGCATCAGCGGGGACAGCATGGAGCCCCGGTACGCGGACCGGCAGGTGGTATACGTCCAGCGGCAGGAGATCCTGGAGCCCGGGGAGGTGGGCATTTTCCTCTACCGGGGGGACGCCTACTGCAAAGTACTGGGAAAGGACGGGGAAAGCCCCGCGCTGATCTCCCTGAACCGGCGCTACGACCCCATCCGGGTAGCGGAAGACGAGGACCTGCGGGTCCTGGGAAAGGTGCTGTCGTAAGCGCGCATCTCCTGCATTTTGGGATAAAAACCGCCGCCCCGGGAATCCGGGGCGGCGGCGCGTTCAACGGGGATCATTTTTCCTTGTAATACAGCTGGCAGTGGCAGAAGCCCTCGAAATCCGGATCGGCGATCTGGTCCCGGAATTCCTTGCACATGCATTTGGTATCCGGCGTACGCTCCCGACGGCAGGGGCAGTAGCCCCCGGTCTGCTCCAGGCCTTCCTTCACCATATCCGCGATTTCCTTATTCTCATTGACCCGGATCCGCATCAGCCCTTGACCTCATCAATGATCCGCTTCAGAGCGGTCTTCTGCTGAAGGCCTACGGCCTGCTGCACGGCCTTGCCATCCTTGAAAAACACCAGGGTGGGGATGGCGTTCACCCGGAAGGTGTTGGCCAGAGCGGGCTGCTCATCCACGTTCACCTTGCCGAAGAACACGTCGGCATACTCCCCGGCGGTTTCGTCCAGGATCGGGGCCATCATCTTGCAGGGGCCGCACCAGCTTGCCCAGAAATCCACCACAGCCACGCCCTTGCTTACCTTTTCCAAAAAGTTCTCCGCAGTCAGTTCAACAGGTTTCATTTCGTTTCCTCCTCTGTGCAATCTTGCATGAATTCGTACAGTACCCGCCGGTATCCCTCCGGATCTCCCGCCAGCGCCGCGGCATGCCGCACACCGGGGACAAGATGCAGACGGCTTTTCGGATTTTTGCTGGCAGCCAGCAGCTTTTTGCTGTGCTCACAGGGGATGAGCCGGTCCCCTTCCCCATGGAACAGACAGATGGGCGTATCGGACCCGGCTACAGACCGGATGGGACTCACTCCGGGGATATCATACCCATAAACCATTCTTCCCATGAGCACCGCCAGAGGCATCAGCGGCCAGCGGGGCAGATGCGCCCGGTGAGGCAGAAGATACCGAAACAGCTCCAGGGTATCGGCAAAGGGGCAATCCGCAGCCACAAAGGCGGGTTTTTCCCGATCCAGCACGTACAGAACCGTTGCGGCGCCCATGCTCTCCCCCTGGAGGGCGATGACCGCATCCTCCCCGAACACCTGCCGGGCATAGGCCATGACCTTTCGCAGATCCTCGGATTCCTTCTGTCCCAGCGTGCAGCGGTCGCCGGTGGAACGGCCGAAGTACCGGTGGTCGTAGAGCAAAAGGCTCCAGCCCTTCTCATAAAACAGGGGCGCATACTTCACTTCCCCCAGACGGCAGACCGTATGCCCATGGCAGAAGATCACCACCCGCTTCTTCCCCTGGGGATGGATCACGTATTCCCCGCTGAGGACCGCATCCCCCACGTCCAGGGTGAAGGGCTTCCGGTCCCAGACCTCATCCCAAAGGCGGAAGGCTTCGGGAAAAGACGCCGCATCTCTGCTTCGCACCCGCTCCTCCGGCCTGCGCTCACACTTCACGATGACCCTGACGCACCACAGCGCCGCCAGGGAAAAGAAGGCCAGCGCCGCCAGGAGCACCACCGCCGGGATCCACCAATACTGCAAGTGTCCGTTCCCCTCCGTTCCAGGAGCATTGTATCCTATTTTCTTTGAAGACGCAAGCAGGAAAGCGGTGGATATCCCCGGGGAAGTATGCTAGACTATAGCCAAACATCAACACGAGGCCGATTCCGTACGGAATCGGCAGGGAGGTTCCCATGAATCCTTACGTCATTGCCCTGGATCAGGGTACCACCAGTTCCCGGGCCATCGTCTTCGACTGTATGGGGGGCATAGCGGCGATCGCCCAGCACCCCCTGCCCCAGATCTACCCCAAGCCCGGCTGGGTGGAGCACGACCCCATGCTCATCCTTCAGACCCAGCTTCAGTCCCTGCGGGAGGCGTTCCAGCAGAGCGGTCTGGCTCCCGGGGACATTGCGGCCATCGGAATCGCCAACCAGCGGGAAACCACCATCGTCTGGGACCGGAACACGGGCAGACCCGTGTGCAACGCAGTGGTCTGGCAGTGCCGCCGTACGGCGGACTATTGCGGGGAGCTGGCGGCCCGCGGGCTGGAGCCCCTGGTGAAGGAGCGCACCGGCCTGCTCATCGACCCCTATTTCTCCGGCACCAAGCTCCGGTGGATCCTGAAAAACGTTCCCGGCGCGGAGGAACGGGCGAAACGGGGAGAACTGCTTTTCGGCACCGTGGAAACCTGGCTCATCTGGAACCTCACGGGGGGCAAGGCTCATGTGACGGACTGCTCCAACGCCGGCCGCACCATGGTCTTCAACATCGACAAGCTCTGTTGGGACGAGGATTTGTGCCGGGAGCTGGAGCTGCCCATGGACATGCTCCCCGAACCGGCGGCCAATTCCGCGGAATATGGCCGGGTGGCTCCGGGAATCCCCGGTCTGGAGGCTCTGGCCGGCATCCCCGTCTGCGGCGCGGCAGGGGATCAGCAGGCGGCGCTTCTGGGGCAGGGCTGCATCCATGCCGGGGACGCCAAGAACACTTACGGCACCGGCTGCTTCACGGTGATGAATACCGGCGAGCGCTCGGTCCGGAGCGAAAACGGTCTGGTATCCGGCGTAGCCTGGCACCTGGGGGACAAAACCTACCGCTGCCTGGAGGGCAGCGTATTCAACGCAGGCAGCACCATCCAGTGGCTTCGGGACGAGCTGAAGCTCATCTCCAGCGCCGCGGAGACCGAAGCCCTCAGCTTCTCCGTTCCGGATAACGGGGACGTATACCTGGTGCCCGCTTTTACCGGCCTGGGCTCCCCGTACTGGGACAGCTACGCCCGGGGAGCGCTTGTGGGACTCACCCGGGGCAGCTCCAGGGCGCATGTGGCCCGGGCCGCCCTGGAGGGCATCGCCTACCAGGTGCGGGACCTGATCGCCGCCATGGAGCGGGACGCGGGCTTTTCCCTCCCCTCTCTCCGGGTGGACGGAGGAGCCAGTGTAAACCGTTTCCTCATGCAGTTCCAGGCGGATATCCTGCAGAAGCCCATCGACCGGCCCCGGATGGTGGAAACCACCGCCTTCGGCGCGGCCTTCCTGGCAGGGCTGGCGGCAGGCGTCTGGAGCGACCTGGCAGACGTGACAAAGCTGCGCCACGCGGATACGGTGTTCACCCCCCAGATGGCGCCGGAAGCAGCGGAAAAGCTCTGTGCCCGGTGGGAAAAGGCCGTGTCCCGCTCCCGCAGCTGGGCGGAAGAATAAACCCGAAATTCTGGATTGGGAGTGATGAACTTGAAAACGATCATGGAAGAACGTCGGGAGATCCCGGTCGCCGGGGAGACGGACGTCCTGGTCATCGGCGGCGGTCTTGCCGGTGTGGCCGCAGCTGCCGCGGCAGCCCGGAACGGGGTCAGCGTCACCCTGCTGGAAAAAACCATCGCCCTGGGGGGCCTCGCCACCCTGGGCCATGTCTGCGTATACCTGCCCATCGACGACGGCCTGGGCCATCGGATCTACGGCGGCATGGCGGAGGAACTGATGCAGGTCTGCCACCGCTATTCCTACGACGATATCCCGGATTGCTGGAAGGGCAGCCCCTGGAAGGTGGATGCCCCCACGGGCCGGTATCAGTGCACCTTCAACATTCCCGCCTGCGTCATGGCGCTGGACGAATACATGGCGGAGGAAGGGGTCAAGGTGATGTTCGATACCAGCGTGTGCCTGCCCATCATGGAGGGCAACCGCTGCCGGGGCGTCATCGTGGAGAACAAATCCGGCCGCAGCGCCTACCTGGCGAAGATGGTGATCGACGCCTCCGGGGATTCCGACGTGCTGTTCCGGGCCGGTGCGGACTGCGAAACCCAGAAGAGCATCGTCTCCACCTGGACCTATGAGCTGGACGTGGACCGGATCAAGAACGAGACCGCCACCAACGACGTGCTGGCCAATATCCGCATGCGGTGGTTCGGCCTCCGGCCGGACGTGGACAATTCCAAAAGTGAGATCCCCACCTTCTACGGCACCACGGCAGACGGGGTGAACGACTACGTGCATTTCAGCCGTACTCTGGCCCTGGATTACCTGAAGAAGCATGACCGGCCGGGCTACGCCTTTATGACCATGCCCACCCTTCCCCAGTTCCGCATGACCCGGCGGCTGAAGGGAATGAAGGAGATGCAGGTGATCGAAGGTGCCCGGGAGGAACATTCCGTGGGGATGGTGATCCACTGTCTGGAAAACCCCGCCGCGGTATACGAATTTCCCTATGAGGCGGTGATCGACAAGCGCATCGAGAACATCGCCGCCGCGGGCCGCATGGTCTCCGCGGGAGGACGGGGCTGGGAGATCATGCGCTGCATCCCCAACTGCGTGTTCACCGGGCAGGTCTCCGGCACAGCCGCCGCCCTGGCCATCCGCAGCGGCACTACTCTCCAGGGGCTGAAGGTGGAAGCCCTGCAGCAGAACCTGGCGGATACCGGCGTGGTCATCCATATCCCCGAGGAGCTGCGGCATGACTCTACGAAGGAGCGGATCATGGGCCGTCGGGCGCCGGGCGTCGCTTCCATTGCCACGGATTCCCTCAGCTATCCGAAAAAGGAGAACCCGGCGCACTGAACCGAAGCCGGCATCCTTCCCTGACCGGGGCGGCGCGAATGTGCCGCCCCGGTGTATTGTGCGCTTTACTATTCCTGTCTTGACGCATGGATTCTTCTGTGGTAGTATACTTTTGAAGACTATTGTCGTGAGGAGATGCTGCGGCATGAAACGTTCCACCGGCATCCGGATGCTCCTGCGGAGCCCGGTCAAGACCGTCGTCACCCTGGTGCTCATTGCGGCGGCCAGCTTTCTCTTTCTGTACAACCTTCTGGACTATGCCATGACGAAGCGGGAATACGACCGGAACTACGGCCGGTACCACGGATATTTCACCATTCAGCACCCGGAGGACCGACTGGTGCAGGTGGCGGGGGATGATTTTTTTCTCTCCGATAAGTACGGCAATCCCGCCTACGCCGGCAATCCTCCCTACGAGCTGTATCACCTCAGCAGCCTGACCGGGGCGGAGCTGGAGCATGTCTCCGGACTCCCCTACATCAGCGAGACCCAGAAGCGGTACATGACCGGGGGGATCGCGGATTTTCCCCGGCTCTTCACCTACGACCGGAACCTGATCTTCGTCCGGTTCCTGAACACCAGCCGGCTGATCCTGGAGGGTACCTTTGAAGGCACGACTCCGGATATCCACGGACTGCGCCTCGACCTCATCAACGGCAGCGGCGTGGAGCTGGGGATCAAGCTGACGGACGTGAAGGTGCTGTACGGAAACGAGGAATATCTGAAGCAGTCCCGGGCGTATATCAACAAGAAGAAGCTCTTCGTGTGGTCTTACGCCACCATCCCGGAAAGGGCGGACAACAGGCCCCGATACGCCTGGAGCGCCGCCACCTTCGGCGCCTACTCCAAAAACTGGATCTCCACGGATTCCATCCTGGACATGGAGAAGGGACAGAGGTATATCCTCGTCGTCTGCGCCGACCCCTATGCCACCGGCGGCAGCGGGATCATCGACGAAGGGAAAGAAAACAATCCGATGTACGATTACGTCCGGCTGGGGGACGACTCTCTATACGGCGTCTGGGATTACATCACTCCCCTGGCTGGGGAACCGGAAAACTATCTGGAAACCGAAAAGTTCGCCCCGCTGCGGGAGCTCATGCAGCTCATGGAGCAGGACAAATATACCCTGGACGTGCACTACCTGGAGGACGTGGAGAGTCTGCGGCCCTACCAGGAAGGACAGCTCCAGACCGGGCAGGGGCGGCTGCTGACGAAGGAGGATTCCGAGACACACAACCCGGTATGCGTCATCCCGGAGGCCATGGCCAGGGAACGGGGTCTGGCGGTGGGAGATCCCCTTCATCTCCGGCTGGGGGACAAGCTACTGGAGCAGAATTTCGGCTTCGGGGCCGTGGCCTATTCCATGCAGCGCCTGGCGGAGAACTGGGCGGACGAGACCTTCACCATCGTCGGCACCTATCTGGAAAACGACCCCTATCGGATGACCCAGGAAAACCGGATCTGGGTGTACGGGGAAAACGCGGTGTTCGTTCCCCTTTCCTTCCTGCCGGAAACGGCGGATACCGCAGACCACGAATCCAAGCCCTCGGAGGTGAGCTTCATCATCCGGGACGCGGACAGCATCATCCCCTTCCGGGACGAGATTCTCCCCGGTCTCCTGGAGGAAGGATACGTCATGAGCTTCTTCGACGGGGGCTGGCCCGCGGTGCGGGAACAGCTCCTCCAGGCGGGGAGCATGAGCCTGGTGAAGCTTTGTGCCTTTGCCGCCTCCGCCGTGCTGGTGCTCTGGCTGACGGTGTACCTGTACATCCTGAGGAAAAAGAAAGAATATGCCGTTATGCGGGCCCTGGGCTGCCCTGCGTCCCGGGCCCGGGAGGCGCTGCTCTTTCCCCTCTTTGTTCTGGCCTTCCCGGCCGTGCTCCTGGGATGCGTCGGCGCGGTGATCTATACCCGGCGGGCGGCGGAGGCAAACGCGGCGGAATTTGCCTCCATGGGTCTCACCATGGATACCTCCATCCCCGGTCTCATCCTGGCCGCCGGCTTCTGCGGAAGTCTGCTGTTCCTGCTGATCCTGGCTCTCCTGGCCCTGGTGCGGGTGGCCGGGAGGCCGCCGCTGGAGCTCCTGCAGGGCGGCGCGAACCGGAACGCGGTCAAGGGAAAAAAGGCGCTGCCTCCGGAGCCTGCCGGCGACCTGGTTTGTGCCGAGCTGCCCGAGCTGCCCGAACCGGTGTACCGTTCCCATACCGCTCTGCGGCACACCCTCCGCTGCGTGGGGAGGCACCTCCGCCGCACCCCGGTGAAGTCCCTGCTGGCGATGCTCCTGGCGTTGGTGCTGGCCTTCTCCATCGGGTTTTTCACTCTGCTCCGCAGCACCTACCGGGAACTGTACCGGAACATTGAGATCCATCCCCGGATCCTCAACGGCGTCTCCGACAACCGGGCGGCCGACGTTGCCAAAAGCGGCTACGTGAAGGACGCGTACATGGAATACACCAGGCGGGACTGCGAATCCAACTTCGTGCCGGATACTCTGGTCATGACCACCGATATCTCCCGGGTCACGGACGCGGAGATCACCTGGCAGGAAGGCAAAGGGCCGGATATGTTCACCGAGAACAGGGCATTCTGCGTCATCACCCGGGACCTGGCGGATCAGCTTGGCTACGAGTTGGGTTCCCGCCTGGAGATCTGCACTTCCGGGTATATCTACCTCCTGGTGAACAATTATCCCCTTCTCACCTATGAGGAAGTGGTGGAGCAGGTCTACCACAAGGCCACCCACAAATTCACCGTGGCGGGCATTGCGGAGGAGGAGGGGATGAAGGTCTATACCCCCGTGGCGGCGCGGGAGCATTTCGGCAGCATGTTCCCGGACTACGTCCCCCTGGACAAGGCGGAATTCACCCTGCTGGATTATCATAAGGCCACGGAGTTCCGCTCCTGGGTCTTTCGGCTGCTCCTGGGCCGTCCCGGATCCTTCACCATGGATACCGGCGAGGCGGACCGGATCTATCAGACCTACCGGCTGCTGGAGCTGCTTTACCCCATTCTCTTTGCCCTGGCCCTGATCCTGGGCGGCGTTCTCCCGGCGGGGATCATCCTGCAGAGCGCGCAGGAGGCCTCCCTTCTGCGGGTCCTGGGCACCACGAAACGGCGGACCCGGGCCATGCTCAGTCTGGAGCAGGCGATTCTCTGTCTCCTGGGTCTGGTCCTGGCTGCCCTCGGCCTTCTCGGCCTGAAGGGAAGCGCCCTCCGTCCGGTCTCGGATCTGCTGGTGATCTATGCTGCCGCCCACTTCTGCCTCTGTCTCCTGGGCGCTCTGACCGCTGCCGTTTCCGTCACCCGGCGGCATGTTCTGGAGCTGCTGCAGGTGAAGGAATAGGGAAAGGCACAGGGATCAGCTCTCAGAGCGGGGGCTGCGGATCCCGCACCGAAAAAAGGCGCCCCGGCCATCAGGCCGGGGCGCAATCTGCGTTCATCACCGGGGATACTGCGGAGGCGGCGGGGGCGGGGGCGGCGGAGGCGTCTGCTTCTTTCCGGGCATCGCCCAGATGGCGCAAATGGCGCTGAGCAGCAGAGCCAGGCTGATGCAGCCGCCCAGAAGAGAATAGTACCTGATCCCGTACAGCAGGGGCAGCAGGGACACGATGAAGGTGATGGGAGCCAGGATGCACAGGGCGATCTGCGCCTTTTTGTTTTTCAGGGCGGCAAAGCCCAGGATCAGCAAAACGCAGGTGAGGACCGCCGTGATGAGGGGCGGGAACATGGCGTTGCCGAAGGGGATCGGGCTGAAGTAGGAATAGAAGCTGCGCACGCGGATATCCGGCCCCGGCGCGGTGACCATCACCGCCGCTTTGGTGAAGATCATCAAGGCCAGCGCCGCCGCGGTAAACAGGATCTGCAGGAAGCGCTTCATACCCGGTCCTCCTTATTGATAAGCATCGTACATCCGGGCGGCCAATCTCTCCGCCGCTTCCCGGGTGACGGGAACGGGGCAGTAGGTGCTGAGGTGGCTGCTGTAGCCCTCCTCCGCCGCCTTGAGCACCTGCTCCCGGGTATAACCCGAGGCCTTGAGGCTGGGGACCTCCAGCTTCCGCATCAGATTCCATACTTCCTTTGCGCAGAGAGCTCCCAGTTCTTCCGCCGTTTCGCTGCCGGAGAGGGCAATACCCATGGCCTCCGCCACCATGCGGATCTCCGCGGGCACGGCAGGCGCGGCATACTCCAGGGCAACCGGCAGAGCCATGGCACAGTTATACCCATGGGGGGTGTGGAGGTTGATGCTGAGGCCGTCCGCCAGGGCATGGCCCACGTGGCACATGGTCTCCCCGAAGGCGATGCCCGCCCAGTCCGCCGCCAGGCTCATCTCGGTGCGGGCCTCCACGTTATTGGGTTCCTTCCAGGCGGTATACAGATTTTTCATGATCTTTTCGATGGCCGCGCAGGCCAGGAGCTGGTTATGGGGATGGGAGATATTATCGGTAACGCACTCGGCGGCGTGGGAGAGGGCGTCCAGACCCGTATAGGCGGTAACGCTGGCCGGCATGCCCATGCTCAGCTCCGGATCCACCACCGCGAGGCTGGTATTCACAAAAACGCTCCATTTTCCCCCGGTCTCCGTCTGGCTGATGACGGCGACCCGGGTGGCCTCCGCTCCGGTACCGGAGGTGGTGGGGACCAGGACCACGGGCACCTTGGTATCCATGGTGATGGGCTTTGCCAAAACGTACTTCTTTACGGGGCCGGGATAGGTCATCAGAATGCTCACCGCCTTGGCGGCGTCCATGCTGCTGCCGCCGCCGATGCCGATGATCGCTTCCGCCCCGAAAGCCAGGGCCTGGGCTCCCGCCTCATCCACGATACCGATGGTGGGATCCGCCTGGACGCCGTTATAGCAGGCGCAGGTGATGCCCGCCTTCTCCAGGCTGGCCACAGCCCGGGCGGGGATACCCGCCGCCTCTACCCCTTTATCGAAGACGCAGAAGGCCTTGCGGATCTTGCCCAGCTCGGACACATATTCCCCCAGATGATCGATGGCCCCGGGTCCGAAAACGATGGGGCAGTTCTGCATATACCGGAAGTTCATGACTTTCTCCTAACTTTTCTGATTATTTGATATAGGTGACTTCGATGCGCTGTTCATCCGCCTTCAGCTTGGGGAATGCCTTGGCCTCGTAGCCCAGGGCCATGGTCCCCACGCAGGTGAAGCCTTCGGGGAAGCCCAGTTTCTTGATGATCTCCGGATCGTTGTTGATGCCGTACATGGACATCCAGAGATAGATGCTGTCGATCCCCAGGTCCGCCGCAGCCACCATCATGTTCTGGATGACGCAGCCCGCGTTGGTGAACTCGATGCTCTTCAGGATGCTCTCCTTGGAAGCCAGCACCACCAGGGTGGGCGCACCGTACAGGGGATGGGAGCCGGGGCGCATTTTGGCGGAGCTTTCGTCGATGGCCTTCAGCAGCTCAGGATCCTGCACCGCGTAGAGCTTCAGGCTTTTGAAATCCGCGCCGCCCACGGCGGCCTGTCCCCCGGCAAAGAGGATCTTCTCCAGGTCGGCGTCACTGATCTGCTTGTCAGAAAAACCGCGGGTGGAATGTCTGG
>CAMVBX010000015.1 GCA_947165825.1 uncultured Clostridia bacterium
AGTTGGAGCTCAGGTAGTCAACGGAGGGGATGCTGCCCCGGGCGTTGGCGAAGGTGAGCCGGTCGATGGAGTAGCTCAGAGCCTGCACGAAGTGGTGGTTGGCCAGCCAGGGCTTCAGCTCCCAGTAGTCGCTCTTGGGGGTCTGGGTAACGGTGCCCTCTTCGCCGAACAGGTACTCCCAGGTCTCGGCGTCGGTGGCGTTGACGTTCAGCTTGAAGTTGGAGGTACCGGTGGTGCTCCGGGTGCGGGGATCGTTCCGGTACTCATCCAGGTAGTCCTTGGGGATGCCGGAGGAATCGAAGTGGCCCGCCAGGAACTCATTGAAGCCGGCGGTGGTGTCCTCGTTGGCAGCGGTGAAGATCTTCACGTGGATGCCCTGGATGGCATACTTGGTATCCGCGAAGACGTAGTTGGGGTTCTTGGTGTAGACGATCTGCTGATCCTGGTCGTAGCGGCTCAGATAGTAGGGGCCGACGGACAGGGCATTGTCCACGGGGGTCTCGGTGGCATCGGCGTTGAAGCCGAAGATGTTGGTCACGGTGACCAGGTCGATGAACTCCTGAGGCAGGGGCACATACAGAACGCTGGAGATGTTGTACATGGCATAGAACTGGGTCTGCTCGTCGGTGAAGGTGACCTCGAAGTAGTTCTTGCCATCCTCCACGTAGGTCTTGATGCCCACGTTGGCCCACAGGTCGTCGTTGGGGCCGGAGGCAGTGGCGTCGTAGTAGGCCTTGGCGCCAGCGATGCCGGCGGTGTCCATGTTGGCCAGCTCAGAGCCGCGGTACAGAGCGTTGGACTGGGTGAGCATCATCTTGAAGGTGGTCTCGTAGTCTTCCAGGGCCACGGGGCGGCCGTTGAAGGCCTTCCGGGATTCCATCTCGGAGCCGGTGGTGTACACCAGGCCGTCGTCGCCGGTGCGGACCTCGAAGCGCCAGGTGGTGCACATGCCGTCGCCGTCGTCATCGTTCACGGCAACGGGCTTCTCCTTGGCCAGCTCGGGGACCCAGTCATAGCCGTCCTTGGTGGCGTTCATGAAGTTGGTGTTGAAGCCGGCGCCCTGGTAGCCGAAGAGGTCGCCCACCTGGCTGCCCTGGTCGTTCCAGTAGTTCAGGGTGCCGGGATCGTTGGCTTCATAGATGTGGTAGTACTGCTTCCATTCGGGGTTCTCTTCGTAATCCAGGTCGGCGGTGATGGCGCCTTCAGCCAGGATGCCGAAGCCGTAGCCGACGATGTAGTTCTCGGTGCCCAGGGTGATGCGGGGGTTGTACATCACGTAGCCGCCGTCCTCAAAGAGGGAAACGCCGGTGATGCCGGTGCTGACGGCGTAGCGCTCCAGGATGCCCAGAACGCGGGTCCGCTCGGCATTGGATTCCTTCTTGTAGGTGAAGAGACCGTCGGCCAGGGGGATCTCCTTCTCGATAGCCGCAACGGCGTCCTCGTAGGCGCCCTTGATCTCGGCTACGGTGTTGGCGGCTTCGATGGCCTCAAGGCCGGCCTCATAAGCGTCGTTGGCCGCGGTCCATTCGCTGCCGATCTCGCCCTCGATGGAGTTCCAGAGGTTGTCCAGGTCATGGGCGGTGTAGGCGCGGAAGTCTTCCCGATCGATGTACGCGCCGTCCCAGGGGATCTCGGGGGTGGGCTCGGGAGTGGGCTCGGGGGTGGCCTCGGGCTCTTCCGTTGCGGGGGCCGCAGTCGCGGGTGCTTCAGTGGGCTTCGGAGCCTCGGTGGCGGGGGCGGCTGTCTCGGGGGCCTGAGTCTGGACCGGCTGCACGGAATTGTTGCAGCCGGCGAGCAGCGCCAGCACCAGCAGAGCACTCAGCAGAAGCGCGATGAGTTTCTTGCTGTTCATCATTGGTTCCTCCTCAAAAATTCTATATCCAGGCACGGACCTGTGATATACGGGCTTTATTTGTGTAAGGCGCTAGAGTATAAAATTGCCCGCACAAATATACATTATCATAGCATTTATTCATCCGATTGACAAGTTTTTTTTCGTTCTCCGCGGCGAGTCTTGAAGGCCTCGGCAAGCGGATACAAGGGGTGCCCCAGGGGCAGGGCACGGACGCAAGATATGGGCGGAAAAATGTGCCTGCCGGCACGGATGCTGCGGGACTTTTTCCCATTTCCCGCAGTCCGACGGGGCTGCCGCGGATGCGGCAGCCCCATCGGACTGTAGACAAACCCGAAAATGGAACGAAAACGGGAAGGAAGATAGCGCGAAAGAAACCCAGGAGGGGTGTCTTTCGCGTTCAATCAGAAGTTTTTCGAACAATTTCTACCGTATTTCCTGTTCGAAAAACTTGCTTCAGCGGGGCGACAAGACTTTGTCGCCCCGCTGACGGGGCTGCCGCATCCGCGGCAGCCCCGTATGTTCAGATGACGTCAGATGACGCCCTTCGCCTTCAGCTCCGCCATTTCGGCGTCCGTCAGTCCCAGGAGTCCCTGATAGATCTTTCCGTTGTGCTCCCCCAGCCGGGGAGAACATTCGTAGTGCAGGTCGTTTCCGCTCATTTTGGGGGCAAAGCCCGGCACCACCAGTTTTCCCCGCTCCGGGTGCTCGATTTCCACCATGGTGCCCCGGCTCCGGAGATAGGGGTCCTTCGTCAGGTCGTCCATATCCATCACCGCCCCGGCGGGGATATCCGCCCGGCACAGGATATCCATGGCCTCCTGCTTGGTGTGCTGCCCGGTCCATTGGGCGATCAGGGCATCCAGCTCTTCCCGCACCAGATACCGGGACTGGGGCGTCTTCATCCGGGGATCCTCCAGCAGCTCCTCATGGCCGATGATCCGGCACAGGCGCTCGAACTGGGTGCTGCCGGGGTGCCGGGAGCAGTAGATATGCACATAATCGTTATACCCGAAGGGCTTGCAGGGGTACATTCCCGCGGGGGCCACGTTTTCCATGGGCATGCCGTTGCCCACCCGTCGGGGCACCTTGCCTCCCCCGAAATAATAGGGCTCCCAGTTGGCCCGGCCGAAGCAGACGCAGGTATCCTGCATATCCACCTCGATGCGCTGGCCCAGGCCGGTATGCTCCCGCTGGAACAGAGCGGCGCAGATGCTGATGGCGGTCATATACCCCATGCCCGAATCCCCCACGTTCACCCCGGGCTGACAGGGGATCCCGTCGGCGAAGCCCGTCATGGCCGGTACGCCGCCCACGGCCTGTCCGATGGGGGCGAAGGCGGGATACTCCGCATAGGGGCCGTCCATGCCGAAGCCCTTCAGCTGGGTATAGATGAGCCGGGGATTGATCTCCTTCAGCACCTCGTAACCCAGGCCCAGGCGCTCCACGCTGCCGGGACCCATATTCTCCACAAAAACGTCCGCTTCCGCCGCCAGCCGCTTCAGCAGGGCCAGCCCCTCGGGCGACTTGGCGTTGCACGTGATGGACTCCTTGTTCAGGTTCAGCAGGATAAAGCCGAAGCCGTCCTTATCCGGGGAGACGAAGCTGTATCTCCCCTGCTCCCCCGTCACCGGGCGCTCCACCTTCCAGACCTCCGCGCCCATCCAGGCCAGGGTCTCCGTACAGACGGTGCCCGCCTCGAACTGGGTCATATCCAGTACCTTTACTCCCGTCAGGGGTCCCGATCCGCTCATGCTTCTTTCCCTCCTATGATCCGTTCCTCGATGAACCTGCCCACCAGCTCGGTCATGTTTTCCCGGTTCCATTTCCGGTCGTCCACCGGGTCCCCCCGGAACAGCAGCACGGGGATCCCCGCCCGCTCCAGGGCTTTCACGATGAAGCCGGAGCCCTCCACCGCCTGCATGCAGTTGGCCGGGGCCATGTACACCACCCCGTCAATGCGGTTATTCTTCGCTTCCCGGACGAACCAGCCGCTGTTCCAGGGGGGCATGTGGAGAAAGTCCTCCATGCCGATGTACCGGGCGGCCAGGGCCCGGAGGGGATCCCTCTCGTAGCCCTCCCGGATATAGGCGTCCGCCCCCATGGCCAGATACATGCTCCAGACAAAGGCCGCGCCGTATTTCTCCTCGAAATTCTGATAGAAGGCAAAATCGTGCCACAGGCCCCGTCCCAGCCACATGAGCCGGTATTTCTCGTTGGGCACCGCCGCGTGGCCGGCGTCCGCCAGGGCCTTGATCTCCTCGTACATCCGCCGGGCGTGGCCCGCCGCCCATTCCGTCCCCCGCTGCCATTGAGCCTGCATGGTGGCGTTGATGGTGTCCACCACCGTCACGGGGGCCATGGGCGCTGCGGCGATCAGGTCCCGGGTCCTCCGGTACCAGCCCTCCTGCTCGTTGATGAGGGCCATGACCTGAATGAGCCGGTCATAGTCGAATACCCGCCCGGTCTTCCTTTCCAGCCAGGAGATAAGGTCCTTCAGCTCCTCCACCGCCAGATCCAGCCGGTCTGCGTCGTACAGCTCCTCCCACCGGTCCGTGGCCAGGTCCCACCAGTTTTCCGGCACGGTGCGGGGCAGGGTATTCTCCATGGTAAACAGCTCCGCCCCGTAGTTCCGGGCAAGCAGCTGGAAGATCTTTCCCTGGCAGTCGCAGGTGAGGCGGGTCACCGCCATGGTGGGCCTGGGCAGACCGCCCCAGGGTCCCAGCTCCGCGTCCTCCGGGTCCAGGCTCTCCCCCAGCACGGCGGAGCAGTAGGAGCACAGGTCGTCCCGGTAGCCCGCCTCCCTCAGGAAGTTTACATAACGCGGCGTCATCCGCTTGGCGGAGCAGATGGCCGCCCACCACTGGTTCACGCAGAAGGGAACGTCCATGGCCCGGAAGATCTCCATGGGCACGTCCGCGTTCAGGTAGGCGAAATCCTCCCCGGCCTTCACCCGGTCGTGGAGGGAGCGGAACCACTCCTTCTGATACGCGCCGGATTCCTGGGCCGCCTTCAGGGTCTTTACCGCCCTGCGTTCCTCAGCCATCGGCCGTCCCTCCCTTCAATTCTTCCACAAATGCCGCCATTCTCCCCCTGAGGGTTTCGTCCTTTTCCGCCGGGTAGGGCAGCTTGCAAAACTCCGCCGCCCGGATGCCCTCGGCCTCCAAAGCCCGCTTCTCCTCCGGGAAATCCCAGCTGGCAGCCTCTTCGAACTGATCCATGCATACCGCGACTCCCCGGGCCCGGGATTCCTGCGCCTCACATACCAGGGCCTCCACCCGCCGGGTGACCGTGGCCTTCTTGGGGGAGGGGATGCGGCGCATATACCGCTCCACCACAGCCTCCTCCGGCGGACTCTCCGGGTCCGTGAGCCGGCAGTAATACCGCATGCCGCAGTCCTGATCCTCCCCGACGATCACCGCCCCGGCTTCCTCCAGGTATGAATAGACCGTCAGATCGTACTGCTCCGTGCCGCTGAAATACAGCCGGGGGCCCTTGAGCACCGGCCAGGCCTCCGCCTCTGCGGCGAGGGCGTTCACCAGATCCCGGTGCCGGGCCCGATCCATGTAAAATCCCGCCCCGGCGATCACCAGGGCCTCCGTACCGCTCACCCGGGGCCCTTCCGCCTGGCGCAGGGCGTAGATGCGGCCCATGGCGGAGCGTTCTCCGTTCAGCACGTGGACAGCCTCCCGCAGGTCGGCGTCCGTAATGGGCCTTCCCGCCCACTCCTCCGCTTTTTTCCGGAACTCTGCCGCCCGGGCTTCGTTATACCGGCGGAATCGCTCGGAGGGGGTAAAGAGCCAGTCGATAAAGGCGGTGTCCGGCACCGGCGCCTCCGGCTCCGTGCGCCGCAGCTCCCGGAGATAGAGATAGGTGCGGACCAGCACGTCCGTGGAGTTGGATACGGCGAGAAAATCCCAGGGCTTCTCCCCCGGGCCCACGATGCGGTCGAACTGGCTCCGCACCATGGGGTCGAAGCAGGCCTCCAGGTACCTGTCCGCGTGCGCCAGGTCGCTCCGGGGATCCGGCGCGATGCGCAGGGGCAGCAGATCGCCGGCCAGCAGGTATTCCTCCGGCACGTCCGCCCCAAGGCAGCCCACCACCCTGCCGCCCCTGGCCCGATGCGCGGCAGCCTCCCCGTTTCCCCGGTCCAGCCAGACCCGGTACAGCTCCCGGAATGCCTGGTTCTCCAGGGCACAGTCCCGCAGCATAGCCTCTCCTCCTTTTCCGTTTTCTCTTTTTGTTCCAGTATACCGCAGTTCCCCGCAAACGGAAAGAGGGAATCCGAAAACCTTCGGCATTGACAGCCGCCCGCCCCGGGACTACCATGAAGAAAAAAAGCGGGAGGTAAGGCGTCATGGCGTCGGGAGATCTCACCCTGGTATTCGGCGGGGATACCAGCATCGGCGTAAACTGCGAATGGATGTTCCGGGGGGTGGATCCCCTTCTGGCCTCCGCGGATCTGCGGATGCTCCAGCTGGAGGAGCCCTTCGTGGCAAAGGAAACGGAGGCGGCGGGGCCTGACCGGACCACCGCGGCCCTGGAGCCGCTGAAGGGGCGGATCGACCTGGTGACCCTCTCCGGGAACCACTTTTATGACCTGGGGGAGGACGGGGTGCGGGACACCCTGGACTGGTGCCGGCGCAGCGGCATTGCCGCCTGCGGCGGCGGTCTGACCCTGGCGGAGGCGGAGAAGCCCGCCTTCGTGGAGAAGAACGGGGTCCGGGTGGGCGTCCTGGCCTGGAACGCCGTGGGGCCGAAGATGAGCTTCGCCTCGGATACCCGGGGCGGCACGGCTTACGTCAACTTCACCCGGGCCTATGTTCCCCTGCGGGAGGAGGACCCGGGAAGACTGGAAAACGATATCTGGTCCTTAAAAAACCCCCTCCACCCGGAGGGGGAATTCCGGGGCGCGAATTTCCCCGACCCGGCAAGCCTGGACCGGATGGCGGCGCAGATCGCCGCGGCGAAGGCGGAATGCGACGTCCTCATCGCCTATTTCCATAAGGGCTACGTCCACCAGGTCGCCCGGCTGGGGGAATACGAAAGGCTCATCAGCCACATGGCCGTGGATAACGGGGCGGATACCGTGATCGGCACCCACTCCCATATCCTCCACGGCCTGGAGATGTACAAGGGCCGGGCCATTTACCATGGGCTGAACAACTTCATCATGTACACCCCCCAGCTCTCCCCCCTGTACAAGGGGCAGGTGAAGGACACCGCCACCAGCCACAACGCGGAATGGGTAAAGAAGCGGGTGGAGCGCTTCGGCTTCGTGCCGGACCCGGAGTATCCCACCTATCCCTTCCATCCGGACAGCGTCCACTGCGCCTGTGCCAGGCTTGTCATTCGGGGCGGGCGGATCGCGGAATACCGCCTGGTGCCCATGCTGGTGGAAAAGGACGGCGCCCCCTACGTCCACGGCTGCGATGAAAAGGGCCGGGCCACGGCGGACTATCTCCGGCGTGTCACCGCCGAAGCCGGGCTGAACGCCCGTCTCCGCTGGGACGGAGACGAGCTGGTGATCGAATAAAGGAAAAAATGAAGAATTGCGGTCCTTCGGGATGATTCCCCTCCCCCGCCGCGAAGCGGCGTACCGCAATTCTTCATTTTTCTTTGTTCTTCACGCAGCGCAGGGCCTTACGCGATGCCCCCCGCGGCGGACGCCTGGATCCGGTCCATCCTGGCGTAGCTGCCCCCCAGGGCCACCAGCTGGGCGTGGGTGCCGCACTCCGTCACCCGTCCGTCCTCGATCACCAGGATCATATCCGCGTTGCGGATGGTGGACAGCCGGTGGGCGATGGCCACGATGGTCCGCTGCCCGGCGATCCCCGCAATGGCGGTCTGGATCTGCCGCTCCGTCTCCACGTCCACGGAGGCGGTGGCCTCGTCCAGGATGATGATGGGGCTCTTCCGCAGGATGGCCCGGGCGATGGCCACCCGCTGCTTCTGCCCGCCGGAGAGACGCAGGCCCCGCTCCCCCACCTGGGTATCGTAGCCCTGGGGCATGGCCAGGATATCCTCATGGATATTGGCGGCCATGGCGGCGGCCCGGATCTCCTCCTCCGTGGCCTCGGGCACGGCATAGCCGATGTTCTCCGCAATGGAGCCGTTGAACAGGAAGGTGTCCTGCAGCACGGGGGAGATGTTCCGCCGGAGGCTCTCGATGGTCACGTCCCGGATATCCTGCCCGTCGATGAGGATGCTGCCCTTCTGGGGCTCGTAAAAGCGGGAGATGAGCTGGGTGAGGGTGGTCTTCCCCACTCCGGTGGGACCCACCAGGGCCAGCATCTTTCCCGGCTCGCATTTGAAGGAAACGTCCTTCAGCACCGGCATGCCGTCGATATAGGAGAAATCCACGTTCCGGAACTCGATGCTCCCCTGCACGTCCTTCAGCTCCCGGGCTCCGGGCTTGTCCACGATCTCCAGGGGCGCGTCCAGGATCGCCAGCACACGCTCCGCCCCTGCCAGGGCCTGCTGCATGCTTTCCAGCAGGTTGGCCAGGCCGGAGACCGGGGCGTAAAACAGGCTCAGGTACAGGACGAAGGCCACCACGTCCTCCACCTTCAGCCCCTCCCGGTAGGCCAGGAGGCCGCCGAAGGCCACCACCAGGATGGTGCCGATGGAGGAGATGAACTCCACTGAGGGATGGAAGATGGCGCTGAGACGCAGGGCGGTGAGCTGAGCCTTCACGTGCTCGAAATTCTTGATATTCACCTGCTCCGTCTCATAATCCTCCCGGCCGAAGGACTGAATCTCATGCAGGCCGGAAAGATTATCCTGGAGCTTGCCGTTCAGCTCGCCGGTCTTTTTCTGGGAAAGGCGGAAATAGGGCCGCACCTGCCTGGAGAAGATCACGCCGGAAAGGAGGATAAACGGGATCGGGGCGCAGGTGATCAGGGCCAGCTTCCAGTTGATGGTGAGCAGGACGATGAGCACCCCCAGAAAGGTCACCAGGTTGGTGGCGGTCTCCGGGATGATGTGGGCGTAGAGCAGCTCAAAGTCCCGGGTATCGTTCACCACCCGGCTCATCAGGTCGCCGGTCTGCTTATCGTGGAAATACCCCAGATGCATCCGCTCCAGCTTGTTGTAGGTGCGGGTGCGCATGTCCCCCACCAGGTTCCAGGCCGCCTTGTGGGCCAGATAGTTGCTCATGTACCGGAAAGCCACCCGCAGCAGATACAGGGCCGCGAGAATGGCGGTGAGGCCCCAGATCCGGCTGAGGGCGGGCCTGTCCACCCCCCGGGCGACGATCCCCGTCATGGCGGAGAGGACTCTGGGCGCCGCCAGGTTCACCCCCGTCAGGCACAAGGTGGAGAGGATGGCGATGATATACAGAGTCTTGTACCGGATCGCCTCCCGGCCAAGCCTCCACAGGATCTTCATGGCTCCTCCTTTCGCTCCCTCCGGAGCGTCTTTTTTCGGTCAGTATAGCATACAACACACCCCCTGACAAGCCTTGTCCGGGGGCTCTCCCGCTCCCGTTCCCCGTTTCCGTCATTCGTCCCCCCGCCCCGGTTCCCCATGTTTGTTTCCCATCAATTTTGTTGCAATTCTCTTGCACTTTGCAGAACCCCTGTGGTATACTATATCATCTATAAATGTTTACTTCTCTTCCGGCTTGGCCCGGACATTATCCATAAAGGAGATGATCCCCTTGATCGCCATTGCCAGCGACCACGGCGGCTACGAACTGAAGCAGGAAATGATGGCCCATCTGCGGGAACGGGGCCTGGAATATGAGGATTTCGGCACCTTTTCGGCCGAAAGCTGCGATTATCCGGATTTTGGCGAGCCCGCCGCCCGGGCCGTGGCGGAGGGACGCTGCGACCGGGGCATCCTGATCTGCGGCACGGGCATCGGCATGTCCATCACCGCGAACAAGATCAGGGGCATCCGCTGCGCCCTCTGCGGGGACTGCTACTCCGCGGAGCTCACCCGGCGGCATAACGACGCCAACGTCCTGGCCATGGGCGCCCGGGTGGTGGGCCCCGGCCTGGCGGCGAAGATCATGGACACCTTCCTGGATACCCCCTTCGAGGGAGGGCGCCACGCCCGGCGGGTGGCGAAGATCCATGAAGTCGAAAGCCGGGGATGAAGCCCAGAGTATACCGGAAAAAGCCCGGCTTCGGGGCGGTTCTGTCCGGCATCCTGCGGATCCTGATCATCCTGGCCATTCTGGCCGTCGTCCTGTTCTTCCTTCTGCGGAGCTGGACGGTGTATGACGATCAGGGAGCCCATATCCGTTTTCCCTGGTCACAGACGACGGAAGCATAGTTTTTGGAAAGGAGTCCTGGAATGAGAGCATTCGGCGGATGGCAGGTCGGTACCTACGACCCTGCGGCAGCGGAGACCATTTATCGGTCCGGCTGCTGCGGGAGGCTGTCTGCCGCGCTTTTGGCCTCCCGGGGACTGGTCGGTCCCCGGGAAGCGGAAGAATTTCTCCGGGAGGATTCGGGACTGCTCCTGGACCCTATGCTGCTGGAGGATATGGCTCCGGCGGTGGAGCGCGTCCGCCGGGCGGTGGAAAACGGGGAAAGGGTCGCCGTTTACGGGGACTATGACGTGGACGGGCTCACCGCCTCCGCCCTGATGACCTCCTGGCTGCAGAAACAGGGGCTGCGCTGCCTCACCTACATCCCGGAGCGGCTGACGGAGGGCTACGGCATCACGGAAGAAGCCCTGCGGAGCATCCGGAGGGAGGGCGTGACCCTCCTGATCACGGTGGACTGCGGCGTCACCGCCTGTGCGCAGGCGGAGCTGGCCCGGGAGCTGGGGATCGACATGGTGATCACAGACCATCATGAGTGTCTGCCGGAGCTGCCCAGGGCGGCCGCGGTGGTGGATCCCCAGAAGCACACCTGCCCTTACCCCTTCAAGGGACTGGCGGGGGTGGGCGTTGCCTTCAAGCTGATATGCGCCCTGGAGGGGCCGGAGCGGACGGACGCCGTGCTGGCGGAATACGGTCCCCTGGTGGCCCTAGGCACCATCGCGGATATCATGCCCGTCACCGGAGAAAACCGCTGCCTGATCCGCCAGGGGATCCGCACCCTGCGGGAAAAGCCCCTGCCGGGGCTGGACGCCCTGATCCGGGCCATCGGCCTGGATAAGAGGACCCTGCGGGGCACGGACGTGAGCTTTTCCCTGGTGCCCAAGCTGAACGCTGCGGGCCGCATGGGAAGCGTGCGTACCGCCTTCGACCTGCTCATGGCGGAGGGCCCGGAGGAATCCGCCCGTCTGGCGGGAGAACTCTGCGAGATGAACAACGCCCGGAAGGCCGTGGAAAGCCGGGTGTTTGCGGAAGCGCTGGAAATGATGGGGGACGCGGGACACGTGGACAGCCCCATCGTTCTGGCTTCGGATACCTGGCACCACGGGGTAAGCGGCATCGTCGCCTCCCGTCTGGCGGAGCGGTACGGCGTTCCCGCCGTGGTGATCTGCCTGGAGGGGGAGGAAGGCCGGGGCTCCTGCCGGAGTCCGGGGGGCTTCTGCCTCTTTGACGCCCTGGGCGCGGCTTCGGATCTGCTGAGCAGCTTCGGCGGCCATGCCATGGCGGCCGGGCTCACCCTGCCCCGGGAGAACGTGGATGCCCTGCGGGATCGGCTGGACAAGCTCTACCGGGCCTCCGAGGGGGCCCAGCTCCAGGCCCGCATCCCCGTGGATTTCCCGGTGGAGGATCTGAACCTCCTGACCCTGAAGGAGATCGAAGGGCTCCGGGATCTGTCCCCCTGGGGCGTGGGGAATCCCCCGCCTACCCTGTGTATCCGGGATGTTCGGGTGGACTCCATCACCCCCATCGGCAACGACCGGCATCTGAAAATGACCGTGTCCCGGGACGGCTTCCGGCTGGACTGCGTATTCTTCGGCCTGAGCGTGCGGGAGCTGGGTATCCGGGCCGGCGTCAGGGTCGACCTGGCCTTTGAGCCGGGGATCAACGATTTCCGGGGCAGCCGCACGGTGCAGCTGCTCCTGCGCAGCGTCCGTCCCTCCCGCAATCCGGAGGAACCCACCCTTCCCCTGGCCCGGCGGTTCTTCGACGGGGAGAGGATGCTGCCGGTGGAGCTGGCCATGATCCGGCCGGACCGGAACGATTTTGCCCGGGTATGGCGGTACATCAGCTGCCGCTCCCGCCGTTTTGCGGAGGAGGAGGATACCCTGCTGCCGGAGATGGCGCTCCGGACCGGCGTTCCGTCCTTCGGCAGGATCCTGGTCTGCCTCCGGGTTTTTGACGAATTGGAGCTCATCCGCCTGCAGGAGCAGGAGGGCGGGCTGGATATCCGCATCCCCCGTTTCCAGGGGAAGGCCGATCTGAACGAATCCAAGATCCTGCAGAGGCTCCGGTAAAGTATGGAAGATATCGAGAAACGCTACGAGGAACTGGAGAAACGGGCGCTGTCCTATAATCCCGCTCTGAACCGGGCGCGGCTCAGAAGCGCGTTTGACTATGCCCGGACGAAGCACGAGGGCCAGCTTCGGAAGGACGGATCCCCCTTTGTGACCCATCCTCTGGAGGTGGCGCACAACTGCGCCGAGATGGGACTGGACGAGGATTCCCTCATCGCCGCCCTTCTGCACGATACCATCGAAGACACGAACGCCACCCACGAGGACGTCGCCCGTCTGTTCGGGGAGAGCGTGGCCGAGCTGGTGGAGGGGGTCACCAAGCTGACCCGGGTGACCTATACCAGCAAGGAAGAGGAGCAGATGGAAAATCTGCGGAAGATGCTCATGGCCATGGCCAGGGACATCCGGGTCATCCTCATCAAGATCGCCGACCGGCTCCACAATATGCAGACCATGAACTTCCAGTCCGAGGCCAAGCGCCGGGAAAAAGCCCTGGAAACCATGGAGATCTATGCCCCCATCGCCCACCGTCTGGGGATGCAGCGGGTAAAGTGGGAGCTGGAGGACCTGAGTCTTCTGTACCTGGACCCCATCGGTTACCAGGAGATCATCGTGCAGCTGGACCAGCGCCGGAAGGAGCTGGAGGATTTCATGTCCAGGATCCGGGAAAAGATCATTGCCCGCCTGGAGGAATGCGGGATCCGGGGAGAGGTCTCCGGCCGGATGAAGCATATCTACAGCATCTATCGGAAGATGTTCAGCCAGAACAAGCAGTTCAGCGAGGTGCTGGACCTGTGCGCCTTCCGGGTGATCGTGGACAATATTGCCGACTGCTACAATGTCCTGGGGCAGATCCACGATCTCTTCAATCCCCTTCCCGGCCGTTTCAAGGACTATATCGCCACCCCCAAACCCAATATGTACCAGAGCATCCATACCACCGTCATCGGCAGCGAGGGCATCCCCTTCGAGGTGCAGATCCGCACCTATGAGATGCACCATACGGCGGAATACGGCGTGGCTGCCCACTGGAAATACAAGGACGGGATCACCGCCCTGGGGGACGAGGAAAAATTCGCCTGGATCCGGAGTCTGCTGGAGGCGCAGCAGGATACGGAAGCCGGCGAATTCGTTCATGAGCTGAAAATCGATATGTTCGCGGACGAGGTCTTCGTCTTCACCCCCCGGGGTGACGTGATCAACCTCCCCGCCGGCGCCACCCCCATCGACTTTGCCTATTCCATCCACTCCCAGGTGGGCAACCATATGACCTCCGCCCGGGTCAACGGGCGGATCGTGAGCTTTGACCATAAGCTGGAGAACGGGGATATCGTGGAGGTGGTCACCTCCCCCAACGCCAAGGGCCCTGCCCGGGGCTGGATCAACCTGGCCAAGAGCGCCTCTGCCCGGACGAAGATCCGCCAGTGGTTCAAGCGGGAGAAGCGGGAGGAAAACATCCTCCGGGGCAGGGCCGCCCTGGAGGCGGAGATGAAGCATCAGGGTCTGAACCCGGACCTCCTGACGGATCCGGAGCTGCAGCCCATCGTGCTGAAAAAGCTGGCGGTCACCTCCCTGGACGATCTCTGTGCCGCCGTGGGGTACGGAGGGATGACCGCCGTCCGCAGCGTCAACCGGGTGAAGGAAGAGCTGAACCGGGTCCAGAAGCAGGACAAGGTCCTGCAGCAGGCGGAGAAGCTGGCCCAGCAGCCCGCCCACCAGGTATCCGAGGCCAGCGCCAAGGGCGTCCGGGTGAGCGACCTGGACAACTGCCTGGTGAAGTTCTCCCGCTGCTGCACCCCCGTACCGGGGGACGAAGTGGTGGGCTTCATCACCCGGGGCCTGGGGGTCTCCGTCCATCGGAAGGAGTGCACCAACTACCTGAGCTCCGTCGGGAAGGGCGAGGGCCGCTGGGTGCGGGTCACCTGGGGGAATACGGAGGGCAGCACCTATCCCGCGGCGCTGACGGTGGACGCCGTAGGCCGGCAGAACCTCATCATCGATATCGCCACCACGCTGAACGCGGAGAAGGTCACCATCACCTCCATGAACATCCGGGAAACCCCCGGCGGCGGCGCCGTGGCCTATCTCACGGTCCTGGTCCATGACCGGGACGAGCTGGCTTCCGCCATCCGGCGGCTCCGGGGTCTTCGGGGCGTGAAGGACGTCGTCCGGCCGGGTGTATAAATCCCGCAGACCGGGCCCGTCCCCGCCGCAGGGGAAACGGGGAGCCGGCGAAGCGAAGGATACGGAGCCCGGACCGGTAAGCGGGCACGGACTCCGGGAAACAGTTTCAAAGGAGAGAAACGCATGCGCGCTGTGATTACCCGGGTGAAGTCCGCCTCGGTCACGGTGGACGGTCGCGTCGTCGGCAGGACCGACGGCGGTTTTTTGGTCTTATTGGGCGTCGGACAGGGGGACGGCGAGGCGGAGCGGAAGAAGCTCACGGAAAAGCTCCCGGTCCTGCGGATCTTTGAGGACGAGGCGGGGAAGATGAACCGTTCCCTGCTGGACGTGGGGGGCAGCGTGCTCCTGGTGAGCCAGTTCACCCTGTACGCCAGCTGCCGCCATGGGCGCAGGCCGGATTTTCTCGCCGCCGCCAAGCCGGATGTCGCCGAGGCGGAGTATCTCCGCTTCGGGGAGGACCTGCGGGCGAAGGGCATCCATGTGGAGACCGGGATCTTCGGCGCGGACATGCAGGTGGAGAGCGTAAACGACGGTCCGGTGACCATCATCCTGGATTCGTCGGAGCTATAAGGAAGGAGAAAACGGATGCAGATCAAATGTTTTCCTGTGGGACAGCTGCAGACCAACTGTTACGTGGTGACGGATGAGCGCAATCATCTGGCCGCCGTGATCGACCCGGGAGCGGAGTCCGGCCGGATCCTGAACTACCTGGAGGACAATCATCTGAAGGTCGGGGCGGTCTTCATCACCCACGGCCATTATGACCATACCGGCGCGGTGCTGAGCATCTACGAGGCCACCGGGGCGAAAATCTGGATCCACGCCCTGGACGTGAGCCCCGAAGGCCGCACGGAGGACTACGCCTACAAGGGCGGGGACGAAATGAGCTTCTATCAGGAAGGGGACCTGATCCCCGTGGGGGATCTGGAGTTCCACGTCCTGGAGACCCCGGGCCACAGCCGGGGCAGCGTCACCCTCCTGTGCGACGGACACGACGGGACGGATCCCGTCCTCTTCACCGGGGATACCCTGTTCCGGGGCTCCTGCGGCCGCACGGACTTTCCCGGAGGCAGCTGGGAGGTGCTGCAGCGCTCCCTTCGCCGGCTGGCGGACCTGCCCGGGGACTATGAGGTCTATCCCGGCCATATGGACGCCACCTCCCTGGACCGGGAGCGGCGCTTCAACCCCTTCCTGCAGGAGGACTGAGCCTTGGTCGTCCGTCTGGAGGGACATGACTGCCGCCATGCCGTGGAGCAGGCCCTCCTCTCCTGGCTCCCGGAGCGGGAGCGGGTATGGGACGGCAGCCTGCCGGAGACCGGGGATGCTCTGCTCTCCCGCCTCTCTCCCGGGGAAACGCCTCCCCGGGCTTATGCCCGGCTGCGGCTGGACGGGGCTTTGGGGGAGGGGGAAGCCCTCCTGGAGGGCCCCTGGCCGGAAGAGCCCCTGCTGCGCCGCCGGGCGGAGCAGCGGCTGGTGAAAACCGCCCTGTACCGGGCGCTGACGGCCTGCACCGGGGAGACGCTCCCCTGGGGCGCCCTTACCGGGGTACGCCCCGCCAAGCTGGCCGCCCGTCTCCTGGGGGAGACGGGGGACGATCCCGATAGGGCCAGGGCGGCCATGGAGCGGATCTACAGCCTGAGCCCGGAGCGGGCCCGGCTCTGCGCAGAGGCCGGGATGGCCAGCCGCCGGGTGACCCGGGAGCTGGAGGACCGGGATGCGGTGCTGTACCTGGGGATCCCCTTCTGCCCCAGCCGCTGCGCCTACTGCTCCTTCGTGAGCCACAGCGTGGAGAAGTCCCTGGCCCTGGTGGAGCCCTATGTGGACGCCCTGTGCCGGGAGCTGGAGGGCACGGCGGAGCTGGTTCGGGAAACCGGCCTGCGCCTCCGGGCCTTTTATATGGGGGGCGGCACCCCCACCACCCTCAGCGCCGCCCAGCTGGACCGGGTCCTGGGCCTGCTGCGGGAGAAGTTCGACTGGTCCGCCTGCGGCGAATGGACCGTGGAGGCCGGTCGGCCGGATACCCTGGACCGGGAGAAGCTTGCGGTGCTGGCAAAGCACGGCACGGACCGGATCAGCATCAACCCCCAGACCATGGAGGACCGGGTGCTGGCGGCCATCGGCAGGAAGCACAGCGCGGCGGATATCGAGGCCTGCTTCCATATGGCCCGGGAGGTTTTCCCCGGGCAGATCAATATGGATCTCATCGCCGGTCTGCCGGAGGATACGGAGTCGGGCTTTGCCCGGAGCCTGGACCGGGTCCTGGCCCTGGAGCCGGAGAACGTCACGGTCCACTGTCTCACCCGGAAGCGGGGGGCGGACCTGAATGTCCGGGAGGGTCTCTACCCCGATGGGGAGGCGGTGTCCCGGATGCTGGAGCATGCCCGGGACCGGCTCACGGGAACCGGCTACCATCCGTATTACCTGTACCGGCAGAAGTTTTCCGCCGGGGGGCTGGAGAATACCGGCTGGGCGCAGCCGGGAACGGAGTGCCTGTACAATATCTGCATGATGGAGGAGCTGTGCCACGTCCTCTCCCTGGGGGCGGGGGGCGTCTCCAAGCGTCTCTGGCGGGAAAGCGGCGCCATCCGCCGGGCGGTGAACAAAAAATACCCGAAGGAATACCTGGACTGCCCCGGGGACGCAGTGGAGCGGAAGCGGAAGCTTTTTCTGGAGCCCTGAGGCCGAAAATACCCATTTACAAAGCCCGCAGAGCCATTGTATAATATTGTCGAATACGGATTAAGCCGCATGGCATTGGGAGCCTTGCTCCCGGAGGGAGGAGAAAAGATATGGCACATTCCATCATCACCATCAGCCGGGAGATCGGCACCGGCGCCCGCCTCATCGGTCGGGAGCTGGCGGCCCTGCTGGGCTTCGGGTACTATGACCGGGCCCTGATCGAAATGGCCGCGGAGAAGAGCGGTCTCAGCGAGGAGTTCATCGAGCGGACGGAGGAAAAGGCCTCCAACAGCTTCCTGTATAACCTGGCCACCGCCGCCTACATCTCCTCCGAGCTGAGCATGCAGTACACCGTTCCCGTGAACGACCGGGCCTTCATGGTCCAGTCTGAGGTCATCCGGGATATCGCCCGCAGCGGGGACGGGGTCATCGTGGGCCGCTGCGCGGACTATGTCCTGCGGGATCACCCCAGCCTGCTCCGGGTCTTCATCTATGCGGATAAGCAGGACCGGCTGAACCGCATCGTGAACGAGTATGGCCAGGATCCCAAAAATGCCGAGAGCGTCCTGAACAAGATCGATAAGGGCCGGGCAAATTACCATAAGTTCTATACCGGCACCCCCTGGCGCAGCCTGGATAACTACGACCTCTGCGTCAATACCTCCGTGGTGGGCATCACCGGCGCCGTCATGGCCATCAAGGCTGCGGCGGAGGAAAAATTCGGGCTGAAAAAGTAATTTCAAAGAATAGCGTCGTCGGGCGGGCCATTCGGCCCGCCCGATCGTTTTTTCATTCGCCGGAGGAAAACTCCCCGACCGGGAGACCAACGCGGCGGATCCCGGCCGAACCGGTCACAGATACCGCCGCAGGACCTCCCGGTTCACCCGGTCCAGGTCCCGGAGACGGGCGACGGCCGCGGCCTGGGACTCCCCGTCGCTGTGCGCCAGGGCGGAACGCACCAGGGTGCAGAGTCCTTCGGCGGTCACGTCCTCCAGGTCCACATACCGATCCTGGCCGATATATCGCAGGAAAGCCCGCACCTTGGGGTCGTACACCACCCCCACCAGGGGCACCCCCTGGCCGGCGGCGAAGATGAGGCCGTGGAGACGCATGGAGACCACCGCCTTCATGCGGGAGAGGATGGCCGTGACGCTCTCCCGGTCCGAAGCGCCGGGGAGCAGATGGTACGGAACGCCGAGCTGCTTCGCCGCCAGCTCCGCCGCAGCGGGATCCCGGCTCTGGTCGATGGGCAGGAACACGGGGGTGAGCCCCATCTCCCGGGAAAGAGTCTCCGCCGCCCGGGCGAAGGCCTCCGCCTTCTCCTCGAAGCCCGGCCAGGGCCGCAGGGCGAAGCAGAGATAGTTCCCTCGGGGATCCAGACCCGCGGAGAGCATGGCGCTTTCCGTCCGGTCTTCCCCCGGTCCGTCCAGGGTGAGGGAGGGATCCGCCGCCAGGAGGATCTCCGGTCCCTCCACCCCCATGTTCCGAAGCTCCTCCCGGGAATGGTCCTCCCGGAGGGTGATCACCTCCACGCTTTTGCTGATGATCCTGGCGCTGAGCTTCCGGTCCCCCGGATACTTCACCGGGCCGATGCCGCAGCCGTACATGGCCACGTGGGCGCCCCGACGCCGGGCCGCCGCCAAGGTATAGAGGTAGAACCACAGGCTCCGGCGGCTGGTCACGTCCTGGATCAGGCTGCCGCCTCCGCTCAGCAGGAGCTTCGTTTTTCCCGCCAGCCGCCAGAAGGCCAGCAGGTCATAGGTATGCACCGCCCGGACCCTGTGGGCCATGCGGGTGGCCTTGGGATCCCGGGACACGGCATAGATGGTCGCGTCCGGATCCGCTTCCCGGATCTCCCGGAGGATGGCCTCCAGAATGGCCTCGTCCCCCGCGTTCCCCCGGCCGTAGGCGCCGCAGACAGTAACGGCGCTCTGCCGTCCCTCCTTCCGTTTCCACCGGCGCAGGACCGAGTCATAGATCTCCAGCTGGGTCTGCACCGTGGCCTCCAGGGAGAATTCCCGCCGGGTCTTCTCCCGCAGCTTCTCCGCGCTGCGCTTCCGGAGGCCGGGATCGGCGGCCATATCCGCCAGCTCCTTCCCCAGGGTCTCCCAGTCCCCGGCAGTGAACAGCAGACCGCTCACCCCATGGTCGATGAGCCGGGGGACGCCCCCCACCCGGGAGGCCACGGTGGCCTTGCCCCAGATCGCCCCCTCCGTCAGGGCATAGGGGAAGGTTTCGGAGAGGGAGGTGAGGGTGTTCACGTCCAGGGCGCTGTAAAAGCTGTCCGTATCCGTGATCCAGCCCAGGAAATGGACCCGGTCCTCCACCCCCAGGCTCCGGGCCAGGGCCTTCAGCCGCTCCTCCTCCGGTCCGTCCCCGGCGATGAGAAGGCGGATATTTGGGCAGCGGACCCGGGCGGCGGCGAAGCCCCGCACCAGGGTCTCGATATCCTTCACCGGATTCAGCCGGGCGGCGATGCCCATATAGACCGTATCCCGCTCCTCCGGCACCCCGTGGGCCGCCAGGAATTCGCTCCGGGAGACCGCCTGCCGGGGCCGGTCGAAATCCACTCCGTTGTAGATGGTATAGACCCGGTCCGGCTGGGCCATGCGCCGCCGGATGAGCATCCGGCTCATGGAATCGCTCACCCCGATGAGATAGTCCATATGCCGGAGGGCCATGAGGTTCAGCTTGCCGAAGGTCATGGCCGCCGCGGGGCGGCCCATATAGTCCAGCTTCCAGTCGCTGTGCACCGTGGAGATCAGGGGCAGGCCGGAGGACCGCTTCAAGAGCCAGGCCATGAAATTGCCCCGGCTTCCGTGGCTGTGGATGAGGTCGAAGCCCTCCTCCCGGATCATGGTCCGGAGCTCCTTCAGCACGGCCCGCAGGTCCCGGCTGGACAGGATGGTGATATCGATGCCCATCTCCCGGGCGGCGTCGGTGAAATCCGCCTCCATGAAGCACACCAGCTTCACGGTGATATGGCTGCCCAGGGCCTTCAGCAGTCCCAGCACATGGGTCTTCGCGCCGCCCACGTCGCCGCCGCTGATGAGGGTAAGGATCTTCATGCCCGTCTCCCTTCTTCCGGCTTGCAGGAAACCGGAAAACAGAGTATAATGATTTGTCTGACATTACACACGCATTATACACGCCCTGACGGGGTGGTGGCAATGCTTTGGAGGCATGGGCATGAAAAAAGAACGTACCTGGAAATTCAATATCGTGGACGTGGTGGTGATCCTGGTCATCGTGGCGGCGGGGGTCTTCTTCGCCTTCAAGTTCCTGCAGGCAAGGCCCAAAGCCGGTGCCAACATGATCACCCTCCGTTATGAGGTGGAGGTACCGGGCATGACCCGGGACCTGTATGAGGAGGTCGCCTCCTTCCTCCCCTGCCAGATGGCCGCTTCCGGCGAATGGGTGGACGGGCATATCCTCTCCGCCTCCTGGGAGCCCTGCGACGTGACCTACGTGGAGATCTCCAGCCCGGTGAACAGCAACGAGACCCAGTGGGCCAAGGCGGATCCCAATGTGGAATACGTCACCGGCGTGTTTCAGTGCGAGGCCCGGGTGTACGCCACCGACCTGCTCAACAAGGTGGGCACCCAGGAGGTCCGGTTGGGCCGGAACCATTACCTGAAGGGGCAGGATATCGAGATCATCGGCACCATCCGGAAGTTGACCAAGGAAGCGGCATGACCGGCATCTGGCTCATCCGCCACGGGGAGGCGGAGGGCAACCTGTACCGCCGCATCCATGGCTGGTACGACGGCTCCCTGACGGAGATGGGCTTCCGGCAGCTCCCCTATCTGGCGGAGCGCTTCCGGGATACCCGGCTGGACGCGGTGTATTCCAGCGACCTGCGCCGGGCCATGGACACCGCCCGGGCCCTCTCCGAACCCCGGGGCATGCTCCTGCGGATCCGGGAGGATCTGCGGGAGGTGAACATGGGGGAATGGGAGGATAAGTGCTGGGGCTGGGTGGAGCGGTTCCGGCCGGAGGAATACGACCGGCTGAACCGGGATCCCTGGACCTGGTCCGTTCCCGGCGCCGAGCCCGGGGAAAAGACGGTCCGGCGGCTGGAAGCCGCCCTTCTTGCCATCGCGGCCAGACACCCTGGGGGCGAGGTAGCCGTGGTTTCCCATGGGAGCGCCATCCGGCTGCTCCTGGCAAAGCTCCTGGGGATCCCCTCCCGGGAGATCGGCCGGGTGCCCTATTGCGACAATACCGCCGCAGCCCGGCTCACCGCCCAGGGGGGCCGCCTGACCCTGGTCAGCTATAACGATAATTCCCATCTGCCGGAGGCCCTCAGCGCCTTCCACCGGGACGAATGGTGGAAGAACGAGGACGGGAAGGACGGCAGGGATATGTATTTTCTCCCCATGGACCTGGACTCCCTTTCCGGGCAGCAGACCTACCTTCGCCGGTATCGGGAGACCTGGATCGCCTCCTACGGCAGCGACCGGGGCTTCACCTCCGTCCATCTGGACGGGGCCAGATACCGGCAGCAGCAGGATCGGAACAGCGTCCTGGAAGCCTGGTGCGAGGAGACCCCCTGCGGCATCCTGGAGCTGGCCACCCATCAGGGGGAGGAGCTGGGCGTGGGCCATATCGCCCTGCTGCACCTGGAGGAGGCCTTCCGGGACCGGGGACTGGGGATCCAGCTCATCGGCGCCGCCGTGAGCTATTACCGGGCCCTGGGGCGGAAAAAGCTCCGCCTGCGGGTGACCGTGGGGAACGAGGCCGCCCTGCGTTTTTACCGCCGCTGGGGCTTTTCCGAGGAGCGCCGGGAAAACGGGCTCTACGGGGAAACCCTGGTGATGACGAAGGATATCCCGTGACCCGGAGACCGGGGATCGGGGAGAAAAAGGCGGGAAGATGAAACTTTCGGAGACTGACTTCCTTCCGGTTTCCCGGGAGGATATGCGCCGCCGGGGGTGGGAGGATTACGATTTCCTCCTGGTCACCGGGGACGCCTACGTGGACCACCCCTCCTTCGGCACCCCCCTCATCGGCCGGGTGCTGGAGAACGCCGGATACCGGGTGGCCATTCTGGCCCAGCCGGACTGGCATGGGCCGGAGGCCTTCCGGGCCATGGGCCGCCCCCGGCTGGGGGCCATGCTCAGCGCCGGAAATCTGGACAGCATGGTGGCCCATTATACCGCCGCCCGCCGGCGCCGGAACGAGGATTACTACAGCCCGGGGAAGCAGGCGGGACGCCGCCCGGACCGGGCGGTGATCGTCTATGCCGGACGGGTGCGGGAGGCCTTTCCCGGCCTGCCGGTGATCGTGGGGGGGCTGGAGGCCTCCCTCCGCCGCTTTGCCCATTATGATTACTGGGAGGATAAGGTCCGCCGCAGCGTTCTGCTGGACGCCGGAGCGGATCTCCTCACCTACGGGATGGGAGAACGGGCCACCCTGGAGATCGCCCGGCGGCTGGCCGCCGGGGAGCGGGTGGATACCCTGACGGATATCCGGGGCACCGCCTTCCTCAGCCGGGAGGGGACCTGCGCCTTTCCCTGCCTGGACCTTCCCTCCTTCGAGGAGGTTCGGGAGGATAAGGCCGCTTACGCCGAAGCCTGCCGCCTGGAGAACCGGGAGCATGACGCCGTCCGGGGCCGAGCCCTGCGCCAGGCCCACGGGGACCGGTTCCTGGTGGTGAATCCCCCCGCCGCCCCTCTGGAGACGCCGGAGCTGGACGCCCTGGCGGAGCTGCCCTTCACCCGGGAGCCCCACCCCATGTACGACGCCCTGGGGGGCGTCCCCGCCATTGAGGAAGTGCGCTTCTCCATCATCCATAACCGGGGCTGCTTCGGGGGCTGCGCCTTCTGCTCCCTGGCCTTCCACCAGGGCCGGGCCGTCACCGTCCGGAGCCACGAATCCGTCCTCCGGGAGGCGGAGGCCATGACCCGGCATCCCCTGTTCAAGGGATATATCCACGATGTGGGCGGCCCCACGGCGGATTTCCGCCATCCCTCCTGCAAAGCCCAGAAGGAGCGGGGCCTGTGCCCGGACCGGCGCTGTCTCGCCCCGGAGCCCTGCCCACATCTGGACGCGGACCATTCGGACTATCTGGCCCTTCTCCGGAAGCTCCGGGCCATCCCGGGGGTGAAGAAGGTCTTCATCCGCTCCGGCATCCGCTTCGACTATGTGCTGGCGGAGGGGAAGGACGCCTTCCTGAAGGAGCTGGTGCAGCACCATGTGAGCGGGCAGCTGAAGGTGGCGCCGGAGCACTGCGTGGACAATGTCCTGGCCTGCATGGGCAAGCCCCCGGTGAAGGTTTTCGAAGCCTTCTGCGAAAAATACGGGGAGATGAACAAAAAGCTGGGGAAGAAGCAGTACCTGGTGCCCTACCTCATGTCCTCCCACCCCGGCAGCCGCCTGGGGGACGCGGTGCGCCTGGCGGAATACCTGAAGGCCCACGGCATCCGCCCGGAGCAGGTGCAGGATTTTTATCCCACCCCCGGCACTATCTCCACCTGCATGTACTGGACCGGTCTGGATCCCATGACCGGAAAAAAGGTCTATGTGCCCCGGAGCTACCATGAAAAGGAGCTCCAGCGGGCCCTGCTCCAGTGGTTCGATCCGGGGAAACGGAAGCTGGTGGAGGAAGCCCTGACCAAGGCCGGACGCACGGACCTCATCGGATACGGCCCCCGCTGCCTCATCCGCCCGGAAAGCAGATCCGCCGCCCCGAAGGGCGGCGGCAAGAAGCGGGAGACCGGCAAAAAGCCGAAGGGCCGGAAAGCCTGAGCGCCCCGGGCTGAAGAAGCAAATACCGTGCAAATCCCGAGCCGCTGCGTCACCGCAGCGGCTCAGAGTTTAGATAAAGGCCCAAAGCCTCGCAGAGTTCGCGCCCGCTCGTCGTCGCAGGCTTCGTATCGTTCGCTTCGGCCGGGAGGCCAAAGCT
>CAMVBX010000016.1 GCA_947165825.1 uncultured Clostridia bacterium
TGGGCTCGGTCAGGGGGTTGTAGGTGCCGATCTCTTCGATGAAGCGGCCGTCCCTGGGGAAGTGGGAGTCGGCGACGACGATGCGGTAGTAGGGGGCCTTCTTGGCGCCCATTCTGCGAAGTCTGATTTTGACCATTTTGTTTTACACCTCTGCTGCGTAATGTTTTTTTGTTTTATCGGAAAAGCCCCGCGGGGCTCGACCTGCGTTTACATCATGCCGAACAGACCCTTGCCCCGGCCGCGCAGGAGCTTCCTGGCGTTCTTGCCGCCCATCTGCTTCGCCAGGACCTGCATCTGCTCGTACTGCTTGAGCAGGCGGTTCACGTCCACCACCTGGGTGCCGCTGCCCCGGGCAATGCGCTTTTTCCGGCTGCTGTTCAGCAGGCTGGGATCCTGCCGCTCGGCGGGGGTCATGGATTTCAGGATGGCTTCGGTACGGCCCAGTGCCTTTTCGTCGATGGAGGCGCCGCTGAGCTGCTTCGCGTCGATGCCCGGGAGCATCCCCGCCAGGTCCGAAAGGGAACCCATATTCTTCAGGCTCTGCAGCTGCTCGTAGTAATCCTCCAGAGTGAACCGGTTGGAAAGGAGCTTTTCGCTCATTTCCCGGGCCTTCTGCTCGTCGAAGCTCTGCTCCGCCTTTTCGATGAGGGTGAGGATATCTCCCATGCCCAGGATCCGGGAAGCCATGCGGTCCGGATGGAAGGGCTCGATGCCGTCCAGCTTCTCGCCGATTCCCGCGAACTTGATGGGCTTGCCGGTCACCGCCCGCACGGAGAGGGCTGCGCCGCCCCGGGCGTCGCCGTCCAGCTTGGTGAGGAAGATGCTGTCTACCCCCAGGGCTTCGTCAAACGCCTTCGCGGCGTTCACCGCATCCTGACCGGTCATGGCGTCGATGAAAAGCATGATCTCGGTGGGCTGGATCTCCTGCTTCAGATCCTTCAGCTCGCCCATCAGGGCTTCGTCGATATGCAGCCGGCCGGCGGTATCCAGCAGAAGAATATCATTGCCGTTCTTCGCCGCGTGGTCCAGGGCGGCTTTGGCGATCTTCACCGGTTTTTCCTGCCCCATCTGGAACACGGGAACGCCCACCTGACCGCCTACGGTTTCCAGCTGCCGGATCGCGGCGGGACGGTAGATATCGCAGGCCACCAGCAGGGGACGCTTGCCGCTCTTTTTCAGCCAGGCGGCCAGCTTGGCGCCGTTGGTGGTTTTGCCCGCGCCCTGCAGTCCCACCAGCATAACGACGGTGGGGGGCTTGGGGGAGATGTTGATTTTTGCGTTTTCCTTGCCCATGGTCTCCGTGAGCTCTTCGTTCACGATCTTGATGACCATCTGGGCAGGGGTGAGGCTGGCCAGAACGTCCTGTCCCAGGGCTCGCTGGCTGACCCGGGCGATAAAGTCCTTCACGACCTTATAGCTGACGTCCGCCTCCAGCAGCGCCATGCGCACGTCCCGCATGGCCTCCTTGATATCCGACTCCGTCAGACGGCCTTTGCTGCGGAGCCGCTTGAAGGTGGCGGAGAGTTTTTCCGATAAGCTTTCAAATGCCATATGATCCGTCCCGTTTACAGCTTCATTTCCTGGAGCTTTTCCCGGAGCTTCCGGCAGCAGGCTTCCAGTTCCCGGTTCCTGGGCAGGTCCGCGCACAGCGCCGAAAGCGTCTCCATGAGCTTTTCCGCTTCACCGATCTGCCCCAGCAGCACCGTATGCCGCGCGGCAAGACCGGTTTTCCGTTCCACGTCCAGCAACGTATTCTCCGCCCGGACCAGGATATCCCGGACACCCTGGCGGCTGATCCCCTCGTTTTCCCCGATCTCCCCCAGGGAGAGATTATCGTTGTAATAGAGGTCGATATACTGCCGCTGCTTATCCGTCAGCAGTTCCCCGTAAAAATCGTTCAGCAGGGAGATATAGACGTTCTTATCCACAGGCACCTCAAGTGTAAAGCAAAAATCCCTTACAGCCGGTGATTTTACCGGAAACCCGGTTCCTTGTCAAGTGGGAATTTGCCTTTTCTCCGGAATACTTCCGGAGCCCGGGTGGAAAACTGCTGACATGATGGATAAGAAATGCTTGGAATCGGAAAACGCCCGCGCGCTGATGCAGCGAGGCAGACAATGGGGAAAAACCGCGGCCTTCTCCCGCCGGGGCGGGGGAAGGATGACCCGCCGGATGCTTTCTGAGGCGGAAAAGACCCTGGAAAAGCGGCGGACGGACTGCGCGGGAGAGACCGCTCCGGAGGCGGAATGGCTCCTGGACAACTTCTATCTGGTGCGCCGGGATCTGAGCCGGGTGCGGGAAGCCCTGAAGGGAAAACGGCGTCTCCCGCAGATGTCCGGCGGCAGACTTCGGATCCTGGAGCTGACGGACGCCCTGACGGAAGCCTGCGGCGGCCGGACGGACCCGGCGGGGATCCGGGCTTTTCTCCGGGGAGTCGGAGAGGAAACGGAGCTGGAGGAGGGGGAGCTCGGACTTCTGGAACCCGCCCTGCGTCTGAGTCTGCTGCGGTATCTGGCAGGAGCGCCGGAGCGGGCGGAGGCGGTTTTCACCGGGATCCGCGTCCTGGATGCATTGCCCTTTGCCCCCCTGCTGGAGGAGGCAAGCCCGGTGGAAGCCCTTCTGTCCGGGGACCCGGCGGGGGTTTATCGGCGGATGGATCCGGAGAGTCGGAGCGCTTATCGGCGGCAGGTGAGCCGTCTGGCCCGCCGGGCGGGGATCCGGGAGACGGCCGCCGCGGAGCGTGCCCTGGAGCTGGCTGCCGCGGAAAACGCCCATGTGGGGCGGTATCTCTTTACCCGGCCTTTGGGGAAAGCGCCTGGGCCCAAGCGGTATGCCCTGTATTTTGCCGCCTGTCTGCTTCCGGCTGCGATCATCACGGGAGGGATCCTGCGGGCATCGGGGAGTATGGCCGGTCTTCTGGCCCTTTTGCCGCTTCTGGAGGGGAGCAAATATCTCACGGACCGGATCTTTTCCCGGTTTTGTCCCCCGGCCCGAATGCCCCGGCTGGACTATTCCCGGGGCATTCCCCCCGAGAGCCGGACCCTGGGGGTGAGCGTGATGCTGCTCCGTTCGCCGGATGAGGCCGGAGATGCGGCGGCGAAGCTGGAGCGTTTCCGTCTGGCCAACCGGGACGCGGGGGAGAATCTGGTCCTGGGGCTGCTGGCGGACCTGCGGGAGAGCAGCCGGGAGCTGGAGGAGCGGGACGATCCGATCCTGGCGGCGGCAAAGGCGGAGATCGACCGTCTGAACGGCAAATACGGCGGGGGATTCTGCCTCCTCTGCCGGAAACGGTGCTACAGCTCCCGGGACCGGATCTGGCGGGGCTGGGAGCGGAAGCGGGGAGCGATCCTGGATCTGCTGGACCTTCTGGGGGGAGAGAACAGCCGGGCCTGCCTGGCATCGGGTGATCCGGCCTGCCTTCGGGATATCGTGTTCCTCCTGGTGCTGGACGGAGATACCGGCCTGCCACCCGGATCGGCGGCCGGAATGGCGGCGACCCTGGCCCATCCGCTGCAGCGGGCGAAGGTCGATGAGGAGAAACGCCTGGTGACCGGGGGATACGGCATCCTCCAGCCCCGGGTATCCGTATCTCTGCGGGACGCGGACCGTTCGGATTTTGCCAGGGTCTTTGCCGGAAGGGGCGGTCTGGATCCCTACGGAGGACTCAGCAGCGAGCTGAGTCAGGACCTGTTCGGCGAAGGCAGTTATACCGGAAAGGGCCTCCTGGACGTCCGGGCGGCCAGACTTTGCCTCCGGGGACGGTTTCCCGCGGAAAGGCTCCTTTCCCACGACCTGGTGGAGGGAGCCTATCTGGGCTGCGCTTTTGCGGGGGACCTGGAGCTCACCGACGGGTTTCCCGGGAGTATCCTCAGCTATTTCGAGCGGCAGCACCGGTGGATCCGCGGGGATTGGCAGACTGTCCCCTGGCTTTTGCCCCGGGTGAAGAACGAAGCGGGGGAGTGGGAGCCCAATCCTCTCACCCCCCTGAGCAAGTGGAAGATCATGGAGAACCTGCGCCGGAGCCTGCTGCCGCCCGCGGTGTTCCTCTCCGTTTTCCTGTACGGCATGCTGGGAACGCTGCCCCTGGCGGCAGCCGCGGCGGCGGGAGTTGCCGCCCTGGGGCTGAAGGTGGTCCTGGGGTCCCTGGGTCCGCTGCGGGGAGGAAGACGCTGCCTGGGCCGCGTCCTGGCCTCCCCCGTATCCGAGCTGCTTCAGCTCCTGCTGCTGTTCGTCTTTCTGCCCTACGGTGCCTGGGTGCACTTTTCCGCCGTCTGCACCGCCTTGTGGCGGATGCTGGTGTCCCACAGGAGACTTCTGCAGTGGAAAACGGCGGCGGAGAGCGGGGAAGGGAGGAATGGCCTGAGCAGGTATCTGCGGCGGATGTTTCCCTGCACGGCCGCAGGACTCCTGGGTCTGCTGAGCCGGAATCCCGCCCTCCTGGCCCTGAGCGTTTTCTGGATTCTCGCCCCCTTCCTGGGTTGGGCCGTCAGCCGGGAGCGCGGCGATCAGCCGGCTCTCGGGGAAGAGGACCGGGTTTTCCTCCTCCATGCCGCCGGAGATATCTGGCGGTATTTCCAACGGCTGGTCACCGGGGAGAGGAACTGGCTGCCCCCGGATAATCTGCAGGAAACGCCGGAGGAGGAGATCGCCGAACGCACCAGTCCCACCAATATCGGTCTGGCCATGCTCGCCGCCGCGGCCGCCTGGGACCTGGGATTGACCGACCGGGACAGCGCCTTCGCCCTGATCGGCCATATGCTGGATACGCTGGAGCGGCTGCCTCGGTTCCGGGGCCACCTGTTCAACTGGTACGATATCCGCACCCTGGCTCCCCTGGATCCGCCCTATCTCTCCACCGTGGACAGCGGCAATCTCATCGCCTGTCTCATCACCCTGAAGGGAGCGGCGGAGGAGGCGGGAAGGCCTGACCTGGCCGCCCGGGCGGAAGCGCTGGCGGGGGAAATGCCTCTGGGCTTTCTCTATGATCGGGAACGGAAGCTCCTGCGCATCGGCTGGGACCCCCGGACGGACAGCCCATCCGGCGGCTGGTACGATCTGCTGGCCAGCGAAGCCCGGATCACCAGCTATATCGCCGTAGCCCGGGGAGAGGCGGAGCTGAAGCACTGGCGGCGGCTGGGCCGGGTCATGACCGGCGCCCGGGGCAGGTTTGGCCTGGCCTCCTGGACCGGCACCATGTTCGAATACCTCATGCCGGAGCTGTTCCTCCCCGCCTGGCCCGGTTCCCTGCTGTGGGAAAGCGGGCGCTTCTGCCTGGATATGCAGCGCAGGGCGGCGGTCCGGGGGATATGGGGCAGCTCGGAGTCTGCCTGCAGCCGCATGGACGCGGGACTGCATTATGTCTACCAGGCGCAGGGGGTCCAGACGCTGGCTCTGAAGCGGGGGATGGATCGGGAGAGGGTGATCGCTCCCTATGCCTCCTTCCTGGCCCTGAGCCGGATCCCCGGCGGGGCGGTGCGAAATCTCCGACGGCTTCGGGCTTTGGGGGCGGAAGGGGTCTGCGGCTTTTATGAGGCGGTGGACTTCACCCCCCGGGAGGAGGAAGGATATCGCGTCGTACGCTCCTTTATGGTCCATCACCTGGCGATGAGTCTGCTGGCGGCGGACAACGCCCTGGTGAACGGCTGCATGCGCCGCCGCTTCCTCCGGGATCCGGAGATGGGCGCCTATACGGAGCTGCTTCAGGAGCGGAGTCCCGCAGGGGAGCGTATACGCCCCATCCGGGATTATCAAGGGGACGAAAGGCCGGAGCGTCGGGTACCGGAGGGCTGGCGCCTTTGCCGGGAGGGGTACGATCTGGTCAGACCCGCCTGCCTGCCGCTGTCCAACGGACGGTATCATCTGCTGATCACGGAGTTGGGCGGCTCCCGTTCCCTCTGGGAAGGGAGACTTCTGGCTGCCACCGCTTTCCGCCGGTTCGGGGAACGGCAGGGACCCCTGTTTTTTGCCTCCGCAGGCGGACGCTTTTTCTCCCTGCAGCCCGCGCCGGAGTATGACGGGGAGACCGAATACCATTGGGAATACGGCGGCAGCCGCTTTTCCCAGTTTTCCGCCCGGGAGGGATGGCAGTTCCGGGTGGAGACCCGGGTGCCCGGCAATGCCTCCGGGGAACTGCGGAAGGTCACGGTGCGGAACCGTACGGGCGAGCGGCAGGAGCTGACTCTGGCCTTGTATTTCGAACCCGCCCTGTGCGCCCCCGAAGCCTGGGAGGCCCACCCGGCCTTCGCCCGATTGGCGCTGGAGAGCCGGATGGGGGAGGGCTGCCTGCTGGTGCACCGGAGGCCCGGAGGCCGGGAACCGGAATGCGCCTGCGCCGCCGCCTGTTCCGAAGCCTGCGACTGGGAGACGGACCGGGATGCGCTCTTCGGCCGGGGCGGCCTTCGGGCCATGCCCGCCGCCCTCCTTCGCCGGGGCAGCCGGATCCGGGCTTCCCAGGATCCCTGCGTCCTGGCTCGGCTCCGGCTGACCCTGCGTCCGGGGGAGAGCCGGCAGGTGACCTTCGCCCTGGCCCTGGGGCGGAATGAAGCGGAGGCGGGTGCGGCGGTCCGGGAGCTGAAGCGGAGCTTTGCGGAGAATGGCTTCTTTGCCCGCTGCACCAGGGCCTTCGGCCTTTCGGGAAGGGAGTGGGAAAGGGCGCTGGGGCTCGTCACGCCGCTGGTTTTTTCCACTCCGGAGACGGCGCGGCTGCGGGAGAGCGGCAGACCCTGGGACCGGGGTCCTGACGGCCTGTGGCAGTATGGGATCTCCGGAGATCTGCCCGTGGCGATCCCTGGCCGGGAAGGGGCGGAGCGAATGCTCCGGAGCTGGGCCCTGCTCCGGAGCCTGGGCGTATCCTTTGACCTGGCCCTGCCGGTGGAGGACGAAGGGGTCTACGGCCGGCCGGAGTGCGCCGCCCTGCTGGAACTGGCGGGGAAGCTGGGGGTTTCGGGGGCGCAGGGACAGCGGGGCGGCTTCCATCTGGCGGGAGGAACCGGGGAGCAGCGTCTGGCCCTGCAGGCCCGCTGCCGGGCTGTGGGACTGCCTGAGGCGGCAAGACAGCGGGCGGCGCACTGCCTGACTTCCTGGTTCCTGCCTTCGGACGCGGAGAATCGGGAGCCGCGCCGGGAAATCCCCGGGGAGCTGAGCCGGAGCTTCCGCACCGAAAAAGGCGTCGGCCTTCGGGCCTGGATGCACATTCTCACCAATGGTCGGATGGGGTGGATCGCCACGGACGCGGGTACCGGGAATCTCTTCCTGGATAATGCCCGGGAGCAGCCTCTCACCCCCTGGGAGAACGATCCCCTGAGCCTGTGGGGACCGGAGCGGCTGGAGCTGCGTCACGGCGGGGAGGATCATTCCCTGTTTGCCGATGCCGACGGTTTTCCCACGGAGACGGAATACGGCTTCGGCTTTGCCCGCTGGAAGCGGCAACTGGGCGGGGAGGAAACGGAGGTCACGGCCTTCCTGCCCCGGGACGTACAGGGCCTGGTGCTGCTGATCCGCCTCCGGGGCTGGAATCCCGAAGACCGACTGCGGTTCTTTGCCCGGAAAGCGGCGGAGGCGCCCTCGGATTTCGGCCTGTATGCCAGCGTGCCGCTCCTGGAAGGGACCGGGGACGAGCTCCGATGGATGACCGGGACGCCGGGGGGCGATGCCTGTCTCGCCGGGGAATTCCCTCCGGCGGATGAGGTCGTTCTGACCCTGGGGCTGCCGGAGGCGGCCCGGTTTGCCCGGCCGGAGGAAGCAAAAACGGAGCTGAAACGGGTGCATTCCTTCTGGCGGGAACGGACGGGTTCCTTCCGGCTGCGGAGCCCCTCCCCACGGCTGGATGCTTACGTGAACGGCTGGGCGCTGTATCAGATCCTGGCCTGTCGGGTGATGGCCCGATGCAGCCTGTACCAGAGCGGCGGGGCTTTCGGCTTCCGTGATCAGCTGCAGGACGTCTGCGCCCTGGCGGATACCCTGCCGGAAACGGCCAGGGGGCAGATCCTGGCCGCCGCGGCCCACCAGTATCGGGAGGGGGACGTGATGCATTGGTGGCATCCCCGGACCGACGGGGACCGGGGGGTCCGTACCCGCTGCTCGGATGACCTGCTCTGGCTGCCCTATGCCCTGACAGTGTACGGGGAAAAGACCGGCGACCGGAGCATCCTGGAGGCGGAAGCCCCCTGGCTCGTCTCCCGCCCCCTGGGGTCGGAGGAACGGGATCGTTATGAAGCGCCGGATCGGGAGGGGAGCGGCAGCCTTCAGGAGCACGGTCTCCGGGCGATCTCCCTGGTCCTGGGCCGGGGCTGCGGCCCCCACGGCCTGCTGCGCATGGGCAGCGGGGACTGGAACGACGGAATGGACGCGGTGGAGGGGGAGAGCGTATGGCTCACCTGGTTCGCGGCCCTGGTGATGGACCGGTTCGGGATCCTGACGGGACGGGAGGAGCTGAGGAAGCGGGCGGCGGAACTGGGCAGATGCGCGGATGCCGCCTGGACCGGAGAATGGTATCTCCGGGGATGGTATGCCGACGGGCGGCCCCTGGGAGCGCCGGGCAGCCCGGAATGCGCCATCGACTCCCTGGCCCAGAGCTTCGCGGTGCTCAGCGGCTTCGGAGATCCGGAGAAAAGCCGCGCTGCGGTGAAGAAGGCGGCGGAGCTCCTGCTGGACCGGGAACAGGGGACCGTAAAGATCTTTGCGCCCCCGTTCAACGGAATGGAAAAGCCCGGTTATATCCGCAGTTACCTTCCTGGGGTACGGGAGAACGGGGGACAGTATACCCATGCCGCCGTGTGGCTGGCCGCCGCCTGCCTCCGCTGCGGGGAGACGGATCTGGGCTGGACGCTGCTGGAGACCCTGCTCCCCGGCGGCAGGCCGGAGGAGATCTATCAGGGAGAACCCTACGTGCTGGCGGCGGACGTGTATACCCACCCGGATATGCCGGGGCGCGCGGGCTGGACCTGGTACACCGGTGCCGCGGGCTGGTTCCTGCGCACCGCGGTGGAGGAACTGCTGGGCATCCGGCTGGCAGGAGGAAAGGCGACGGTACTGCCGAAGCTCCCCGCATCCTGGCCGGGATACGAGGCCTGGCTGCGGGCAGGGGGAAAGACCTGGCATATCCTTGCCGGGGACAGGGAGGAAGCGGAAGTACGGGAAGAATGATTTGACCCCGCTGAAGCCGCATGGTATAATTTCTTATTCAACATCTTCGCGGTGAAAGGTGGGCTGACCATGGAAAAGATCACGCAGAGGGAGCTGCTTCCGGGCATTCACCTCTGCTGTGTGCAGACGGAACGGTTCCGCACCGGGACCTTCTCCGTCCGCTTCCTGCGCCCCCTCCGGCAGGAGGACGCGGCGAAAAATGCCATGCTGATGAACGTGCTTGCCCGGGGCTGCCGGGCATGGCCGGATATGCGGCGGCTGCAGGCTGCCTGCCAGGAGGCCTACGGGGCGGTGGTGGGGCCGGAGCTCCGACAGTATGGAGAGGTTCTGGCCATGGGGTTCAGCGCGGCTTTCCCGGATGATCCCTGGCTGCCGGCGGGCAGCCGGAACCTGGAGCGGGTGATCCGGCTGGTGAGCGATCTCTGCCTGGATCCGGATACCCGGGGCGGTCTCCTTCGGAACGATTACGTTCTCTCCGAGCGGCAGAACCTTCGGGACCGCATCCTGGCGGAGGTGAACGACAAACGGACCTACGCCCGCATCCGGGCCAGGGCGCTTATGTGCGCCGAGGAGGATTACGGGGTCTATCCCCTGGGGAGCCCGGAGGAGGCGGAGAAGATCACCCACCTGATCCTGACCCGATACGATCAAAGCGTGCTGGCTGCCTCCCCCGTGCGGGTGTTCTGCTGCAGTTCCGCGCCCTTCGAGCAGGTGCGGGACGCGGTGCTGGACGCCTTCCTCACCCTGCCGGGGGGCGGGGAGAGGCGTATGCCGGAGACGGAGATCGTGGACAGCGCCGCCGTTCTCCGGAGCGTAACGGAGTATACGGAGGCGGAGCAGGGCAATCTGGTCCTGGGCTGCCGCCTGGGGGGATATATCGCGCCTCAGGAGCAGCCGATCCTGGAGGTATTCAACCGCTATTTCGGCGCCTCTCACACCTCCCGGCTGTTCCGGACGGTGCGGGAACAGCGGTCCCTTTGCTACAGCATCAGCTCCGGTTACGACCGGCACAAGGCGGTCTTCTCCGTCTCTGCCGGCATCGCCTTCGACAAACGGGATGAGGTGATGGAGGCGGTGCTGGAGGAGCTGGACCGCTGCCGGGTCGGGGATCTGGATCCCGGGGATCTGGAATCCGCCTGCCGGGGCGCCGCCTCGGTCTGGCGCATGACCGGGGACAGCGGCAGCGCCCTGGACGGCTTTTATCTGGGCCAGGAGCTGCTGGGCAGCTCCGCGAGGCCCGAGGAGCTGGCGGCCCTGGCGCTGGAGGTGAATCCAGAGGACGTGGTCCGCATGGCGCAGCGGGTGCAGCCGGAGCTGGATTACTTCCTCCGGGGCCCGGAGAAGGAGGCGGAGACATGATCCTGCGGGAGTTTGCGGAGTTCGGCATCACCCGGTACACAGGGGTGACGGAAAGCGGACTGACGGTGTGCGTCTTCCCCCGGTCCGGCCTGCGGACGAAGCACGCGCTTCTGGCGGCGAAGTTCGGGGGCTGCGACCTGCGCTTTTCATACCGGGGAAGAATGAAGGAGATCCCTGCGGGGACAGCCCATTACCTGGAGCACCAGACCTTCGGGATGCCGGAGTATAACGCGGCCATGAAGCTGAGTGCCGCCGGAGCGAGCGTCAACGCCTTTACCTCGTCCGATAAGACCGGATACCATTTTACCTGCGATGAAGGCTTCCTGGAAAACCTGGAGGAACTGATCACCTTTGTCACCACGCCTCATTATACGGAGGAGAGCGTAGCCAAGGAGCGGGGGATCATCGCCCAGGAGATCCGGATGCGGCAGGACCAGCCCGGCCGCCGGGTGCGGACGGAGCTGCTGAAGGCCCTGTACGAACACCATCCCATCCGGGAGGGGAATCTGGGTACGGAGGAGGATATCACCCGCGTCACCCCGGAGTTGCTTACCCTCTGTCACGAGGCCTTCTACCGGCCGGACGACATGATCCTCTGCTGCGCCGGGGACGTGGACCCGGAGGCGGTCTTTGCCCTGGCCTCCCGTCTGCTGCCGGAGAAGCCCAGACGGAAGATGCCGGAACGGGACCGGTGCGGGGAGGAGGGACTCACCCCCGTCCGGGTGCGGACGGAGACGGAGATGTCCGTGAGCATGCCCGTTTTCCTTCTGGGCAGCAAGCTAACCTTCGCGCCGGAGGGGAAGGACTGGCAGCGTCGCCTGCTTCTGGCGGATCTGAGCTGCGCCCTGTTCCTGGGGGAAAGCTCACCCCTGTATGCGTCTCTGTATGAGGAAGGGCGGATCAACCGGAACTTCTCCTGCGGGGTGACGGATTTTCCCGGGGGCGCGGTCTGCACGGCCGGAGGGCGGTGCGCCGATCCCCAGGCAGTCCTCGGCCGGATCGTGGACGCGGCGGAGAGCTTCCGGACGGACCGGGAGACGGCGGAGCGTTTCCGGCGGCTGCAGAAGGCCGCCAGGGGCAATTTCATTATGGCACTTGATTCTTTGCCCGGTCTGTGCCATACTCAGGCGGACGGACATTTCATGGGTTTTGACGGCATGGAGGCCCCTGCGGTCCTGGACGGGCTGGCACCGGAGGAGGCGGCGGCTTTCATCCGGGAAACCTTCCGGGCGGACAGACTGGCCCTTTCCGTGGTCCGTCCCACAGAATCCGGGAAAGGATGAATACGATGGAAATACCGGCGATTACCTTCCCCATGCTGGGCGAAGGCTTCAAATTGACCTTCCTGCCCTATTTCACGCTTTTCGGCTGGCGGGTGTACTGGTACGGGGTGCTCATTGCCCTGGGCTTCCTGCTGGCCGTGCTGTATGCCATGAAGCGGACCAAGGACTTCGGCATCACCCAGGACGACCTGGTGGACATGCTGATCTGCGCAGTCCCCCTGGGGGTGATCTGCGCAAGGCTGTATTACGTGATCTTCTACCGGGCGGATGACGGTACCAATCCTTATTTCGACGGCAGCCACGATCTGCTGGACATTGTGAAGATCTGGGAAGGGGGCCTCGCCATCTACGGCGGCATCATCGGCGGCTTCCTGGGCGCGGCCATCTCGTCGAAGGTGAAGAAGATCCCCTTCCGGGTCTATGCGGACCTGGGCAGCCTGGGCTTCCTCATCGGCCAGGCCATCGGCCGCTGGGGCAACTTCACCAACCGGGAAGCCCATGGGACGGAAACCACCGTTCCCTGGCGCATGGGTCTGGTCTATTCCTTCAAGACCTTCTACTTCCATCCCACCTTCCTCTATGAAAGCCTGTGGAATATCCTGGGCTTCGTACTCCTGCATTTCTGGTCCAAGAAGCGGCGGAAGTATGACGGTCAGGTTTTCCTCCTGTACGTTGCCTGGTACGGCCTGGGCCGCGCCATGATCGAAGGCCTGCGGACGGACAGCCTCTACGTGGGCAGCACCAATCTCCGGGTCAGCCAGCTGATCGCCATCCTCACCTTCCTCTTTGCCGCGGCGATCCTCCTGTTCGTGCGGGTGGCGCGGCATCCCGAGCCGGAGGACCTCTGGGTCAACCGGGACCGGAAGGCGGAAATGGTGAAGGCTGAGGCCGAGGCGCAGCGCAGGAAGGAAGAGGAGGAAGAGGCGGAGAACTTCGACGAGGAGCTTAGCGAAGCCTACCAGATCCTCACCATGAAATCCGGGTATAAAGAAAGCATGCCGGAGGATGTGCCGGAAGGCCCTGCGGTGGAGCCGGTGGATTATCGGGAATCCGCAGAGGTGGCACGGGAGCTGGAGCGGGAGAAGGCGGCGGATGCCGCAGCCGCCCCGGAGGAAAAATCCGCCCCGGAGGCGGTGCCCGCAGAGCTGGCGGAGCAGATCGTCGGAACGGTGGAGGCCGTGATCGGGGAGACTGCGGAAACGGTGAAGGCCGCGGCGGAGAATCCGGCGCCGGCGGCGGAAGAGAGTAAAGAAGCGGCGGAAGCCGCGATCGAAGGATCGGGAAGTGAAGAAGATGAAAAGAGAGACGATTAAGAGCCTGTACATGGACCCCGCCGCCTTTGTGGGACGGGAGATCACCGTATGCGGTTGGGCCAGGACCATCCGGGATATGAAAAGCTTCGGCTTTCTGGAGCTGAATGACGGCAGCTGCTTCAAGGGCCTCCAGGTGGTGTTTGCCGCGGATACCGTGGCCAACTACGCCGACGTGGCGAAGCAGAACGTGGGAGCGGCCTTTACCGCCCGCGGCACCTTCGTTCTGACGCCGGAGGCCAAGCAGCCCTTTGAACTGAAGGCGGCGGAGATCACCCTGGAGGGAGCCAGCGCGCCGGAATACCCCCTGCAGAAGAAGCGGCACAGCGTGGAGTATCTGCGCACAGTGGCCCATCTGCGTCCCAGGACCAATCTGTTCAGCGCGGTTTTTCGCATCCGCAGCGTGGCAGCCTTTGCCATCCATGACTTTTTCCAGTCCCGGGGCTTCGTGTACGTGAACACCCCCCTGATTACCGGGAGCGACTGCGAAGGCGCGGGGGAGATGTTCCGGGTCACCACCCTGGACGTGAACGATCCCCCCAGGACCGAGGACGGGCAGGTGGACTGGTCCCAGGATTTCTTCGGCCATGAGACCAGCCTGACGGTTTCCGGGCAGCTGAACGGAGAGAGCTACGCCATGGCTTTCGGCAGCATCTATACCTTCGGCCCCACCTTCCGGGCAGAGAATTCCAACACCCCCCGGCACGCGGCGGAGTTCTGGATGATTGAGCCGGAGATCGCCTTTGCCGACCTGGAGGACGATATGGAGATGGCGGAGGGGATGCTGAAATACATCATCCGTACCGTGCTGGACAAGTGCAGCCAGGAGATCGAATTCCTCAACAGCTTTGTGGATAAGGGACTCAAGGACCGGCTGGAGCTGGTGGCCTCCTCGGATTTCGCCCGGGTGAGTTATACCGAGGCTATCGAGATTCTGAAAAAGAGCGGGGAGGACTTCAAGTATCCCGTTTCCTGGGGCTGCGATCTGCAGACGGAGCATGAGCGTTATCTCAGCGAGAAGCATTTCGGCAAGCCGGTATTCGTCACGGATTATCCCAAGGAGATCAAGGCCTTCTATATGCGGCTCAACGAGGACGGAAAGACCGTTGCCGCTGTGGACTGCCTGGCTCCGGGCATCGGGGAGATCATCGGCGGCAGCCAGAGAGAGGAACGGCTGGAAAAGCTGGAGCAGCGCATGGACGAGCTGGGACTGGACAAATCCGGCTATCAGTGGTATCTGGATCTCCGGCGATACGGCGGCACCAAGCACGCGGGCTTCGGCCTGGGCTTCGAGCGGCTCATCATGTACCTCACCGGCGTCAGCAACATCCGGGATGTCATTCCCTTCCCCCGGACCGCCGGCAGCGCGGACTTTTAGACAGGATTTCCAATGCGCCCCCGATCATCGGGGGCGCATTTCAGCGTGTCGACAAAGTCTTGTCGCCCCGCTGAAGCAAGTTTTTCGAACAGGAAATACGGTAGAAATTGTTCGAAAAACTTCTGATTGAACGCGAAAGACACCCCTCCTGGGTTTCTTTCGCGCTATCTTCCTTCCCGTTTTCGTTCCATTTTCGGGCTTGTCTACAGTCTGAGCGTGTCGACTTTGTCGACACACTCCAATACGCCCCCGATCATCGGGGGCGCATTTCCTATGCGTCCAGCTCCCGCAGCTTATCCCGCAGCTCGGCGCAGAGTTCCCCGGCGGCTTCCATGGCGCTGCTTTCCGCCCGGATGCGGAGTCTGCCCAGGGTATCCGGAGAGATCGTGGCGCAGCCTTTGTCGGTGCGGAGCTTCAGGCCGGAGACGGTCTCGCCGCCGTACTCCTGCCGCAGGGCTCTGAGCAGTCTGCCGCTGCCGGAGCGCACCTGCAGTTCCGTCTCCCGGGTCTCGTAAGGCGGAAGGCTGTCCATAAGATCCGCCAGTCTTCCCTGGAAGGGAGAACGGGCGCTGTGGAGCCAATGGCACAGGCGCAGGGCCAGGAATAGGCCGTCCCGGACATAGGGACGCTGACGCCAGACCTCCGCGGCTTCCTGCCCGTCCCGAACCAGGCGAAGGAGCCTTTCTCCCTCCTGGGCTGCGATGGCCTCCGCCGCCTCCGGCGCGGTATAGGGAAGGCAGAGCGGCCCCCGGCCGCCCCGCAGCTCAGCCCGGAGCAAGGCGCAGAGCAGCTTGTCCCAGCTCCAGCTCCGCCCCTCTTCGTCCGTGGCCTCCAGGGTCAGACCGTCGACGGAGAGCCGGAAGACGGGGATCCCCGCCTCCGCCGGCACGATCTCTCCCTGGCGGAAGCGAATGGCCCGGACCAGGCTTTGCCCGCCGGTCACGGCTGCCCGAAAGCCCTGCAGGGGACCGCAGCCCGCGGCAGCGGCGGCAGCGTGGGCTTCCTCCGTGCCCAGAATGCGGCGGGGCTTCACGCAGTCCTGCGGCAGGGCGCCGGCTCCCTCCCGGTCACCCGCCGCCTCCAGCTCCCGCTGTCGGCTCCGGGGCAGGGGAAGTCCGGCACGATCAAAGAAATACAGGGTGAGCCGTTCCCCATCCTGGCGGATGAACAGAGTGAGATCCAGGTCATATTGCGCTGCAGCCCAGGCGGAGGAGGCCGGGTCGGGGCTGTCCAGAAGGAAGGCCTCCCTTCCAGCAGAGGCGCTGCCGGTGAGAAAGGCCATGGCCAGCAGCGCGGCATAGTCCCCGCCGCCGGAGGCTGAAGCGCAGCGGCGCAGGGCCGCACCGGCGCTGCCCATCCGCAGGAGCAGATCCGGGGTCAGTTCGCTTCCGGCCCGACCCCGGAGCCGGGCATCCCGATCAAAGCGCAGACGGAACTGGACCCGTTCCCCGACGAGGCTGCGGGTGAGGGTACTGCCCTCGGCCAGGGCCTTTCCCGGCCAGATCTTCACCCCCGCCTGGAGAAAGCTCCCGGCGCCCACCGTGACGCCGTCTGCCAGGACGCAGCCCTCGCGCACCTCCGTGCCCTCTCCCAGGAAGACCCCCTGGGCCAGGATTGACCCCGTCACCCGACAGCAGGCGGCAACGGCCGCCCCGTCCACAACGCTGTGATCCACCCGGCAGCCCGGGCCCAGTCGGCTCCCCGGACCGATCACCGCGTAGGGGCCGATCCGGGCCCCTTTGGCCACAGAGGCCATGGGGGAGACCCAGCAGGGCGGGATGCAGGGCACGTCGGGACGGGAGGGCGGTACCGTCAAGCTGAGGCGGCCGTCCAGGGCATCGAAGCTGGTGCGCAGGTAGGCTTCCGCCGTTCCGATATCGTTCCAATACTCCCCGGACTCCCAGGCGTAAAGCCCCGGCTCCTGCCCCAGCAGGGAGGGGAAGAGGTCGGAGGCAAAATCCCAGGAGCCTTCCCGGGGAATGCGGTCCACCGCCTCCGGCGCCAGAAGATAGATCCCGGTATTCACCAGATCCGTATACACCCGATCCGGAGATGGCTTCTCAATGAATCCCCGGACCCGACCGTCCGGATCCGCCAGCACCAGTCCGTATTCCAGAGCATCCCGGCAAGGGTGAGCCAGCAGAGTCGCCGCGCCGCCCTTTTCCCGATGAAAACGGCGGAAGGCACTGAGATCCGCGCAGCAGGCGGCATCCCCGCTGATGACCAGGACCTCATCGCCGCCGACGAAATCCCGACAGGCGCCCACGCTTCCGGCGGTGCCCAGGGGGAGCTTTTCTACCCGGTATTCCATGGAGACGCCCCACTCCGATCCATCCCCGAAATGGGTCCGGATGGGCTCCGGAAGATAACCTAGGGTCAGGCAGAGCTCCGTGTATCCGTGTCCGGCCAGAAGTCGGACCAGATGCTCCAGCATGGGGACGCCCAGGAGTCGGAGCATGGGCTTGGGCCGGGCCAGGCTCAGCGGACGGAGGCGGCTGCCCTCGCCTCCCGCCAGGATGATCGCTTTCATGTTCATGCCTCCTTGCGCTCATGTCTATGGTCTTTACTTTCTCCATATTCCTCCGCCCCATACCCGGCATTTTTCCCCCGGTGGGATTTTCGCCAAATTCATCTTGCCAATATATAAAGAATTTGGTAAAATAACTTACTTAGACTGTATACTGCGCAAAACTGCCCCTAAGGACCCGCGGATAAGCGGGGAGCCGCAGGAAATCTGCGGTTTTCCCGTGCCGATCCGGAACGCCGAGTCGGCGAGCCTGCGGCGCGCTGCGGGGAAGGGCAGGAGGCGGCGCGCCTCTGCCCCATTGAAGTCCGGCGGAGCGGGCGCGGTTTGCCGCGTGTCGGGCGGATCGACATGCCCGGAGGAGGAGAATGCCATGAGTGGAAAACCCAGGGGCGCAGGCCTGGCCAGACTGGTGAGGCCGTCCATGCGTCTGTATTTCCTGGTGATCCTGGTTTTTACCGCCGCCGCCATCGCGCTGCGGTACTGGTATCTGGCCATCGGCGAACTGGCGGTGGTTCTGCTCCTGCTTTTCTATACCCGGCTGATGTCCCGGCGGCAGAAGAAAAGAGCGCTCCGGTACGTGGAATCCTCCGTACACGATTCGGAGGACGGCAGCACCAGCGCCCTGATCAACATGCCCCTTCCCATGGTCATCTTCCACCTGCGGGATCAGAACGTGCTCTGGGTGAACGAGACGCTGCTGAAGCTGACCGGGGAGCGGGAGCACACCTTTGAGTACAGAGTAGATGAACTCATCGGCGATTTCTCCTGGGACTGGCTGGCGGAGGGGAAGACCAGCTCGGACCAGCTGGCCGTCATCGGGGAGAAAAAATACCGGGTATTCGGCAATCTCTTCCGGGTGAGCGGAAACAAGTCCGACGATCCCTGGGGCATGGTTTACCTGGTGGACGTGACGGACTACGCCGATACCGCGGCGGAATACGCGGCCTCCCGGCCGGTGGTGGCCGTGCTGCTTCTGGATAACTACGAGGAGCTGCTGCGGAACCTGGACGAAACAGAGAAGTCCCGCCTGCTGGCCATGATCGACCACCAGATCGGAGAGTGGAGCGCCCCGGCCCGGGGTTACCTCTGCCGCTTCGACCGCGACCGCTACGTATTCATCTTTGAGGAACGGTACATGCCTCTGTATCTGGAGAACCGCTTCTCCATCCTGGACGCGGTGCGCCGGGTGCAGAATGCGGCAGGGATTGCCGCCACCCTGAGCATCGGCGTGGGACGGGAGGCGGAAACCCTGGCGGACGGTTATCGCTTCGCCATGCTGGGCGTGGATATGGCCACCTCCCGGGGCGGCGACCAGGCCGTTGTGAACTCCAACATGAATTACAGCTTCTATGGCGGGAACACCGTCGCCGTGGACCGGGCGACCAAAGTGAAAAGCCGGGTCATGGCCAGCGCCATGGGGGATCTGATGGTGGAGGCCGGAAATATCCTGGTCATGGGCCACCGGAACGCGGATCTGGACTGCATTGGAGCGGCGGCGGGCATTGTCTGCATCGCCCGGAAACGGGGAAGAACCGCCCGTATCGTGGTGGATCCCGAGCAGAATATGGCAAAGCAGCTGATCCGTCAGCTGAAGCAGCAGCCTCTTTACCGGGAGGCCTTCGTTTCCGAGAGCGAAGCCCTGTCCATGGCGGACAGCCGGACTCTGCTGGTGGTGGTGGATACCAACCGGCCGGATCAGGTGGAGGCGGAGAGCCTGCTCCAGATCTGCGGCAAGGTGGCGGTGGTGGATCATCACCGCCGGGCGGCAGACTATATCGTCAACGCCAACCTGAATTTCCATGAGCCCTATGCTTCTTCGGCGGCGGAGCTGGTGACGGAGCTCCTTCAGTATATGGTGGAGCCCAAGGACATCCTCAAAATCGAGGCCGAGGCGGTGCTGGCCGGCATCGTGCTGGACACGAAGAACTTTACCATGCGCACCGGCAGCCGGACCTTCGAGGCCGCAGCCTTCCTGCGCCGCAGCGGATCGGATACCACCGAGGTGAAAAAGCTCTTCCAGAACGACCTGCAAAGCACGGTCGCCCGCTATGATATCATCCGGAAGGCGGAGATCTACCGGGATACGGTGGCCATTGCCGTCTGCGGAGAAAACCGGGATCGGGTGGTAGCCAGCCAGGCGGCGGACGAGCTTATCAACCTTGCCGGGATCGACGCCTCTTTCGTGCTGTACGGGGGAGAGGACGGCGTCAATATTTCCGGCCGGAGTCTGGAACAGATCAACGTCCAGGTGATCCTGGAGAAGCTGGGCGGGGGCGGAAATCGGAATACCGCCGGCGCGCAGATCCGGGGCAGGAGCCTGGAGGAAGTGGAGGCCGAACTGAAGACGGCCATCGATGAATTTCTGGAGAATGACAAAAGAACGGAGGGAAACACATGAAAGTGATCCTCACAGCCGACGTAAAGGGGCAGGGGAAAAAGGGCGAACTGAAGGAGGTCTCCGAGGGGTATGCCCGGAACTACCTGATCCCCAGAGGGCTGGCCATGAAGGCCACGGCGGACAACCTGAACGCCCTTGCCCTGAAGGAAAAAGCCAAAGCCGCCCAGGCGGCAAAGGAGAAGGCCCAGGCCCAGGAGCACGCAAAGCAGCTGGAATCCTGCGTGGTGAAGGTAAAGGCCCGGGGAGGGGAGAACGGCAAGCTGTTCGGCTCCGTCACCAATAAGGAAGTGGCGGACGCGCTGAAGGAGCAGTACGGCATCGAGCTGGAGAAAAACCGCATCCTCCTGGAGGAAAACATCAAGAGCTTCGGCTCCTACGAGCTGCGCTGCAAGCTGGGCTACGAGGTAAACGGGACCATCCACCTCCTGGTCGTGGAGGAATAACCGGACCTGCCTGGCCCAAGGAGGGGACTACTCATGGACGAACTGTTCGGCAGACAGATGCCCCACAGCGCTGAAGCGGAACAGGCTGTACTCGGCGCGCTGCTGATCGATTCTCAATATGCGCCTCAGGTCATCTCCCAGCTGCGGCCGGAGGAGTTTTATACCGAGCTGAACAAGGGCATTTACGAAGTCATCTGTTCCATGTTCAACTTTGCCAAGCCCATCGACGCGGTAACGGTGCTGAACGAGATGAAGCTGCAAGGCAGCTTCGATCCCCAGAGCTCCCAGGCTTACCTGGTGGAGCTCATGAGCGTCACCCCGAGCCCCACCAACGTGATGCAGTACGTGGCCATCGTGAAGGACCGGGCTCTGCTTCGGGGCATCGCTGCCGTCGCCCAGGAGATTACCGCCGCGGTGGCGGAGGGCACGGGCAGCAGCGGCGACGTGCTGGAAGCGGCGGAGCAGAAGATCTATGCCCTGCGGCAGGGGCGGAACATCGATGGGCTGGAACCCATCAGCCGCATCCTCAGTGGGGTTTACCAGCATCTGTCTGAGCTGAGCCAGACCAAGGGAGGCATTCCCGGCCTGCCCACGGGCCTGGTGGAGCTGGACAATATGATCATGGGCCTGAACGACAGCGATCTGATCTTCCTGGCCTCCCGCCCGGGCATGGGCAAAACCAGCCTGGGGATGAACATCGCTCTGCACGTGGGAAAGAAAACCGGGAAGGGCGTTGCGATCTTCTCCCTGGAAATGTCCAAGCAGCAGCTGGCAGCGCGGCTCCTTGCCGGGGAAGCCTACGTGGATCTGAAAAAACTGCAGACGGGGCTTCTGAACCGGGAAGACTGGCAGAAGCTCAGCGCGGCCACCGCGGCCATCAGCAAGACCCAGATCCTCATCAGCGACAATCCCACCGTTACGGTTTCGGATATCAAGGCCCAGTGCCGCCGGGTAAAGGACCTGGGCCTGATCGTGATCGATTACCTCCAGCTCATGACCAGCGCGGGAAACGGAGAGTCGGAGAGCCGGTTCCAGGCGGTGAGCGAGATCAGCCGTATGCTGAAGATCATGGCAAAGGAGCTGAACGTGCCGGTGCTCTGCCTGAGCCAGCTGAGCCGGGCCAGCACACAGCGCACGGATAAGCGGCCCGTCCTGTCGGACCTGCGGGAATCCGGCTCTCTGGAGCAGGATGCGGACATTGTCCTGGGCCTGTACCGGGAGGACTATTTCAACCGGGAGAGCACGGAGCACAACACAGGCGAGCTGATCGTGATGAAAAACCGGCACGGCAGCACGGGAACGATCCAGCTCCAGTGGCTGCCGGAATATACCACCTATCTTTCCGTGGACCGGGTGCACGATGAGGAGTGAATCCGGGATCCTGGACAGAGTCCGAGCCTGGATGGCGGGGCAGAGAATGCTGGCGGATACGGATGCCCTTCTCTGCGCCGTGAGCGGCGGCGCGGACTCCGTCTGTTTACTGCACCTTCTCCTCCGCCTGTCCGGGGAGCTGGGCTTCCGTTTGGAGGCGGCCCATTTTCACCACGGGATCCGGGGAGCGGAGGCGGACCGGGATCGGGATTTTGTCTCCGATCTTTGCCGGGATTGGGCGGTCCCCCTGCACCATGGCCGGGGCGATGCACCCGCCTTTGCCCGGCAGCGGGGCATGAGTCTGGAGGCGGCAGCCCGGGAGCTGCGCTACGCCTTCCTGCGGGAGCGGGCGGAAACCCTGGACCGCTGCCGCATCGCCACCGCTCATCAGGCGGAGGACAATGCGGAGACCCTGCTGCTTCACCTGTGCCGGGGTACGGGACTTCGCGGTCTGTGCGGCATCCCGCCGGTGCGGGACGGGATCATACGCCCGCTGCTTCCGGTCACCCGGGAGGAGATCCTGGATTACCTGGATGTCCACGGCCTGCCCCATGTGGAGGATTCCACCAACGCCCTGGATGACGGGGCCCGGAACCTCCTGCGCCATCGGGTGCTGCCGGTGCTCCGGGAGCTGAACCCCAGTTTCCCCCGGGCAGCGCTGGCTGCAGCGAATCTGCTCCGGGAGGATGAGGAATACCTTTGCCGCCTGGGGGAGGCCTGCCTGGAGGATGCTCCTCCGGGGGAGGTGCGGTTTTCCGCCTCCCGTCTGGCTTCTCTTCCGGCCCCCGTCGCCTCCCGCGCTCTGCGCCTGGGGGCGGAGCGGCTTGGCCTCCGGCTGGAGCAAAGGCATGTGGAAGCGCTGGCGGAGCTGGCTTCGGCGGGCGGCGGCCTTGCGCGGCTGGATCTGCCCGGCGGCCTTCAGGCCAGCCGGGAATTCGATCTCCTGCGGCTGCGCAGGATCCGTTCCGATCCGGAACCTTATGATCTCCCCCTGACATACGGGAGCTGGAGCACCATACCCGCCACCGGGCAGGAGGTATACTGGGGACCCTTCACGGACGGGGCAAATGTTCACGAAAAGTTCCAAATTTTCCGCTTCAAAAATGCAAACATCTGTGGTAGTATTCACGTTAGGTCGAGGAAGCCGGGGGATACCCTGCGCATTTTCGGGCGAATCGGGGAGAAAACCCTGAAGAAATGGATGATCGAGGAGAAGATCCCGGCTCTGGATCGGGCAGTCTGGCCCGTTTTTGCGGATGACCTGGGTATCGTGGCGGTACCCGGATTGGGTATCGCGGAGCGGGCGGCAGCCTCCGGACCGGAGGCGGACGGGATGATCATCCTGTCGGAAAGGAACAAATCATGCCGGAAGTGAAATATCTGGAAACACTGCTCAGCGCGGCGCAGATCGAGGAAAAGGTCACGGAGCTGGCCCGCCAGATCGACCGGGATTATGCCGGGAAGGACACCATCTTTCTGGGCATACTGAAAGGGTCCTACGTGTTTATGGCCGACCTGGCCCGGAAGGTCCATCTGGATCATCTGGAGATGTGCTTCATGATGGTATCCTCCTATGGGGACGCCACCACCACCTCCGGCAACGTCAACATCAAGCTGGATCTGGAAAACGATCTCACTGGAAAGCACGTGCTCATCGTGGAGGATATTGTGGACAGCGGCAATACCCTGGCCTATCTGAAGAGCTACCTGGCGAACCGACAGGCGGCCAGCGTGAAGATCTGCACCATTCTGAATAAGCCCTCCCGCCGGAAGACGAAGCTGGAACCGGATTATTGCGGCTTTGCCATTCCGGATGCCTTCGTGGTGGGGTATGGGCTGGACTATGCCCAGCAGTACCGGCAGCTGCCGGACGTCAGCATCCTGCATTTTGCGGATGAAGAGACTGGAGCCGAGGGAGGGAAGCGTATTTGAACAAGCGGGAAAGACGGCCGAGAGATATCGGGTTCTATATCCTGGTACTGGTGGTACTCATCGCTGTGATTTTTCTGATGAGCTCCAACCGGGATTCGGACCCTGCAAAGATGACCTATTCCCAGGTGCGGGATCTGTTCCGGAACAATCAGGTCAGCTCCTTCGTGCTGGAAGGCGATTCCCTGATCCTGACGCTGAAGGAGCCATACAACGGTCGATACAACGTCGTCCATGAGCTGTACAGCTTCTCCGTCTTCTATGAGGATCTCCATGAGCTCATCGATGAGCAGTGGGGCGAAGGCGTCCTGAAGGATTACGATTTGAAAACGGGTTGGGAGGCTCCCTGGTATCTGCCCTTCATCCCCTATCTGATCATTCTGGTGGTGTTCGGCGTCCTCTGGTTCGTAATGATGAACCGGGGCGGCGCGGGCGGCGATAAGACCGCCATGCGTTTCGGCCGGGCCCGGACCCGAGTGGGGACCGGGGATAAGAAAGTCACCTTCGCCGACGTGGCGGGGGAGGACGAGGAAAAGGAGGAGCTCCGGGAAATCGTGGAGTTCCTGAAGGATCCCAAACGCTTCGTGGAGCTGGGCGCGCGCATCCCCAAGGGCGTGCTGCTGGTGGGCCCTCCGGGCACCGGCAAGACCCTGCTGGCCAAGGCCGTGGCC
>CAMVBX010000017.1 GCA_947165825.1 uncultured Clostridia bacterium
CTTTTCACCGCTCTGCCTATGGTCTTCGCGGCCATCTGCGGAGCGGCGGCGCTGAAGGCCTCCCCTGCCCAGCGCCTTCTGTGCGTGCTGCTCCCGCTGGCCTATTCGGCCTTTTTCGCCGTCTTCGGCACCGCCTTAGGCGTCAGGCTCCCCCTGCTCACCTGGACCAATGAGCTGGTGCCCATCAAGCAGAGCGCAGCCGTGGGCATCGCCCTGTTCGGCAGCTGGGGCCTGAGCATCGTGCTGGCCGGGCTGTATCTGCTAGTGGGCTGGCGCATCGGCGCCGTTCTCTACCTTCTGCTATGGACCGTCCTCCTCACCGCCGCAGGGGCGCTCTCTCTGCGCTGGCTGGATACCCGGGGAACGGAGATATTCCGGGAATTATAAAGGAAACGCTCCGGTTCCCCGCAAGCCCCGCTTTCTCTCCGAAAAGCGGGGCTTGTGTTTTTTGTCCGTTCTGTTATGATATTGTTATCAGAATCAAATCAGAAACGGAATGGAGGAATACGGAATGAGCGGAAAATACGAATCCTTGAAAAAAGAGATCCCCATCCACGGACGGGAAGGCATCGTCAAGCTGGGCGCGGTGCTGGAGCAGGACTTTTTTGAATACGACAGCATCTCCGTGCGTTACTGCCTGGTGGACGGCTGCGGCATGATCCCGGAGGAGACGGATAAGCTGCACACCCATGATTACGACCAGGTGCTCTGGTTCCTCAGCTCCGATCCGGAGGATATGCTGCATCTGGGCGCCGAGCTGGAGATCGACCTGGGGGAGACGGGCATCCGCCACCGCATGGCCACTCCCCACACCGTGTACATTCCCAAGGGGACGCCCCACTTCTCCCCCATCGTGACCGGCGTCGACCGTCCCTTCTTCTTTATTTCCCTCAACAGTACCGGGAAGCTGGCCGCCAGCGTGGCGGACGAAGCCGCGAAGCCGGAGACCGGCCCCTGGGCACGCTTCTTCGGGGAATTCTCCAAGTACGTCCATGCCCTGAACTTCTCCGCCTATGAGCCTTACCATTACGGCTCCGAGCGGCAGCAGGCCCTGGGGGGATATTCCACCTTCTACAGCGCCGGCGAGGAAAAGAAGATCACCATGGCCTGGACCAGCATCTGCAAGCCGGCATTCCTGGGCCCCTGGGGACCGGACGGGAAGCATCATCCCCATACCCATCAGGATTATGATGAGGCGCTCATTTTCCTGAGCATGGATACGGATAACCTGACGGATCTCCACGGGGAGGTGGACATCTGCTGCGGCGAGGAAGAGGAGCTGGAGCACTATATTCTGACCAAATCCACGGTCATGGCCTTGAAGAAGGGAGCCCCGCACCTGCCCCTGTACTTCCGGAAGATCGACAAGCCCTATGTGTTTATCACCCTGAGCGCCCATTAAGCGACCGGGGAATCCCGCAGTTCCCGCGTTTCCATGGCATGGTCTTCGGACCATGCCATATTTGCTATGCGCAGGAGGCGGCGGGATCCGGAGCCTCCTTTGCAGCGGGATCCGGCCCCGTCCGATCTCCCGTTTGCCGGGAAAGGGACACCGCGGAAAAAACGCCGGGGTGCAATGCAGATTTCCGCATTGCACCCCGGTCCCGTTACCGGCGCTGAAGCCGGCTGTTCCATTCAGGCTTCGGGCTTTTCGCCCTGTTCCGCCCGGTAGGCATCCCCGATCTCGTCGATCATGTCCACGATGTATCGATCGCAGGCGGGGAAACCGCCGTAATACCGGTGCAGCGCCACGCACTTGACGCAGTTGCCGTGATACCAGCAGTCCGCGTTTTTGCATCGGCAGGCCCGGTTCTTCGGATCCTGTGCGATCTTCTGCCAGGTATTCATGACCTCGATCATATTCTGCCGGCCGGCATTCTGGACCAGGCGTTTCCGGGAACCGTCCGGGTCGTGGGCATCCACCAGGCCGGTCTTGTCGTTGCCACCCGCAGACTGGATCTTGTAATGCATATTGTACCGTCTCTCCTGAGGTACGCCCTTCTCCAGGACGTCCTCCAGGGGGCGGAGGCAGTTGGGATAGCCGTCGAAATACCGGTGGAGCGTCACGCACTGATTGCAGTTGTGGTTGTTTCGGCAACCGGTGATCCCGCAGGTACACTCCAGGTTCTTGGGATCGCTGACGATCTTGTCCCATTCCAACCGCTGCTGCAGCTTCTGTTCCTCGGTCATCTCCTCCCAGGGGATTCCCAGGGTATTCAGCCTGGCCAGATGCTCGTCATTGGATCGTCCCATGGTATCCGCACCTTTCTCCTTCTCCGGTCACGCCGTGACCACCTGAACCTCCCCGTCCCGCATGGTAACGGCAAGCATCTTCACGTTAGCGGCATAATTCTGGATGAGCAGCTGGGTGATCACGTCCTCCACCTCCCGCTGGATCAGCCGCCGCAGGTTCCGGGCGCCATAGGTGACGGAGTAGGACTTGTTTGCCAGATACTTCAGCAGCTCTTCGTCATAGCTGAGGGTATAGCCCTTCTCGGCCATGCTGTCCTTCAGCTCGTTCATCATGATCCGGGCGATCTCCACAAAGTTTTCCTCCGTCAGGCGGTTGAAGGAAATGACCTCGTCCACCCGGTTGATGAACTCCGGCCGGAGAAATTCGTTCAGCGCCTTCAGGGCTTTCTCCTTCCCCTGCTCGGAAACCGTACGGCCGAAGCCCACGCTTCCGGTCCGCTCGCCGCTGCCGGCGTTGGTGGTCATGATGATCACCGTGTTTTCAAAGTTCACGTTCCGGCCATGGGCGTCCGTCAGTCTGCCGTCGTCCAGGATCTGCAGGAGGATGTTCATCACGTCCGGGTGAGCCTTTTCGATCTCGTCGAAGAGGATGACGCTGTAGGGTCTCCGTCTCACCTTCTCGGTAAGCTGACCGGCTTCGTCATACCCCACGTATCCCGGCGGGGAACCCACCAGACGGCTCACGGTATGCTTTTCCATGAATTCAGACATATCCAGCCGGATCAGAGATTCCGGGGAATCGAACAGGTCCGCCGCAAGGCGCTTGACCAGCTCCGTCTTGCCCACGCCCGTGGATCCCAGGAAGATAAAGGAAACCGGCTTGCGCTTGGGGGAAATGCCCACCCGATTCCGCTTGATGGCGGCGCAGACCGCATCTACGGCTTCATCCTGCCCGATGAGGTGGGCCTTAAGCCGCTCGTCCAGCTTGTTCAGCCGCTGGAATTCGTCCTCCTTGATGCTGCTGGCCGGGATCTTGGTCCAGAGCTCAATGACCCGGGCCAGGTTTTCCAGGGTCAGGGAGGGCCAGCCCCGCTGCTCCAGATCGTGCAGCTCCTCATCCAGCTGCAGTTCCTTGCTCCGCAGCTCCGCCAGGCGGGCATAGTCCCCGCCGCTCTCCCCATAGGGGGCGGCCAGGATCCGTTCCCGTTCCTTGACCAGGCTTTCCATCTCCTCGTGTATGGTGGCGCTGCGGGCGATATCCATGTTTTTCAGGTTCACGTCGCTGCAGGCCTCGTCCAGCAGGTCGATGGCCTTATCCGGCAGGAATCGGTCGGTGATGTACCGCTCGGAAAGGATCACCGCCTGACGGCACATCTCCTCCGAGATCCGCACGCAGTGGAATTCTTCGTAATAATGGGCGATGCCCTTGATGATGCTGACGCTCTCCTCAATGCCCGGTTCGGGAACCGTCACCGGCTGGAAGCGGCGTTCCAGGGCGCTGTCCTTTTCGATGTGCTTCCGGTATTCCGCGAAGGTGGTGGCGCCGATGACCTGGATCTCCCCCCGGGAGAGGGCAGGCTTCAGGATGTTGGCGGCGTTCATGCTGCCCTCCGCATCCCCCGCGCCGACGATGCTGTGCACTTCATCGATAAAGAGGATGACGTTTCCCTGCTTCTTGATCTCGTCGATCAGGCCCTTCATCCGGCTCTCAAACTGCCCGCGGAACTGGGTGCCTGCCACCAGGGCTGTGAGGTCCAGTCGCCAGACCTCTTTATTCTGGAGCTTGTAGGGCACCTGTCCGTCCGCGATCTTCTGGGCCAAGCCTTCCGCGATGGCCGTCTTGCCCACGCCGGGCTCGCCGATCAGGCAGGGGTTGTTCTTCTGCCGGCGGTTCAGGATCTGGATCACCCGCTCCAGCTCGGTTTCTCGGCCCACGATCCGGTCCAGCTTTCCGTCCCGGGCGCGGCCGGTGAGATCCTGGCAATAATTCTCCAGGAATTTTCGTTTCTGACCCCGGGGCTGCTGAGGCGGCTCCGGTCTCGTGGGTTCCCGCCCGGGACGGTTCTCCGGGCTGGGGGGATTGGCTCCGAAGAGTTTGTTGAAAAAGGGGAAAGTGGCGGTTTTCCCGTTTTCGTCGTCTCCCCCGTCCGCATCGGGAATATGATCAACGCCGCTGAGGGCTTCCGTCATCTCCTCGCTGATCCCGTCCAGATCCTCATCGGAAATCCCCATTTTCTGCATCAGGTCCTCCACGGGCCGGATATTCAATTCCTTTGCGCATTTCAGGCAAAGGCCTTCGTTCACGGTCTTGCCGTTCTCCATCTTGGTAATGAAAACTACGGCGACGTTCTTTTTGCATCTTGCGCAAATCGGCGGCTGCATCTGTCCACCTTCCTTTCCGAGTACGGAAAAGGCCGCAGCCCTTCCCGGGTATGAGTGTACCATGTCATGGTCGGGTTTGCAAATTCAAGCTTTTCCAATTTCGGGAAAACTGGGTTTCCTTCTCCTCTTCCTCACAGGCCGAAGAATTCCACCAGAGGATTGATCGACTGGAGCCATTTGAGGAGGATGGTTTCCTCCACCACCTCCGGCTTCAGCAGCATGCCGCCGAAGCGCAGGAGCCAGGCGATGAAGAAGGCAAATACGGCGCCCTCCCCCAGGCCGAAGACGGCCCCCAGGATCCCGTTGATCACTTCCAGGCCGGGGATATGGAAGGAAAGACTGATCAGATTCCCCAATACCGCGAAGGCTATGGCCAGGAGCACGAAAGTGATCACCAGGGTCAGGGTGTACGCCACGTCGATACACAGCCGCTTCACCATGGCGGCGCGGAGCACGTGCCCGGTTTCGTTCACTTCCTTATCCAGCTCCCCGGCGATATTCTCCGCCGCGGTGCCCATAAAGCCGATCTCCTCCAGGATAGCCTTGGAGGCGGCGTAAACGTCGTTTCCCTGCAGGACGTCGTCATTCTCCAATTCCCGCATGGCCCGGTCCGTGAGGCCGCTGGCAAAGGGCTCCAGAATGGAGGTGAACTCTTCCGAATAGGTCTCCGCCACCATTTTCGCCCCATAGAGGGAGGCGAACAGCGCCAGGAGCATGAAGATCCCGGGGATCAGCCCGTTGCGGTAGCCTTTCCAGGCGCAGCCGATCAGAATAAGCAGAAGAACGATGTCGATGATCCAGCGAATCATGGGATTGCCTCCTTCAGGCTAGGGGAGCTGAACCCCTGCCGGTTTATCCGGGCCCTTCTCCGCAGATGCGCGTCCGAGCCCTGTGGTCATTTTATGGATGAAAAATCGTCGCATTGCCGCCGGCGACGACGATGGCGCTGCCATCCTCCCGCACCAGCGCTGCCTGCACGCCCGAAGCGTTCTCCAGGCTGCCCTTTTGCTGAAGCGCCGGATCATAGAGCACCAGCCGGTCCTGATACAGGACGGAGATCCAGCGCCCCCCGGCGCTGAGTCCCTGCACCTCCCCCTGGACTTCCAGGGTGCCCAGCTCCCGGCCGTTCTGATCCAGGGTGAGCAGCCGGGCCGCGCTGCCGTTCCTGTGCCGTCCCAGGGCCAGAACGATGAAGCCCTCCTCCGAAACGGCATAATCCTTCAGGTATTTTTCGGTCAGGGGGATTTCCTGCACCGTCTGGCATTTGTTGTCCAGGAACACCAGCCGATCCGTGCTCAGAAGCAGGATGGCATTGCCGCTCAGGTATTCCGCTTCAAAGTAGACCTCTTCACCCCCGGTCCAGCCCCGCAGCTCCGTTTCCTGGTTCAGGCTGTAGATTCCCAGGTGGCAGCCCGCGCCCTGGAGCGTCAGCAGAGCCAGCTCGCCGCTGTCCGGCGAAAGATCCGCGTCCAGCGGGTAACTGCTCCCCAGCCGCACCCGGTACACCGGTTCTCCATCCGGCTTGACGGCAAGGGCAACGCCCTTGCTGCCTCCTTCCCTGGCCAGGAACACCCCCCAGCCCTGGGCGTTCACCTTTCCGGTGATCGCGCTGCCGGGAAGACCGATCTCCACCTTTTCGCCGTCTTCCTTCACCAGCAGGGCCGTGCTGCTCTCCTGGCTCCAGACCGCAGCGCTCTTTCCCCGGGTAAAGGTCAGGGGCTCGGCAAAGCCGATGGCGTCGGAGAAGAGGAGCTTTCCCTCCCCATCGAACAAGGTGAGTCCCGAATCCGCGCTCACCAGGAGACCGCGGCCCACGGCGGTGAAGCGGTTTTCACTGTAGGGGTCAAAGCTGAAGGTAGAAGCGGATTCCGTATTCTCCGCCGTTTTTCCGCTCTGGACGATACCCACCACCGCCAGGGCTGCCAGGCCCAGGATGAACAGGATGCCCAGGAAGCGCAGAGTCCTTTTGAACACCGGTTTCATGCCTGCATCATCCTCCCTGCCTCCCCGTCGTACCACACGCCGGTCATGTACAAGCCCTGAGGCGGAACGGTGGGTCCCGCCATGCAGCGGTCCCCCGCGTCCAGGATCACCGGGATCTCCTCCGGCCGGAGCTTTCCCAGGGAAACGTAGATCACCGTACCCACCATGGCCCTTGCCATATTGTACAGGAACCCGCTGGCGCAGATCCGGAAGGAGAACAGATCCCCCTCCTGCTCCACGGAAAAATCGTAAACCGTCCGCACGGTGGTTTTCACGTTGGTCCCGACGCTGCGCACCGCGGCGAAATCATGGGTGCCCAGGAACTGCTCCGCTCCCGCCCGCAGCCGGGCGAGGTCCAGCTCGCTGGGGCGGAACCAGACCCGGTCCCGTTCAAAGGGATCCCGGAGGACGCCGCTGCGCACATAGTAGGTATATTCCTTTTTCCGGCAGGAGAATACCGGATGGAATTCCGGTTCCACCTCGCAGGCCGCCTGCACGGCGATGTCCGGGGGCAGGAGGGCGTTCAGGGCAAGGGGCAGCCGGTCTGCAGGCACGGCGCACTCCGTCCGGAAAACGGCGCAATACTTCCGCGCATGTACCCCCGCGTCGGTCCTGCCGCAGCCCAGGGCCCGGGTTTCGGTCTTGCAGAGCTTGGTCAGGGCATCCTCCAGGGTTTCCTGCACCGTGGCCAGTCCCTTCTGCCGCTGCCAGCCGTGGTAGGCCGAGCCGTCGTAGCTGAGGCGCAAGGCGAGCTGTCTCAAATCCCCAACCTCCGGAACAGGATCACCAGGGCCAGGAGCAGGACCCCGACGGCCAGTGCGGCCCAGTCCCGCCGCGCCATGCGCAGCTGCTTCATCCGGGTGCGCCCCTCTCCCCCGTGGTAACAGCGGCTCTCCATAGCCGTGGCCAGCTCGTCCGCCCGGCGGAAAGCGCTGACAAAGAGGGGGATCAGCAGAGGAAGCAGGGCCTTGGCCTTGGCAATGAGGCCGCCGGTCTCGAAATCCGCCCCTCTGGCCCGCTGGGCGCTCATGATCTTATCCGTCTCCTCGATGAGGGTGGGGATAAAGCGCAGGGCGATGGACATCATCATGGCCAGCTCATGCACCGGCACGTGGATCTTCTTCAAAGGATTCAGCAGACTTTCCAGTCCGTCCGTCAGCTGCAGCGGAGAAGTGGTATAGGTCAGGAGCAGAGTCCCGGCGATCAGGAGCATGATCCGCAGGGCCATGAAGACCGCGGTCTCCACACCTTCCCAATAGATGCTGATGCGCCAGAAATGCACCAGCAGGTGTTCTCCCTTGGTATAAAAGAGATTGAGGATCCCCGTGATCAGCACGATGACGATCAGGGGTTTGAGTCCGCTGAGGATGCTTTTCAGCCGGATGCGGGAGATGAGGATGCTCACCGCCAGGAACAGGAACACCAGCGCATAACCCGCATAGACGATCGCCGTGAACAGGGCGACGATATAGACCATGGTGAGAACGAGCTTGGTGCGCGGGTCCAGCCGGTGGATCAGCGTATCCCCCGGATAATACTGGCCCAGGGTAATATCCCTAAGCATGGCCGCCGCCCCCTTTCCCTGCCCGCAGGGCGGCTATCGCCTGGTCTACGGTATAGACGCTGTCATCCACGTCCAGGCCCAGCTCGCGCAGGCGCATCATCACCCGGGTGATCTGAGGAACGATAATCCCCATCTGGATCAGCTCAAAGCCCCGGCGGAAAACCGCCTTCGGCGCGCCGTCCATCGCAATATGGCCGTGGTTGAACACCACGATGCGCTGGGCGGTGCGGGCAGCGTCCTCCATGCTGTGGGTGATATAGATCACCGTACGCTTGCCTCCGTCGTGGTAGCGTATGATGTTTTCCATCAGTTCTTCCCTGCCCCCGGGATCCAGGCCGGCGGTGGGCTCATCCAGGATCAGCACCTCCGGGCGCATGGCAATCACGCCGGCGATCGCCACCCTGCGCTTCTGGCCTCCGGAAAGATCAAATGGGGATTTCTCCAGCATGCTTTCCTCCAGACCCACGAAATCGGCGGCCTCCCGGACCCTTTCGTCCACCTCGTCGTCCTTCAGCTTCATGTTTCTGGGGCCGAAAGCGATATCCCGGTAGACCGTCTCCTCGAAAAGCTGGTACTCCGGGTACTGGAACAGCAAGCCCACCCGGAAGCGTACCTGCCGGGCAAACTCCTTGCTGGAATGGACATCCTTCCCATCAAAAAGCACGCTGCCGGAGCTGGGCTTCAGCAGGCCGTTCAGATGCTGGATAAACGTGCTCTTGCCGGATCCGGTATGGCCGATCACGGCGATAAATTCCCCGCGCTGTGCGGAAAAGTCCACGCTGTCCAACGCCACCCGCTCGAAGGGTGTGCCTTCGCTGTAACGGTGGGTCAATCGGACCGTCTGCAAAACAGGTGTCAAGGTCCTTTACTCCTTATGCCCGAAAACGCGCATCAGCGCCTGGGCGCATTCTTCCGTGGTAATGGCCTCCAGCGGGAGGCTGCAGCCCTGCCGGTTCAGGGCGTACAGGAGCCGGGTGGTATCCGGCACCCCCAGGCTGGCCGCTTCCATCTCCTCCACCCGGGGGAAGATCTCCCTGGGGCTCCCGTCCATCAGGATGCTGCCCCCGGACATGATCACAAGCCTGTCCGCCCCGATACATTCCTCCATATGGTGGGTAACCAGGATCACCGTGATCCCCTCCTGCCGGTTCAGACGGGTGATGGTGTCCAGCACCTCTCCCCGTCCCACGGGATCCAGCATGGCGGTGGGTTCATCCAGCACGATGCATCTTGGCTTCATGGCCAGGATCCCCGCAATGGCCACCCGCTGCTTCTGTCCGCCAGAGAGGAGGTGTGGCGCATGGTTCCGGAATTCATACATCTGCACACTGGTCAGGGCGTCATCCACCCGGCGGCGGATCTCCGCAGGGGGGATGCCCAGGTTCTCGGGTCCGAAGGCTACGTCGTCCTCAACCACGTTGGCGACGATCTGGTTGTCCGGATTCTGAAAAACCATGCCGACGGTATGCCGCACGGCCAGGAGGTTCTCTTCCTGCGCCGTATCCATCCCATCCACCAGCACACGGCCGGAGGTGGGAAGCAGGATCCCGTTTAGGTGCTTGGCCAGGGTGGATTTCCCGGAGCCGTTGTGCCCCAGGATCGCCACGAAGCTGCCCTCCTCGATCTCCAGATCCAACCCCTTCAGGGTGGGCGTTTCGGCGCCTTCATAGGTAAAGACGAGCTTTTCCGTTTTGATGATGGTGCTCAAGGTCAATCATCCTCGCTGTTCTTCCCCAGCCAGCGGCAGGCCGCGCCGCAGGGCAGGATCAGACCGTTTTTCTCCACCGGCAGGCCCAGCTCCCGGCTGACTGCCCGGCCGCCGAAGCGGCGGGAGAAAACCGTCTCCGCCAGGTAAGTCAGCACTGCGGGCTGCAGACCGGTGGTATAGGAGCTGATCAGCACGAACAGAGGTTCCCGGGACAGGACGCCGGAGCAGAGCTCCAGAAAACCATAGAGGCTGTCCTCCAGCTTCCAGACCTCCCCCGTGGGCCCTCTCCCGTAAGAAGGGGGATCCATGATCAGGGCGTCATACTGTTTGCCCCGTCGGATCTCCTTTTCCACGAATTTCCGGCAATCGTCCACGATCCAGCGGATCGGCTTCTCCCCCAGGCCGGAAACCTGGGCGTTTTCCTTCGCCCAGCCGACCATGCCCTTCGCCGCGTCCACATGGCAGACGCTGGCCCCGGCGGAAGCTGCGGCCAGGGTGGCCGCCCCGGTATAGGCAAACAGGTTCAGCACCCGGATAGGCCTCCCCGCTCCGGTAATGCAGCGGCGGATGAAGTCCCAGTTTGCCGCCTGCTCGGGGAAAAGGCCCGTGTGCTTGAAGTTCATGAGCTTGATGCGGAAGGTCAGGTCCCCATAGCTCACCTGCCATTGGGGCGGCACGTTGCTCAGGGTCCAGCGGCCTCCGCCGCTGGAGGAACGCCGGTAAACGGCGTCCGCCCGATCCCAGTTTTCTTCCCTTCCGGTGCTCCAGATGGCCTGGGGATCCGGGCGCCGGAGGATATACCTGCCCCACCGCTCCAGTTTTTCCCCGTCGGAACAGTCCAGCAGCGCATAATCCTTCCAGTTGTCGCTGACCCACATAGCCGGTCCCCCGCCGATCTTCAGATTTGCCTATTCAAGTAATTTTATATTGTAGCATAGGAAACGCAAAAGCGCAAATACATTTTCCTTCCCGATTCTGCATCCCGGCGATTTGCGGGAGGCAGAAAAAAGCAGCCCCGCCGCAGGAATGCGGAGGGGCCGCGATGCAGAGAAGGATTCATACCCGGGCTTTTACCTCGGCGGCGATACGCTGCTCCAGCTCCCGTGCTCTCTCCCGGTCCGGAGCGGTGACGGAGATATACGCCTTCAGCTTCGGCTCTGTTCCGGAGGGGCGGATCACCACGGAGGCGGAGGCGGTAAAATACTTGATCACGTCCGCGCAGGGCAATCCGTCCAGGCCGCCGGCATAGTCCAGCGTCCTTTCCACCGGTTCTTCCCCCCAGGCGGAAGGCGGCTCCCTGCGGAAGGCTTCCATTCTTTCCGTCATCTCCCGCATCCCCGCAGAGCCGGGAAAGGCAAAGGAATACACGGTGCTCAGGCTGTATCCATACTCCCGGTAGATCTCCTCCAGCCGTCCGGGCAGGGTGATCCCCTGCGCCCGATACCGGGCGTACATCTCGCAGATCATCAGGACCGCGTTGACCCCGTCCTTGTCCCGGACGTAGGGGCCGGTGAGGTAGCCGCAGGATTCCTCGAAGCCCAGGAGATAATCCTTCTCCCTTCCCCGGGCTTCCAGACCGCCGATCACCTCTCCGATGAACTTGAAGCCCGTAAGGACGTTCACCGTACGGACGCCGTATCGGGCGGCGATCTTCTCCGCCAGATCCGTGGTGACGATGGTTTTGACAAATACCGGATCCTGGGGCATTTTTCCGTGTCTGCTGCGCTGGGCGCAGATATAGTCCAGAAGGAGAATACCGACCTCGTTTCCCGTGAGGAGCCGGTATTCTGCTCCATCCCGCACGGCGACGCCGCAGCGGTCGCAGTCCGGATCCGTAGCCAGGAACAGGTCCGCCCCGATCCTCCTGCAGGTCTCCAGGCCCAGGGCCATGGCCTCCCGGTTCTCCGGATTGGGAGAGGGGCAGGTGGGAAAGTCCCCGTCCGGCTCCTCCTGCTCCCGAACCACGGTAACGTTCCGAAAATCGCTCTCATACAGCGCCCGGAGCACCGGATTCCGCCCGGTGCCGTTCAGCGGGCTGTAGACGATGGCGGCACTCCGGTCCGCTTCGTCTCCGAACAGGACGCTCTGCTCCAGCACCCGGGAGACGTAGGCGTCCGTCGTTTTCCGGGAGATCCAGGCGGCCATGCCCTGCTCCATGGCATCCTGGAAGGGCAGACTGACCACGTCCCGGAAAATATCCAGCTTTTCGATCTCGCCCAGGATCGCCTCCGCCCCTTCGGTCGTGATCTGGCACCCGTCCGGGCCGTATACCTTGTATCCGTTATACTGGGCAGGATTATGGCTGGCGGTGACCATCACCCCGGCGCTGCAGTCCAGGCTCCGCACCGCCCAGCTCAGGCAGGGGGTGGGCATCAGTTCCCTGTACAGGTGGACCCGGATTCCGTTGGCGGCGAACACCTCACAGGCGATCCGGGCAAACTGCTCGGACTGCTTCCGGCTGTCATAAGCCACCGCCACGGAGGGATCGGCATACCGCCCCTTCAGATAATTTGCCAGACCCTGGCTGGCTTTGGCGACGGTATACCGGTTCATGCGGTTGGTCCCCGCGTCCATCACGCCCCGGAGTCCGGCGGTACCAAAGGCCAGATCCTGATAAAAGGCGTCCTCGATCCCGGCGTCGTCCAGCTCCCGCAGGCGTGCTTTCAGCTCCGGGTCCTTTGCCTCCTCCAGCCAACGGGCATATTCCCTGTGGATCTCGTCCTTTATGCGCATAGCCTCAGCTCCATCATCATGTATTTCTCATACAACTATAGCATATCCGAAAACAGGCTACAATATCGGCGTTCCGAAGATGCGGTCCGTGATGCAGTCATACCAGTGGACGTATTTCACCCCGTTGATCCAAAGCACCTCGTTTTCCGGCAAACGCTGGGACCAGGTCCGGTCTCCGGCCTTCACCTGCCAGTCGTCCCGGTTGAATCGGCGCCAGAGCACCGTTCTCCCCTCCCGGTCCAGGAATTGCTCTGTGGCCACGCCTGCATCGTAAGTCTCGATATCCATGACACAGACGGTGTCGCAGGACTTGCCTCCGATCTCCACGGTGTACCGGCCCACCACGTCCAGAAGGAAAGGTTTCTCTTTCGCGGTGATCCGATCTCCCTCCCGCTGGATGTCTCCCTTCGGGGAAATATGGATCTCATTGCCGCAGTTATCCTCCCCGAAGCCCCAGTTGGGCAGGAAATCCTCACCGTCCAGGAAGGTGTGCAGCCGCTCCACCCCGCCCGACCTGTGGCTCTCCGCCAGGATACGGCAGTGGGTATCCGTGAGCTGGGCGACGAAGGTCCGGGCGGCAAAATTCGTCCCGTCGATCCGGTTGCAGGGCATGGCGTCATATTCCTTCGCCCGGATAACGGTCCCCTGGATCCCGTGGATCTCCGCCCTGCCGGAGCAGGTCAGCTCCACGTATTCTCCCCGCTTCCGCTCCGGGAAATCGTACATGGCCCAGGCAAGCTTCTCTCCCTCCTTCGGCACGATGAACCATCCCATCAGCTCCTCCCAGACCACGGGGAAGGCGCTTTCCGTTCGGGGGATAATCCTGTATTCCGGCATGATCTCCGGCAGCGTCTTTTTCAGCATGATCGTCTCTCCTTTCGGCGGACAGGGATAATGTTTTCTGAATTGCTTTTTCGCGGCGTACAGCCGGCTCTTCACCGTCCCCAGCGGGATCTGCAGCCGCCGGGCGATTTCTTCCTGTTTCAGCTCTTCAAAGTAGTAAAGGAGCAGCATCTCCCGTTCCCGCTCCCCGAGGGCGTCCAGGGTGTCGGCTACGGGACTCTCCTCCCGCAGGCCGTACCGACTCTGCACCAGCGCCCCCTCCGGGACTTCCTCCAGGGGTACCGCCTCCGGGCGTTCCCGGTAATGATCCGCACATTTATTCCGGGCGATGCTGAGCATCCAGGCCTTGAAGCTGTCCTGACTCCTAAGCTGATGAAAACGGCGGAAAGCCGCCAGATACGTCTCCTGCAGGATGTCCTCCGCATCCTCCCGGTTCCCGATCCGCCAGCGCACAAAGCGCTCCACCGCTCCCCGGTGGGTCTCCAGCAGGCTTTCGAAACTCTCCATCACACCGCCTCCTTCCGTCCGTATAGACCGTATCGAAAGGCAAAAGGTTCACCGATCGGACAGGATTTTTTCAAAAAACGCAAAAAGCACACCCCGCAGACCCGGTCGGGTCTCGCGGGATGTGTCCGCTGCCTGCTTCCCTTCGGTCAGAAGCAGGCGATGTTGCTGTCGGTGCGGGATTCCGTTCCCCCCACCAGCACACCGTTGGGCAGACGGAGGATCATCTGCCCCCGGCCGAAGGAGGCCGTGTCCAGATCGACGCTGACCTCGTGTCCCCGTCTGCGCAGACTCCGGGCCAGGTCGGGATCAAAGCGGGTCTCCACCGTAACGCGCCCGTCCCGCATCCATTGCCAGCGGGGGGCGTCCAGGGCCTGCTGAGGATCCAGATGGAAGTCCACATGGTTCATGACCACCTGAACATGCCCCTGGGGCTGCATATAGCCGCCCATCACGCCGAAGGGCCCCACAGGCAGGCCGTCCTTCATCAGGAACCCCGGGATGATGGTATGATAGGTGCGCTTTCCGGGCCTGAGGAAATTCGCGTGGCTGGGATCCAGGGAGAAATCCGTCCCCCGGTTCTGCAGGGCGATCCCGGTGCCGTCCACCACGATCCCGGAGCCGAAGCCCATATAGTTGGACTGAATGTAGGAGACCATGTTCCCCTCTCCGTCCCCGCAGCACAGGTATACCGTACCGCTCTTCGGCGGGATCCCGTGGGTCCAGATCCGGGCCCGATCCGTCATTTCCCGCGCCCGCAGGGCGCCGTAGGCAGGGTCCAGGAGCCGGGTACAGTCGACCTCCATCTCCCGGGGATCCGTCACGTAGCGAAAAGCGTCCGCAAAGGCCATTTTCACGGCTTCGATCTGCCGGTGGCAGGTCTCCGGGGAATCCTTCTCCCCGAAGGAAAACTCCTTCAGGATGTTCAGGGCCATCAGGGCTACGATGCCCTGTCCGTTGGGAGGGATCTCGCAGACCTCATAGCCCCGGTAGTTCAGCCGGATGGGCTCCACCCACCGGGCTTCGTAAGCGGCCAGATCCTCATAGCGGAGATATCCGCCGTACTTCCGGCTCTCCGCATCGATCCTTTTCGCCAGTTCCCCCCGGTAAAAGCTCTCTCCCCCGGTGGCGCCGATCTCCTCCAGGGTATCCGCATGCTCCGGCAGCCGGATGAGGTCCCCTGCCTCCGGGCTCCTTCCCGCCGGGGCAAAGGTTCTGAACCAGGCCTCGAATTCCGGTCCCTGCAGGGTCTTCCGGAAGCTCTCCCAGGCCGCGCGCCAGGTCTGCGCCAGGTTCGGCGCGCAGGGATAGCCCTCCCGGGCATAGGCGGCAGCGGGCGCCAGGTCCTCCGCCAGGGTGCGTTTGCCGAAGCGTCCGACCAGCTCCGCCCAGGCCCTGGGCGCCCCGGGGACGGTCACGGGCGTCCAACCCCGGGCGGGCATTTTTCCCTCCGGAGCCTTTCCCTCCCCCCGGATCCTCTCGGCGCTGGCCAGCATAGGCGCGGGACCGCTGCTATTGAGGCCGAACAGCCGTTTTTCCTTCTCGCACCAGACCAGGGCAAAGGCGTCGGATCCGATCCCGTTTGCCGTGGGCTCCACCACCGTGAGGGCGGCCGCCGCGGCTGCTGCGGCATCCATGGCGTTGCCGCCCTTTTTCAGCGCCTCCAGGCCTGCGGCGGAAGCCAGGGGACTGGAGCAGTTCACCATACCGCCCCGGGCATAGATGGGGTAACGCTGAGAGGGATATCGCTGCGCCAGGGGATCAAAGCTCGTTTTCATGGTACTCTCTCCTGCCCTCCGGGGCTTTATTTCAGTTCCCGGCTCCAGCCGTTCCCGGTCTGCCGATAATAAAACTCGCTCAGGTCCTCCTCCAGGAAGACCCGGAGCATATCCGCCATGTCCTGCGCCAGCGTCTCCTTCCCCAGCTCCGCCAGGGGCACCCAGCGGACTTCTCCCTCTTCCGAGGAACGGAGAACTCCGGAAAAGCGGTCTGCCCGATACAGCAGAACGACATAGCGCCGTCCCTTATCGTACCAGTCCTTGATCCCGGTCAGCCGGGGCGCGGAAACGGCAAGCCCCGTCTCCTCCCAAACCTCCCGGATCACTGCGTCGGCAAAGGCCTCCCCCCGCTCCACGTGACCGCCGGGAAAGGCAACACCGGGCCAGTCCGGATCCCTTCGATCCTGGATCAGCACCCGGTCTCCATCCCGGATCATGCACATATTGGTGAACGTGACTTCCTCCGTCCGGCTCATTTCGTCCCGTTCCTGCGGTTTACAGGGATGCGCCGAAGTCTCTGACCTCGCGGAGAGCGGCTTCCGTACCGACCTGCTTGCCGTTGTATTCGAAGATGCCCAGATCCTGGGCCTGGATGAAATTCAGGATGCCCTTATACTGCGCTTCGATGGCGGCGTATACGTTGGGGGAACCGGAGGTCAGGATAAGCGCCCACTTTTTTGCCGCCGGCGCCATCACCGCATAGAAGCGGGACACCGCGGACTGCAGCTGACCCGTCAGGCCGAAATAGTATACCGGTGAAGCCAGCACCACCAGCTCCGACTCCGCCAGCGCGGGATAGACCTGCTCCATATCGTCCTTCTGGACGCAGGTCCCGCCGCCCTTCGTATGACAGTATTCGCAGCCTCTGCAGCCGCCGATTTTCATGGTGCCCACCGGCAGGACGGTGACCTCATGTCCCTTGCTTTCCGCGCCTTCCGTAAAGGCGGCGATCAGGGCTGCGGTATTTCCCTTCGTGCGGGGGCTGCCGTTCAGAACCGTGATTTTCATGTTGCTTCTCCTTTTCAAACGCTTCCTGTCTGTGTTTCCGCTTTTTTCTGATTCTATAATGAAATGTGCGGCGGAGTCAACCCGTCTCAGCCCGGCGGCCGATGCGCAGTCTCCATGGCCGCCAGCAGCGCATCCAGCATGGCTTCGGACTTTATCCCCGGTTTCGTCTCCACGCCGGTCATGACGTCCAGCACCGCCGGGTCCAGGGACGCGATCAGCTGCGCGCAGTTCTCGCTCCGCACGCCTCCCCCCAGAATCACCGTACAGCGGACGGCCTCCCGTACGGCCAAGAAAAGAGACGGATCCACCCGCGCTCCGGCTTTCGCCGCGTTATCCGGCCCCCGGGCGTCCACCAGAGCCGCGTAAACCCCCGCCCGCTCCAAAAGCCTTCCGCATTCCCCCGGATCCGCCGTTCCGAATTCTCTCCGGCGCGCCTCTGCGGAGGGAGGCACCGTTTTGATCACCCGGATCCCCCGGGGAGCCAGGTCCTGCACCAGGTCCGCGGTGACCGCCAGGCTCTCTCCCCCGTGGAGCTGCACGAAATCCGGCTGTAGACGCAGGGCCAGGGCGCGGATTTTTTCCCGCGTTCCGCCGGTGACGACGCAGCTCCTTGCCCCGTCCTTCACCAGAGGCAGCAGCTCCCCGCAGCGGTCCCCTGTGAGGTTCCATGGCACCTGCACGGGATACTCCGTTACAAAGCCGCAGATCTCCACCCCCTTCCGGCAGCAGAGCAGCACGTCCTCCTCCCGCATGAGGCCGCAGATTTTCAGCAGAGGTCTCATGGTCCGACCTCAGCCCCCGAGAGCGCCCGGTAGAAGGCAAAGGGATCCTCGGCCCGCCAGATGGCGGTGCCCACCAGCGCCCCATCCGCGCCGCTCCGGATCGCCCTGCGCACGTCGTCGGGCGTCTGCAGCCCGCTCTCGCTGACGAGGAAAGCGCCGGGGGGCTTGAGGGCCGCCAGCTCTGCCGTCAGCCCCACTGTTCCGCCATCCCGTTCCAGCGCCAGGATATCCCGGTTATTGATTCCCAGCAGCGGACAACCCAGCCCGGAGGCAAAACGCAGCTCTTCGGCGGTGTGCGCCTCCACCAGCGGCTCCAGCCCCAGCTTCAGCGCTTCGGCATAACAGGCCCGCAGGGTATCCGCTTCCATTGCGGCGCAGATCAGCAGCACGGCGGAGGCGCCGCAGGCCGCCGTCTCTCTGATGTCCTCTGTGTTCTGAATAAAATCCTTCCGCAGGACCGGCACTCCCGCTGCGGCTGCAAGTTCCCGCAGGAGCTCCAGGGAACCGCCGAAATGCGTTTCCTCCGTCACCACGGACAGGACGGGAGCCCCGGCCCGGACCATGTCCTTTGTCGCAGCGACGGGATCCCGACCGACAAAAAGCGGTCCCTCCGACGGGGAGATCATCTTGAAATCCGGGATCACCGGGATAAGGCCCTCCGACGCTCTGCGCCGGAGGGCTTCCAGGAAGGCGCTCACTGCTCGGCCTTCGGGAAGGCGTTGGAGTGGGCCACCAAAGCCTCCAGCTTGGCCATGGCCTTTCCGCTGTCGATGATCTCCCGGGCCAGGGCGATGCCCTCGGCCATGCTCCCGGCCTTATCCCCCACCAGCAGCGCTCCGGCGGCATTGAGGATGATGGCGTTTTTCCGGTGGCCGGCGATCTCGCCGCTGAACACCCCCCGGATCACGGCGGCATTCTCCTCCGGCGTGCCGGTCTTGATATCGTCGATGGTGCAGCGCTCCAGGCCGAAGTCCTCTGGCTGGATCTCATAGCTGCGGACTTCGCCGTTTCTCAGTTCATTGATCCGGGTCTTTCCCAGGAGGGAGATCTCGTCCAACCCATCCAGGCCGTGAACGAACATGGCTGTGGTATAGCCCAGCTCTTTGGCCACATAGGTCACGGTATCCAGGATCTCCGGCTTATACACGCCCAGCAGATGCCGGGGCGCGAAAGCGGGATTGATGAGGGGGCCGATAATGGTATAGAAGATGGTCTTGATCCCCAGCTCCGCCTCCGGCGGCAGCACCTTGCACATCACCGGGTGGAACAAAGGCGCGTAGATAAAGGCAATGCCGATATCCTCGATCAGCTTTTCCGCCTGCGCAGGCGTCAGTTCGATGTTCACCCCAAGGGCCTCCAGAACGTCGGCGCTGCCGGAGAGGCTGGAGATGGAGCGGCTGCCGTGCTTGGCGATGGGGATACCCGCCGCTGCGGCCACCAGGGCCGTGGCGGTGGAGATATTGAAGGTGGACAGGCCGCCGCCGGTACCGCAGGTATCCATGAGCTCAGCGCTGACCCTGGGCTTCAGCGGCACACAGTTGGCGCGCATGGCCTTGGCAAAGGCGGCAAGCTCTTCCAGACTTGTCCCCTTCATCAGCAGACCCACCTGAAAGCCCGCGATCTGCACATCGGTGATCTCATCCTTGTTGATGGCGGCGATCAGTTCAAATATCTCCTGCTCGCTGAGTTTCTGTCCGCTGGTGATCTTTGTCAGAATTTCCTTATACATGGTGATTCCTCCTTAATTCAGTTCCGCAATGGCCTGCTTCATGGCCTTGACGTATCCTCCCACCTTTTCCGGTGCTTCTTTTCCATACTGCTCCACAATGCGTACGATAGCGCTCCCGACGATCGCCCCGTCGGACAGGGCGGCCATCTGCTTTGCCTGCTCCGGCGTAGAGATCCCGAAGCCGATGGCGCAGGGCGTCCGGGTGTTCTCCCGCACCGTTTTCACCATGGCGGCCAGATCCGTACGGATCTCGCTTCGCTCCCCGGTGACGCCCAGGCTGGACACAACGTATAGGAACCCCTCCGCCTCCCTGGCGATCATGGCGATCCGGTCCTCCGAGGTGGGGGCGACCATGGAGATCAGGTCCACTCCGTATTTCCTGCAGAGGGGAAGAAATTCCTCCTTTTCCTCAAAGGGCAGATCCGGAAGGATCAGCCCGTCGATCCCGATCTCCGCACAGGTGGAAATAAAGCGATCTGCCCCGTAGGAATAGACTACGTTGGCGTAGGTCATGAACACCAGGGGAACGGTCACGTCCCGCCGCAGCTCCCGCACCAGATCGAAGACCCGGTCTGTGGTGATCCCGCCCCGCAGGGCCCGCAGATTCGCCCCCTGGATCACCGGCCCCTCGGCGGTGGGATCGGAAAACGGGATCCCCAGCTCGATGAGATCCGCTCCGTTTGCCGCTGCCGCCCGAACGGCTGCCGCCGTCGTTTCCGGATCCGGATCGCCGCAGGTGAGAAACGGAATAAACGCCTTTCCCTTTTCAAAGGCCCGATGGATCTTACTCATGGATGTCCTCCCCTCTGTAACGGGCGATGGCGGCACAATCCTTGTCGCCCCGGCCGGATACGGTGATGACGATGATCCGATCTTTGTCCATGGTCGGCGCCAGCTTCATGGCGTGGGCTACCGCGTGGGCGGACTCAATGGCGGGAATGATCCCCTCCGTCCGGGAGAGGAATTCGAAGGCTTCCACCGCCTCGTCGTCCGTCACCGGAACGTATTCCGCCCGGCCGATATCGTGGAGCCAGGCATGTTCCGGACCCACGCCGGGATAATCCAACCCGGCGGAGATGGAGTAGACCGGGGCGATCTGACCGAATTCATCCTGGCAGAAATAGGACTTCATGCCGTGGAAGATGCCCAGCCTGCCGGTGGCGATGGTGGCCGCCGTTTCCGCGGTATCCACTCCCCTACCCGCCGCTTCGCAGCCGATGAGCCTCACGCTCCGGTCCCCGATGAAGTGATAGAAGCTGCCGATGGCGTTGGACCCGCCGCCCACGCAGGCCAGCACCGCATCCGGGAGCCGCCCTTCCTTCTCCAGCAGCTGGTCTTTGATCTCCCGGGAGATCACCGCCTGGAAATCCCGCACGATGGTGGGAAAGGGGTGCGGTCCCATGACGGAGCCCAGACAGTAGTGGGTATCGGAGATGCGCTTCGTCCATTCCCGCATGGCCTCGCTCACCGCGTCCTTCAGGGTGGCGGTTCCGGTGGTGACCGGGATCACCTCCGCCCCCAGCAGCCGCATGCGGTAGACGTTCAGCGCCTGGCGGACCGTGTCCTCCCTGCCCATGAACACCACGCACTCCATATCCATGAGCGCCGCCGCCGTGGCGGTGGCCACGCCGTGCTGGCCTGCGCCGGTCTCGGCGATCAGTCTGGTCTTGCCCATCCTTTTTGCCAGCAGGGCCTGGCCCAGTACGTTGTTGATCTTGTGGGCCCCCGTGTGGTTCAGATCCTCCCGCTTCAGGTAGATCTTCGCGCCACCCAGCTTCTCCGTCAGCCGCCGGGCGTAATACAGCCGGGAGGGCCGCCCGGCATACTCGTTCAGCAGCCCGGTCAGCTCCGCTTGAAAGGCCGGATCCTCCTTGTACCGGTTGTACGCGCTTTCCAGTTCGATCACCGCGTTCATCAGGGTTTCCGGGATGTACTGCCCGCCGTGAACGCCGAATCTTCCGGCTGGATTCGTCATGGTTTACTCCTTTCTCACCGCATGAAAAAACGCCCTTGACAGAAATACACTCTGTCAAGGGCGAATGAAACCATCCGCGGTGCCACCTTGATTCACGGGCCCGGCCCGTGCGCTCAGCAGGATACCATCATATCCCCGGCAACTGACGTATGCCTTCACGTCGCAGCTTTCACTGCGCCCTCCGCGGACCATTATGACGGCTTGTTTCCCACCCGACTCTCAGCAGCGCGGGCTCTCTGTAGGGGCATGATCGCCTTTACTTCCGCATCAACGGTTTACTCTGGTAAATTTGGTTGGATTATAGCATGCGTCATTTCCGTTGTCAATGGAATTTTTCCCAAATTCGTCCGTTTTTTGCCAAGGGTTTTCGGCGTCCTGCCATCGTGCCCTCGGCGGCTTTTGCGTCCATCGCCCCCGGCTCCGTTCTTCCGGCGGATCCCAAACCCGGGTTAATAATACATGTCGAACCCGGTTTCCAGCCGCTGGGCATAGGTCTGCCCGGCAGGGCGCAGGGTGGGGAGCATATAGTCCCGATTGTAACGCACCACCGGGATCCGGTCATACACGCGCATGCCCATGTGGGTGAGCCCCCGTTCCATCTGCTGCAGACATTCCACCACGCCCCGTCCGGTTCCGCCGGCGCAGGCGATCAGCACGCAGCGCTTATCCGCCAGAAAGCGGTTTTTCATCCCTTCGCACCGGCGCAGCCGGTCAAAGAAGGCTTTGAAGCATTCGGTCGTCTCCCACCAGTATACCGCGCTGATCCAGACGATGCCGTCGGCCTCCGCCAGCGTTTGATAGATCTCCCGGAAATCGTCCCGGATCACGCAGCTGCCCTGTTGAAGACACATGCCCCAGCCGCTGCCGCAGGCCCGGCAGTGCTCGATCTTCCGGCTGTTCAGATGGATCTCCGTGACCTCAGCTCCCGCGTCCGTGAGTCCGCGGATGAACTCGTTTTTCGCCGAAGCCGTCAGGCCTTCCTCATTGGGACTGGACCACAATACCGCGACTTTTTTCATGCTGCTCCCTCCGTTTCCCGGATGGCCGGCCCGCCGTATTCCCCGAAAGGATCACGCCCCCGCGCGTTCCCCGTTGAGAATGACGACGTTCATCGGCTCGATCTCGATCTTTTCCCATACGTGCTCAAGGATGTACGGCTCCGAGGCCAGATAGGCCTCAAGCTGTTCCCTGCCCGCAAATTCCAGGATCAGCGCCGATCCCTTCATCTTTCCGTCTTCGTCCAGAAGTCCCCCGGCGCAGATCACTCTGCCGTTCACCTTCGCCATGTTTTCCAGATGACGCGCCCGAACAGCCATCCGCTTCTCCAGCTTGTTTTCCCCGTCGTAAGCCCGGATCAAAACCTGCATTTTTCGTCCCCCTGTCTCTCTGCGTACACAGCCGATCCGCCTGAGGACCGGCTTGCACCGCTTCCGCGTATGTCATGCGTTTAATATATAGGATAGTACCTGTCTTGTCAACCGGCGCCCCATTCACTCCCGCTCCCTTCGAATCCCCGCATCTATAAAAACCGTAAGGGCCACCCCATCGGGGTGGCCCTCAGACTGTAGACAAAGTACCAAAGCCTCGCAGAGTTCGCGCCCGCAGGCGCG
>CAMVBX010000018.1 GCA_947165825.1 uncultured Clostridia bacterium
TTCCTGTTCGAAAAACTTGCTTCAGCGGGGCGACAAGACTTTGTCGACACGCTGAGCCCGGATCCTGCGGGATCCGGGCTCTGATTCTCTTCTCTTCTTTCTGCATTTTGTCTATTGAGCACAGGGACATTCATCGATGCTGAGCGGATATCATCCATATTTACATATTGCCATTTTGGAAAAAAGTTATATAATACGTGTGCCAGCCGTGCTGAGGCAAGTGCTGAGACGGAAACCGGGAGGAGATGCAGCCGTGAACATCATGGAGTTGTCCGGCGACGAACTGCGCGTTTACAACGTTCTGCAAAAGAATCCCCCGGAGACGAAAAAGGCGTTGGAAGCCAAGCTGGGCTGGACCCCCAGCACCACCAATCGGGCGATCCAATCTCTGCTGCAGAAGGGCGCGATCCTGGAAACCGGTCTGAAGGAATCCTCCGGCGGCAGACGGCCTTCTGTTTTTGACATCCAGGCGGGAGCCGGCTTTCTTCTGGGCATCCACATCTCCTACGGCTTCGTGAGTCTGGTGCTCTGTGACCTGAAGCTGCAGGTCCTGGAGCAGGAGACTCTGCTCCTCCCCCCTGCCCGCGACGTGCCCGACACCGTACTTCAAAGTATTGCGGAGACTTTCCGCAGCTTTCTGACCCGCCGGAGCATCCCGAAGGAAGCGGTGCTCGGCGCGGGCCTGGGCATGTTCGGCCCGGTGAATCGGGAAACCGGGATCACCGGCCTTCTGATGGATTACGATCAGCCCATTGCGCCCTGGAGCGGGATCCCGATCTGCTCCATGCTGGAAGAGGCGCTGGATCTCCCGGTTTCGGCAGATTCCGCCTGCAATACCGCGGCGTTGGCGGAATACTGCTACGGAGCGGGACGGGGCAGCCGCAACACCTCTTTTTTCCTCTGCGATATCGGCTTCACCGTGGGGCAGATCTCCTCCGGGCGGATCCTGCGTCATTGGGACGATCGGGATGACGGCTTTGCCCATAACAGCGTGGATCTGAACGGTGAGCTGTGCCGCTGCGGCAAACGGGGCTGCGTTCACCTTTACGCCTCCGTGCGGGCCATCAACCGGCGGATCCGTCAGCAGGTCATGGCCGGTGCGTCTACCAGGATCCCCGTCCCCATGGAACAAGTCAATTTCGGACATATCCTGCAGGCTGCCGGTCAGAATGACCGGACGGTCGTCGCCGCCTTGGAGGAAGCGGGATCCTACTTCGGTTCCGCCCTTTCCGACTATCTCAACCTGCTCAGTCCGGATCTCGTGGTTCTGGGCGGGACCATGGCGGACGAAAACGCCTTTTTTTACGACAGTGTGCTGAATTATCTGGCGCGATGCCATGGTGAAGCCCTTTTCCGCAGGGTCCGTTTCCTGCGGAGCGGGAGCTTCGGCCGCATGACTGCCGCCGTAGGGGCTGCGGCCCTGGTTTACGAAAAGCACGTCGGCAATCCGATCCTGGACTGACCTTCTCTGCCGGATCGTTGATCTGTTTTGACCAACTTGGCAATATCTCTTTCCCCGCGGGATGCGAGGTTCCCATCTTTTCAGCGGGTGCAAGACCCGAGACATAGAGGACGCGAGGAATCGAAAAATCAATGACGGAAAGGAAAAGAACATGAAAAGACGCATCGCACTGCTCATGGCCGTAGCTTTGCTCGCTGCCCTGTTCGCCGGCTGCGGCGGAGCAAAGGGCGGCAGCGCCGCCGTGACCAGCACCCCCGCCGCCACCGAGAGCCCCTATCACTTTGCCAAGGGCAACTTTGCCGCAGATGCCCGAGGCATTGCCACCGAGAAGTATGACTACCGTCTGCCCTTCTGTGAGGCGGATGAGACCCTCACCTTCTGGACCGTGTGCTGGAACCCCGAGTACATCCCCGAGGAAGGCTTCAATTCCATGGAGTTCCCCCAGGAACTGAAAAAGCAGACCGGCGTGAACGTGGAGTATACCATCGTCACCATGGACGCCATGCAGCAGAACTTTGCCACCCTTCTGGCCGCCGACGATATGCGGGACCTGATGATGCATGGCGCCACCTATTACTCCGGCACCGTGAAAGAAGCGGTGGAGGACGGCTACTTCATCAATATCTACGACTACCGGGACTACTGCCCCAACTACATGTATGAGGCCGCTTATCGGGATCCGAACGATAAGGCCACCTACAGCGACGTCTTCTACGAGGACGACTTTGTGTACTCCTTCTGGGATCTGTACGACGGCCCCGTGGTGAACATGGGCCCCGTGATCCGGGCTGACTGGGCGGAGAAGCTGGGCTTCAACCGGGAAACCATCCGCACCTGGGACGAGGTTTTCAACATGATGACCGCCATGAAGAGCCAGGGCTATTCCACCGCTCCCTGGCAGATCATGAGCACCGTGGAAATCTCCGGCGCTCAGGTATTCGCTTCCTTTGACACCGTCGGCTATGTGAACACCGGCGCTTTCCAGACCCCCTTCCAGATCGACAATAAGGTTCAGCTGATCCACCTCACCGAGGGTGACCGGGAGCTGATGACCTACCTGAACAAGTGCTGGAACGCGGGCCTCATCGACCCCGACTGGGCCGGCGCCTCCTCCAACAACGACTATCTGGACAAGGTGGACAACGTCGGTTTCTTCGCCACCACCGCCTCCGGCATCATGACCCTGGAGCAGAACTGCTCCGATCCCAACGCCGTTTTTGCCACCATCCACAAGGTGCAGCGCACCCCGGATCAGACCTTCCATGTGGGTCTGGCCGCCAGCCGCAAGAGCTACGGCGAAACCAGCGTCAGCGCCAAGTGCCACAACATCGAGCTGGCCGTGACCTGGTGCGACTTCCGCTTCTCCAAGGGCGGTTACAACCTGATGAACTACGGCAAGCAGGGCTATACCTGGGATTACAACGAGGCCGGGGATATCCAGCTCACCGATCAGGTCATGAACAATCCCCAGGGCCTGGCCACCACCTGGTGCCTGCTGCTCTACGCCCTGAACAACCTGGCCGACTGCGGCCTGGAAGACAGCAACCGGAAGCTCTATTACCCCGGCGGCGAGAAGTACATCGAGTACAACGAGATCTGGTATGACTATCACTATGACGGCATCTGGGAGTGGCCCTTCGGTCTGAACCTCTCCGACGAGGACCAGCAGAAGGTGAACGACCTTGCCGGCGACCTGGTGACCTACATCACCGAGAACTACGTGGCCTTCGTGGACGGCTCCAAGCCCATGAGCGAGTGGGACGCCTACGTCTCCGGCGCCATGGCCAACGGCGGCGACGCCATTGCGGCCATCTACCAGGCAACTCTGGACGCCTATAACGCATAAACCAGACGCAGCTATGCAGCTCTGCCGCCGGTCATTGGACCGGCGGCAGGCTTTTTTTTGCACCATATCGGGATTCCGGCGCTCATCCGCACCGATGCGGCGGATAGCGCGCGAAAGGAAACGGCCCGCTCCCCTGCGCTGCACGCGCCCGGGGCGTGCCATGAATCGGATTCGGGGAGCGGATCCGGCCTTCAGCCGACGTACTCCGGCAGGGCGTGGGTACGGATATACTCCATCACCTTGCCGAAGCTCTCCCCCGTCAGATGGAGACCGTCGCCGTTATGGCTGCTTTCCGGCAGCTTTCCGTCCACCGCCAGGACCTCATGGCTGTTCAGGAAACGGAGCCCCAGCTCCTCCGCCATGGCCTCGATCCACCCGTTCGCCGCATTGATCTTCGTGTTGTTGATATCCTTCTGGTACTTCCAGCTGTCCGCCACGGGATAGATGGAATTGAGGATGATCTTCGTATTAGGGCTGACCGCCAGGATATTGTTCACCAGGGCGGAATACTCCGCCTTGAATTCCTTCTCGCTGAGAGAAGAGATGCCGTTCACCCCCAGGGTGATGATCAGGATCTCCGGCTGGGCAGCCTTCGCCGCGTCCTGAATGAGCAGTTCCTTCCCCGTGGCGGGGTAAACGATCTTTGCCGTATCGTAATCCCAGAGGCTCAGCGTGCCGCTGCTGGGGGTCCAGACCTGGCTGGGCGGGCAGAGGCCCGAATAGCCATGGCGGTAATAATACCCGATGCCGTAGGTGGTACTGTCTCCCAGGAAGACGATCTTATCCAGGTATTCCCGCCCCGCGTCCGCCGTAAGGCCAAGGCGGGCGGTCACCGGGCCGGTTTCCTTTCTACTCTCGATGCGGATGGTCTTGGTCTTTTCGTCGTATCCCACGCCGAAACCCAGGGCGCCGCCCAGATCCGCAAGCTTGAAATAATTGTTCCCGATGTCTCCCCCGATGAAGTAGGCCTTCAGATCGCTCCGTTTCTGCCCGTTCACCAAAATGGTCTGGGTCGAAGGTCTGGCGGTGGAGGACAAGTCTTCCCCCTTTGCCAGCTCACCCCCCACGGAGACATAGGCTTCCCCGGTGACGATCTTCACCGCCCGGGCCGCCTCATCATAGTCCACGGAGAACTGGCTGGACGTTCCGTTCAGCACAAAGGCGATATCCCGCAGCTTAAAATAATTGTATCCGTCGATATTGTAGTATTCGCAGGCAACGCTTCTGCCGTCCACCGTAAGCGCCTGGCTGCTGAGGCGTACGTCTTCCGCATGGGCGGCCGTGGAAAGTCCCGCCAGCAGGAGCAGGACAAGGAGCAGGGATAAGGTTCTTTTCATGTTAACTTCCTTCTTTCTGTGCGCTTCCCACAGCATAGCACAGGTCCGGCGGCAGAGCAAGACTCCCTTCCCCCGGAAGGCTCGCTTCCGTCAAAGGGCGAAAAACTGCAGGACAGCCTTGGTCGCCAGACTCATATGTACGGGATTCTGAAACCGGTGATCCGCCCCTTCCACGGGGAAAAATTCGATCAGATTGTTCTCCGCGAAGGAGCGGCTGTCGGCGAAGGGCACCACCTCATCGGCAGTTCCATGAAGGATCAGGATACTCTCTGCCCAGTCCAGAAAGTCCCGCTGGCGGAGGTCGTTTTCCTTCAGGGCATCCAGAAACGCCCTGTTGATGGTGACCTTCCGGTCAAAGCCCGCCTGCACGTCCTTCCCCTTCATGATCCGCTCGTATTCGTCATTCCGCATAATATCCCTGGTCATCACGTCATACATATCCACTGCCGGGCAGCGGAGGGCGATCTTCTCAAAGGGATTTCCCCGCTCCGCAAGGTATTTCAGCACAAGATACCCGCCGAAGCTGGTCGCGTAAGCGTAGATCCGTTCCGCGCAGAAGCGCTCCCCGGCTGCCCGGATCACCAGTTCCAGATAGGTATCGCAGTCCTCCAGGGTCAGCTTTTTCTTCACGTCATCCCCGTGAGCCGGCCAATCGAACACGATCATCATCACGTCCTTCGCTTTGGACAGCAGCTTTTCGGCAAAACCCTCCGCCGCGTGATTGTCCCGGTGGCCGGCAAAGCCGGTGCAGAAGATCACAGCCCGCTTGGCCATCCCCGAACCACTGGAATAGAGCTTGCAGCGGATATTGTGACCCTGTTCGTTGATCTCAAAATACTTATGCATAGCTATCCCTTTCCTTCCTGGTCTGGCCGCATCATAACACACTTCCCGAAACGGAACAAGGCATGCCGTGCAAAAGGACGCGCCGCATTTCTGCGGCGCGTCAAACTGTAGACAAACCCGAAAATGGAACGAAAACGGGAAGGAAGATAGCGCGAAAGAAACCCAGGAGGGGTGTCTTTCGCGTTCAATCAGAAGTTTTTCGAACAATTTCTACCGTATTTCCTGTTCGAAAAACTTGCTTCAGCGGGGCGACAAGACTTTGTCGACACGCTGACGCGCCGCATTTCTGCGGCGCGTCCCGTTCCGTTCTATGTTTCAGGCTGTACCCGATGCTCAGCCGATCGCTTCCAGCGTATCGGAGTCGAACAGGATGTTTCGGGGATACCAGGCGTCCTTATTCTTGCTGTAAGCGGCGCAGGGAATGACCTGGTCGAGGGCCTCCAGCGCAAAGGTGAAGGTGAATTCGCCGTTTTCATTCTCCACATAGGGGATAAACGCGCTGTCCTCGCAGTCGGCGATCTTGCTGCTCTCGCCCACGAAGAACCAGGTGTAGCTCTTGCCGCTCATGGTGACGGTGGCGGTGATCTTGCCGTCCTTCACCTCAAGCTTGCCCTCGGTGATCTTGAACATCTTGGCGCCGGTATTGACCTTGACGCTGTAGATGCCGTCCGCCAGCTGATTGCCGGTAACAGGCTCGGCGCCTTCCTTGGCAACGGATTCATCCGCAGTCTCCGCCAGCTTCCGGGCGGGCATATCCAGCTCTTCGGTGCCCTCCATGGCGTCCTTCATATGGGCAACCAGCAGCTGCTGGATGGGCTCCAGGGAACCGAGGCCACGCAGGATGGGTTCGGCCTCAATGCCGGCGGCGGCGAACAGGCTGACCCAACTCTCCTCGTCCTCGGGATCGGCCATATCGTTGTTGGCATGGTCGCCGGCCACGATCATCAGGGGCTCCAGATAGACCTTGGTGTACCCGGCTTCCTTCACGGCATCCACCACGTCCTGCAGAGTGGGCTCCGCCTCGACAGTGCCGATGAAGTAGTTGGCGTATCCGGCATCGGTGAGCAGGCCCTGCAGCTTGGCGTAAACGGCGTTGGACTTATGTTCGGTGCCGTGACCCATGAAGCAGATAGCGGTGCCTTCTTCCTTGGCCTGCTCCGCAGTGGCCTCGGTGATGGCCTGAATGACAGCCTGGAAGTCCGCATCGTTGGTGAGGATGGGCTTGCCGATGACGATCTTGTCAAACTTGTCCTTGTAGGACATGACCTCTTCCACCACGTCGTCGTATTCAAACCCGGCCATCAGATGGGTGGGCTGGACGTACAGCTCCTTAACGCCGTTCTCCACAGCGCGGTCCAGAGCACGGGCCATGTTGTCGATGACCTCGCCGTCCCGGCGGGCAATATGGTTGATGACGATGTCCGCAGTAAAGCCGCGGCGTACGCTGAGCTCAGGGAAGGCCTTCTCCATGGCGGCCTCGATGGCGCCGATGGTCTCCACACGGCTGGCGTTGAAGCTGGTGCCGAAGGACACCACCAGGAGTTCCTTTTCGCCGATGCCGTCCTGGTTGCGGGGATTATCCAGGCTGGCATCGCCGGTGTCATAGTCTTCGTCCAGGGCTTCCGCAGCGGCGGTCTTCAGGTGATCCACCAGCAGCTGCTGGATGGCTTCGTACTCGCCCAGGCCCTTAAGCACGGGCGTGGCCTCGATACCCTCGGCGGCGAAGAGGCTGACCCAGCTCTCCTCGTCCTCGGGATCGGCCATGTCGTTGTTGGCATGGTCGCCGGCCACGATCATCAGGGGCTGCAGAATAGCCTTGGTGTAACCGGCTTCCTTCACCGCGTCCACCACATCCTGCAGAGTGGGCTCCGCCTCGACGGTGCCGATGAAGTAATCCTTGTAACCCGCCTCAGCCAGCTTTGCCTGGATATCGGCATAAACATGGTTGGAAGCGGCTTCGGTGCCGTGGCCCATGAAGCAAATGGCGGTATTGCCGTCCAGGTACTCTGCAGTAGCCTCGGTGATGGTCTTGATGACGACCTCATAGTCCTCATCACTCGTGAGGATGGGATCGCCCAGGACGATGGCCTTGAATTTCCCTTCGTAGGCTTTCAATTCTTCCTTCAGATCGTTGTACTCGTAGCCGTCCATCAGGTGGGTGGGCTGGACCAGCAGATAGGAAACGCCGTTATCCACAGCCCGATCCAAAGCCTGCTTGACATTGTCGATCTTCACATCGTCCCGCCGATACACATGGTTGATGATGATGTCGGCGGTGAAGCCCCGGCGCACGTCATAGCCCGGGAAGGCCTTCTCCATGGCAGCCTCGATGGCGCCGATGGTCAGGCGGCGGCTGTCATTGAAGCTGGTGCCAAAGGAGACCACCAGCACCTCAGTGGCGCCCATGCCGTCCTGGTTGCGGGGATCATCCAGGCTGGCGTCGCCGGTATCCCAGTCCTCGTCCTCCTTCTGCTCGTCCACGACGGCAGTGTTGGTGACTTCGTCATAGTGGACGTAGAAATGCAGGATCTTGCCCAGCTCCCGGAGCTGGAAGTAGTTGTTGCCGCCGATGTTGTAGACGGTCAGATCCTCGCACTTTTCTCCGTCGATGATGACGCTCTGACGGCTGACCCGGGCAGTGGCGCTCTTATCCTCACCGGTCTTCAGCTCCGTGCCGTCCGGGGTGGTATAGGCATGGTCCGTGGTGATGACGATGGCGTCGGCCGCCTTGTCATAGCTCACGTCGAACTGGCTGGCCGTCCCGTCCAGGAGCTTGGCCAGGTCCCGCAGCTTGAAATAGTTGCGGCCGTCGATGTTGTACTTCTGGCAGTCCACGGGCTGGCCGTTGACCGTCAGGCTCTGCTTGCTGAGTACTGTCTTCGCCGCCATTGCCGGAGCGCAGAGCGCCAGCGTCAGCACGACGACCAGAACCAGCGACAGAAGGGTTTTCGCGGTGGATCGTTTCATTGACTTCATTTCCTTTCCTTTATTCATGCAAAAAAGCTGCGGGCGCAAAATGCACCCGCAGCCGTTTTACTGCGCAGTCATACGCCGGTCCCATAGTCCGTAGGCCGGCGTTTTTCGTCTTGAGCAGGTCTTCTGACTTACGCCTGATCACGACCCCGCATCCCCTTCCCGGTTTCCCAGTGGTCGGCTTTCGCCGGATGATGCAGGCTCTCGGCGCTTACAGCGGCGGTCCCGTCCGGGTCTTTCACCCGATTCCCATATTCTCCGCGCAGCCGGGCAAACCCGGCAGGCGGCACTCAAGCCCATATAAAATTACCGAAAAGAGAGTAGCATTTCCAACCGGGTTTGTCAACCGATGGATACTCGGAGACGCCCCTTCCTGCCGTGACAACTCGGGGACGCAGCTTGACCGTATACTCGGCCGGAAAGCATCTCCGAAGGGAACGCCTGGCCCCGGAGGACCGGAAAACTTGCAAACACGCGGATTCTCTGGTATCATGATTCTGCGGGATGGTGTTCCCGGTCCCGGCAGGGATCTTTCCATAGTCCCGCTTCCCGAAATCTGTGATCAATCCGCCGATGCGCATGTCGACTGTCTGAAAAGAGAGGAGGAAGCAAAGATGGATCTTGAAATCATCTCCACAGTTCTTGCCGTTGCGCGCGCAAGGAGCTTCAGCGCAGCGGCATACATCATCCCCTGTGCACAGTCATCCGTCTCCCGAAGGGTGAGCGCCGCGGAATCCGAATTGGGGATCCAGCTTTTTGAGCGGCCGATGGATTCGTCCGACAACCTGCTTCACCTCACTCCCGCCGGGGAACGGGCGATCCCCATCATGGAAAAGATCCTGGATGATTACCGGGAGCTGTTCTCCGTTGCCTCCGATCAAAACGCCTCCCAGCGAACCATCCATATCGGGTTCTGCAGCAAGCTCATGTTCCCGCCCATGGCGTACAGCATGATGAAAACGGACTTATTCGAATACCATCCGAATCTCGTCCTGGATATGATCATCGACACCACAGAGAATCTTCTCGTGCATTTGAAAAGCAGGCGTCTGGACGCGGTGATTTTTGCCTGTTTGTCCATCACCCCCGATGCGGTCCCCCTGTCCGACCAGTTTGATTTTACTCTGCTGGGGGAGGGGCAGCAATATGTTGTCGTTTCGGATCAGCATCCCCTGGCGGAAAAGGGGATGGTCCGGCTGGAATCCCTGAAGGATGAAACCTTCTACATTTGCAGCGACCCCCGGGAGAATACCAGCGGCATTGAGTTCGTCGATGACGCCCGATTCATGAAGCTGGCGAAGGATGAGTTCGGCATATCCCTCACGCAGCAGGCGCTGTCCACAAAAATGCTGGATGTGCGCTACAATCTCGCCCGATGCAACAAGGGGGTGTTTCTCTCCTTCACGCCCCCCGCCTGGCGCAGGAATCCGGGTATCGCATACCTGGAGATTGAGGAGCTGAAGGATTGGCCCCTGAAGTTCTATATGATTTCCGCCAAAGCAAAAAAGAACGCTGAGCTGGGCGTTTTCTCCCGTTTCATGACCAATTCCCTCCAGAGCAAGCCCAGCAAAGCCGTGCCGATCTCCTGAACAGTCACAAAAGGGGTTCGCCGAGTCATACCGTATCTGCTTAATCCTTCCGCGCCGGTGTTGCATACCGGCGCGGAAAATCTATCTTCCCGGAGGGAAAACAGCCCCGCCGGACTTCAAATGGGCGGATTCGATGCTCAGATCTTCTCCGTCACCGCCGCCGCATGGCAGCTGCGGCTCTATTTGCCTGCGGGTACGTCCCAGGTGGTTCCGTAGTTATCCAGTCCCCACATCTCGAAAAGCGTATTGTAGAAAGGGGGATGTGGGAAATCCAGATTGAACTCCAGCAGACGGTCATTGAATCCCATGAAACGGTTCTGCGTCCGGAACGCGTCCATGAATTCCTTCATCCGCAGACCTGGCACCGTAAGAATCACCTCATCATCCCGTGCCCTGGCCCGCTCCCGATCTCCCGGGTCAGGAAAGGTGATCCGGTATTCGTTGTTCAGAAATGAGGGAACGGTGCAGTAGATACAGGAATCGATGCCGTCAAAACTGCTGGTAAAGGTGCCGCCGATTGCTGACTTGATGCTCCGGCACATATGGTTGATTTTCGCTGCCTCGGCATAGATCATCACCACATCCGGCACGAAGGTGCAGTTCTTCAGGGGACTGATGACCACATAGGGGTATTTCCCCAGGGGCAGCCTGGGGAAAGCGGCAAAGAACTCCGTTGCCCTGGTCTTATCCGGTATGCCGATATACTTCACCACCTCCTCAAAGGCAGGCTGTCCTGGCCGGCAATCCACGTTTCCATAGCCGACGAGGGGGTTCCAGCACCAATGGTCCCCGGTTCCCATGGCGATGGTCATCCCCTTCATGCGGGCATAGGAGAAGGCCTGGCACAGGGCCATATGCTTGCCGAACTTTTCCAGAGGGAAAACGGCGTTTTCCGACACATCCTCTTTCTTTTCACAGAATTTCAGGGCGATGGGCATGCTGCGGAGCATCATGCTTTCCTCCAACTCGGCACCGAGTGCGTTGAAATCCTTGATCTCCATCCAATTCATCCTTTCTGTTTTCCGTTACGCGCAGGCCCGCTGAACGGATTGCCCGCTTCGCGCGCAGGCGCGGAAGGAAAAACAGCGCCTTTGGACCGTTTCCCGTCTGGCATCCGGAGGCGCTGTTTATCCAACTGTTTTCCTGGCTGCAAGAAGCTTCAGACTTCAGGAAGCCATGAATTGATCATAGGCATTCTGATAGATTTCCGTCATCCGATCAAGGCCAAAGGTATTCATATCCCGGATGTAGGCGTCCCACTCACTCAGGGGCGTGACCCCGTTCAGGAAGCAGACGTAGTTCTCCGTAAAGAAGGTCTCCAGATCGCCCTTGATGGTGTTGACCTCATCGGTCTCCTCTGCAGAGAGGACAATGCCGCTGGGCCAGTCGTAATGTCCGCCGTAATCCGGGATCGTCCACACATCGTAGAACTGCAGCGAGCGCTCGCCGCCGGGGTAATAATAGCTGCGGCGAATATCGTGCAGACAGAACATAACCAGATTGTCGTTGCAGTAGATCTGCATGATGGACATGGCGCTGGCCTCGTGATTCAGGACCCAGTCCTCCAGTTCCCGGGTACCGTCCTCCTTGAAGTGCCAGCACAAGCCTTCGGGCCCCCAGGAGGTGAAATCCCCGCCGAAGTCGCTCATCCACCAGTCGCACCAGGCGACCGCCAGATCCAGCTTGTCGCACTTGGCATTGAGGGTGCAGGAGCCATAGTGGGTCTCCGTACGCTTGTTGCCATACTCCAGGATCTGTCCGTCATAGAGTCTGGTGCGGGGCGCAGGAGCGTAGAAGGTGTCCGGGTCTGCGCTGGAGCCCTCGATAAAGGTCACGGAGGCGGGGGCAACCGGCGTGCAGCCGACCTTATCGGAGCTGTAGCCTGCGTCGAAGCTTCCGCCGATGGTATAGGACTGGAAATTGGGGGAAATAAGGCCTTCATTATACCACTGGTTCAGCATGGTCATGAGCGCCAGGTCATCGTCGGTGGTGCCGCATACCTGGACCTCGCCGTTCACCACCCGCATATAGCTCAGGCGGGTCATGTACAGGACGGTATTGAAGCCGCAGAAGTTATAGCCGGGAGTAGCCTCGCCATTGGCCCAGATGAAGTAGGGGTAGATCTCGCTCTGGTTATACTGGTTGTTGCTGAAATTTACCTTCATGGCCACCAGGACCTCATGGAGCTTGTCAAAGGTGGTCACATCCGCTGCGGAGCCCATATCCAGCTTATCCAGCCAATCCTGCCGGAGCGCGGCGCCCATGCTGGGGACCGGATCGATGACCAGACCGTAGAGGGTGATCAGATGGGTCTTTTTATAAAAGAGGCTGTTCAGGCAGTCCGGGTTTCGGATGGAGCGGTTGTGGATCTCCCACATATAGTTGGGCATCAGGTCCCGCTTGTCATACAGATCGGCGAAGAAGCCGTCTTCCACCGCATCATCCAGGGTACCGGGGTAGAAGGACGCGCCGCCATCCAGGATGTCGTCCAGGTCATCGGAGGCCAGGAGCACGGAAAAGTTCTGCTGCCGGTTGGCGCTGTCCACCACGTTATACTCAATGTGAACGCCGGTGAATTCCTCCACCATCTGCCAGGTCTGGATAGCATTGAATCCGCCCTCGGGCAGGTACTGGGGATTATAGCAGGTCGTCCACTTGGTCAGAACATCGTCCGTATCGCACAGGGGCTGCTCATAGACGTACTTTTCCAGAGGCCAGCCATCCGCATCGGTGGCGTAGCCCTTGGCAAAATGATAAGGTCCTTCATCCACAGGCTCTGCTGTAGCCTGCGGAGCTTCAGTCGCAGCAGGCGCCTTGGTGACGGACGGTACCTGGGTCGCCTGGGCGGCTGCAGGCATACTTGGGGTCGTTTCCTCAGAGCTGCTGCATCCGGCAAAAAGGACTGCGACCATCATCAATGCCAGCACCGTGGCTGTTATTCGTTTTCCTTTCATGTTTTCCTCCTTGATGGAGATTTGCGGTGCAGGAATTCCCTTGGCTATGTTCCAGGGAAAACCGCAGCTTCCGCACCACCGGGAATCCGCAGGCCGGTCCGGAAAAGCAGACGGAGGTCAAGCCTTCCTGACCGACCCCCGTCCGGAAATGCTTACCGGTTGGCGATATATTCGTCGTAGGCCGCCTGGTAAATGGCATTGAGCCGATCCAGTCCGAAGGCCTTCATGTCATTGATGTAGTTGTCCCACTCGCTGAGGGGCTTCACCCCGTTGATGAAGGAGACATAGTTTTCGGAGAAATACGTGTTCAGGTCAGCCAGGATCGAGGTCGTCTCTTCCGTCTCCTCATCTGAGAGAATAATGGCGCTGGGCCAGTCATAGTGTCCGCCGTAATCCGGGATGACCCAGGTGTCGTACATGGCCAGGGGTCGCTTTCCTTCGGGATAGGCGTAGCTCCTCCGGATATCATGCAGGCAGAACTCCACCAGATTGTTGTTGGAGTAAATGTTCATGATATTCAGCATCGTTGCCTCATGATTGATGACCCAGTCCTGAAGCTCCTTTTCGCCGCTTTCGTTGTAATCCCACATCCAGCCTTCCGGGCCCCAGGAGGTGTACTCGCCGCCGAAATCGCTCATCCACCAATCCAGGTAAGCCGCTGCCAGTTCAAGATTATGGCACTTGGCGTTGATGTTGGTAAAACCGTTATGCGTCTCCGCCAGGCGGTTTCCGAATTCCAGGATCTGCCCGTCAAATCGCTTTGTGCGGGGAATCGGCTCCCAATGGGTATTCGGATCGGCCCCATTTGCCTCCAACATATTGATGGAGCCCGGCATCTGAGGCATGCAGCCCACCATGTCCTTCATAAAGCCGGCATCGAAGGTGCCGCCCACGACATAGGACTGAAAATTGGGACTGATCAAACCCTCTGCATACCACTGGGCCAGCATGGTCATCAGCTCCCGGTCGTCCTCCGTGGTGCCGCAGTGCTGCACTACCCCGTCCACCACGCGGCGATTCGACAGGCGGGACATGAACAGAGCCGTATTATAGCCCGGGAATATCCAGCCCGGAGTGATCTCGCCGCAGCTCCACAGGTAGAACGGAAAGATCTCTTCCTGGTTGTACTCGTTATTGGAGAAATTCACCTTCATGGCATACAGCGCGTCATGCAGTTTGTCAAAGGTAGTAATCTCCTTGGCGGAGCCCATATCCATCCGGTCCAGCCAATCCTGCCGGATTGTCGAACCCATACTGGGCACCGGTCCGATTACCAGTCCGTACAGGGTACAGAGGTGCGTCTTTTTGTAAAACAGCTTATCCATGCAATCGGGGTTCTTCTCTGAACGGACTTTGATTTCCCGCATATAATTGGGCATCAGATGACGGTAATCATACATATCCGCAAAGTAGCCTTCCTCCATGGCCTCATCTACACTGCCGGGATAGAAAGACGAACCCTGGTCCAGAATCTCATCCAGGTCATCGGAGGCCAGAAGCACGGAGAAGTTCTGCTGCCGGTTGGCAGAGTCGACGATGTTGTACTCAATATGCACACCGGTGTATTTTGCGACACCCTGCCATGTCACGATGTCATTGAAGCCTCCCTCTGGGAGATACTGAGGATAATAACAGGTGGTCCAGCGGGTAAAGGTCTCGTCCGTGTCACAAATGGGCTGCTCGTACACATACTTTTCAAGGGGCCAGCCCTCGCTGTCCACTGCGTAATTCTTTGCAAAATGATAGAGTCCTTCGTCCCCGGGCTCTTCTGTGGCCTGCGGTGCTTCAGTTGCGGCGGGGGCCTTAGTGACTTCCGGAGCCTTGGTTGAGGTAGCGGGGACTGCGCTCTCTGTTCCAATGGGGGATTCCTGTCCTTTGCCGCTGCAGCCGTTCATGAGAGCAAGAAGCATCAGCAAGGCAAGGACTATCTCTGTGATTCTGCGGGTGTTCATGCTTTTCCTCCCTCCATGATTGCATTCATCCTGCGGTGTTCCGGCACAGCTGCGGATCGGTCGATTGATCCGTTTCAGCTGTCACATGTTCATGTATCTTTTGTTGTCGTGAGAAAAACGGAGGTCAGTCTGCGCGGACCGACCTCCAAACGCGGCAAGGCTTACTTCATGCCGATGCTCTTGATCTGGATATCGAATTTCTTCTTCAGCCGCTCAATGTTCTCCTCGTTATACCGGTCGGGGTTGTTCACCTGGAGGGATTCGACGCTCTGGAGGAACAGTGACCAGTAGCTCTGTCCGCCCATGTCATAGATCTCGGAATGCTCCAAAACCTCGATCTTGTGGGGAGCGAAGCGGGGGATGTTCACAACGCACTCATCGTCAGCAATGAATTCCTGTCCCAGGATTGTGAACTTCACCTTGCCCTTGCGGACATAGAGCAGCTCACGCAGCGGAGGATATTTCACCCATTCCGCAGTGAAGCCGGGTTCGCAGACGGCGCAGACCATTTCCTTGGTTCCGCCGTTTTCCCAACGTTCTACGATGACCCGCATGCTCAGTCCGGGGAAAGCGTACGCCGCATGAGGACGGTCCACATGCTTCACTGCCAGGCACTGTTCAACCGGCACATCTTTGTAGACGAAAGACTCTCCCATGACAGAGTCCATCTCCCCTCTGGGGGCCAGTTTCGCCAGTTCGGGGTCATCCTTAAGCTCAGGCATATACCGTTTGACCCGCGCCACGTCTCCGGCCTCAGGATAGGTGAAAAAATCATGGTAGGTCCCGCGCCACTTGGTCTCCTCCAGGAAGCACATACCATGGAGCTGTCCGGCCTGCAGATGGACGATGTCGCCCGGAGTGCAGAGTACCCGCTGTTTGTTGATGAACAGATACAGCTTGCCGCTGTCCACGAAGAAGGTCTCATAGCCATGAACGTGATAATGCGGCATCTGCCAGGTGGCCTGCATCTCCTCGGGCACTGCATGCATGATGGTGTCCAGGCACCAGTACAGACCGTGGGGGCCCTCCATCCGAGTGATCAGGCCAGCCTCGGAGGAAACCTTGCCATTGGGCCAGAAATGCTTGCCGCTGCCGTTCCAGGTGGTTTCCGGAGTTTTGAGGTCAAACAGGAATTCGTTCTTTGCCATGTCTTTCATCCTTTCTTTAATTAATAGACGATTTGATTTGCCCTGCTTCTGCCGCTGATTCAGCCAATCCTCCGCCGGATGGGCCATCGGAGGCAGCGAAGGGGCTGCTTACTTCATGCCGATGCTCTTGATCTGGATATCGAACTTCTTCTTCAACCGCTCAATGTTCTCCTCGTTATACCGGTCGGGGTTGTTCACCCGGATGGATTCAATGCTCTGAAGGAACAGAGACCAGTAGCTCAATCCACCCATGTCATAGATCTCGGAATGCTCCAAAACCTCGATCTTGTGGGGAGCAAAGCGGGGAATGTTCACCACGCACTCATCGTCTGCAATGAACTCCTTACCCATGACCGTGAACTTCACCTTGCCCTTGCGGACATAGAGCATCTCACGCAGCGGTGGATATTTCACCCATTCTGCGGTGAATCCAGGCTCGCAGACGGCGCAGGCCAACTCCCTGACGCCGCCGTTTTCCCAGCGTTCCACGATGATCCGCATGCTCAGTCCGGGGAAAGCGTATGCCGCATGAGGGCGGTCCACATGCTTGACGCCCGAACACTGCTCCACGGGAGCATCCTGGTATACAAAGGACTCCCGCATCACGGTATCCATCTCCCCCTTAGGGGCAAGGGCCCTGAGTTCCGGATCATCCTTCAGTTCCGGCATATACTGCCGCACTCGGGCTACATCCTGCGCCTCAGGAAACATCTCCAAGTCATGGTAGGTTCCGCGCCACTTGGTATCCTCCAGAAAAGTCATCCCATGGGCTTGCCCGGCCTGAAGATGTACAATATCACCTGGGGTACAGAGCACCCTTTGTCCATTTATGTACAGATAGAGTCTGCCGCTGTCCAAAAAAAAGGTCTCATAGCCGTGGACGTGATAATGCGGCATCTGCCAAGTGTCTTTCAAGGAATCCGGCACCTTGTGCATTACGCTGTCGAGGCACCAATATACCCCATGAGGCCCTTCCGGCGGAGTGATGCGTCCTACGTCCGAGGAAACATCCCCATTGGGAAAAAAATGCTGCACGCTGCTGTTCCATGCCGTTTCTGGAGTCTTCAGATCGAAGAGGAATTCGTTCTTCGCCATACTCATTCTTCCTTTCCCGTGCGTGCTGCAGCCATTGAATGGGTTATACCCTCTCCTGCGTACCGTTATCGGTTATTCGACGAATGGTCAGTCGAGCGATATCCCGCTTCCGAGGGTATCCATTTATCTTCCATTCCCGGAGGGACAAGCGCAGCATTCATTATTCTCTCCGGAAACAGCAGCGGTTTCTCCTGGTATTACATACACGCGTCAATTTCTTTTCATTTATTTGTCTATTTATATGTAAAATATAATTGTTTAATTTCTGTTTCGCAATGCAACTTTCCTTAACCAGTATTCTCTGCTGCGGATAGGATGATCTTCCTGTACGGATAGGGTTATCTGTTTCTTCGATCCCCGTCCAGCCGCAATTATCCCCTTCCCTTTTCCAGATGTGCCATCATGACAACTCGGGGACGCAGCTTGACAGTGTATCCCGCCGGGAGTAAGATTTATTGAAATCAGAATATTGAATTGTGTTCCGGTGCCTGCGGAGAATTCTCCCCGGGTCAAAAGGGAAACAGGTGAAAGTCCTGTGCGATCCCGTCACTGTAAGAGAGGAGCACGACGCGAGATTTGCCACTGACCGTCCGGTTGGGAAGGCCGCGTCCTGCAATGAGCCTCGAGCCAGGAAACCTGCCGGTATGCAAGCGCTGGGGTCTCCGGATCCCTGACCACGGGAAATTGGTCATGCCGCATCACACCGTCAAACCGTTTTTCGCCCTTTTCCCCGGGAAAAGGGCGTTTCTTTTTTCAGGCCCTTTCGGGCCTATAGTTCTGAATGGAGGATGATCATGACGAAACGAATTGCTGCACTGCTGATCCTGCTGCTGGTGCTGAGTCTGTTCTCCGCATGCGGAAAGTCCGAAGCGCCGATCCCGACTCAGACGCAGTCTCCGGTACAAACCCTGGCTCCGACTCCCACCCCTGAGCCTACCCCCGAGCCCACGTCTGAGCCCACGCCTGAACCCACGCCTGAGCCCACGCCTGAGTCCACGCCTGAGCCCACGCCTGAGCCCACGCCTGAGCCCACGCCTGAACCCACGCCTGAGCCCACACCTGAACCCACGCCTGAGCCCCCGCCTGAACCCACGCCCGAGCCCACGCCCGAGCCCACGCCCGAGCCCACGCCCGAGCCGGAACAGAACGGCAGCCTGGCAGATGGAACGTATACGGTTAACCTGACTTTTGAAGGCGGCACTCGAAAAGCCCGGATCGAGTCCCCGGCTCAGCTGATCGTCTCCGGCGGGAAGATCACTGCCGTGCTCCGCTGGAGCAGCAAGAATTACGACTATATGCGCATCGGGGAAACGAAATACTACCCGGTCAACGCGGCGGGAGAAAACTCCGTTTTTGAAGTTCCTCTGTCCGTGTTCGATCAGCCCATCACGGTTTACGGAGATACCGTTGCCATGAGCGAACCCCATGAGATCGAATACACCCTTACCTTTGACTCATCTTCCATTCAGGCGGTGAACGGATGAAAAAGATTCTGTTGCTCACTCTTGCCGCGCTGCTGCTGTTCAGCGGCTGCGCCGGCCCTGCAGCCCAACCCACCCAGGCCCCGGCGGAAACTCAGGTCTCCACAGCCGCCCCCCAGACCGCAGCTCCTGCTGCCGAGACTGCACCGGTACCCGCGGAAGAATCGGAGGGCGTATACAAGACCGGGAGCATGAAACTGGAGTATGCCAATCAGTTTTCCGTGGACAATTATTCCGACGGCTCCGCGCTGCTCACCATTGGAGAGGATCGGTTTCTGATTCTGCCGGAGGGCATTGCGGAACCGGGATTCGAGACGGACGCGGTGATCATCCGCAGGCCGCTCAGCCATATCTATATGGCCGCCTCCTCTGCCATGGATCTGATCTCTTGCCTCGACTCCATGGACAAGATCCGCTTCACCAGCACCACCCGCTCCAATTGGGCGCTGGAACCGGTGATCCAGGCGCTGGACAACGGTGCCCTGCTCTATGCCGGGAAGTACAGCGCCCCGGATTTCGAGATGCTGCTGGAAGAGAAATGCGATCTGGCCGTGGAAAGCACCATGATCTACCACTCCCCGGCCATCAAGGAACAGATCGAGACCCTGGAGATCCCGGTCATCGTGGAAAAGTCCAGTTATGAGACCCACCCTCTGGGCCGTGTGGAATGGATCAAGGTCTATGGCCTGCTCCTGGGCCTGTCGGAAGAAGCGGAGACCTTCTTCAATGCCCAGATCGCTCAGCTGGATGGATTGAAGACCCTTGCCGGGGAAACAAAGACCGTCGCCTTCTTTCATATCAACACCGTGGGGGCCGCCGTGGTGCGGAAGCCCGGGGACTATGTGAGCAAGATGATCCAGATGGCCGGAGGCACCTATGTGCCCGAGGAGCTGGCTGAGGAGGAAGAAAACGCCCTGAGCACCATGAATCTCCAGATGGAGGCCTTCTACTACGGAGCGAAGGATGCGGATATCCTGATCTACAACAGCACCATCGACGGAAAGCTGGATACCATCGATCAGCTCCTGGGCAAGAGCAGCCTGCTGGCGGATTTCAAGGCTGTACAGAACGGGAATGTCTGGTGTACGGAGCAAAGCATGTTCCAGCAGTCCTCCGCCTCCGCCGGGATGATCCGGGATCTCAACGCCATCATCACCGGAACAGCAGATTCGGATACCCTCACCTTCCTGTATAAGCTGAAATAGGAGCAGAATATGGAAGAAAAACGCAGATTCCGTTATACGGTTTGCTTCGTATCCCTGTTGATCGGCATGTTCATCCTTTTGGTGGCCAATGTGATGGTCGGCTCCGCCCATTTGAGCATCCCCCAGGTGCTGAACATCATCTTCACCCGGACCGGGGACAATGCGGCGATTATCTGGAAGGTCCGCATGCCCCGGCTCCTGGCTGCGGCCATTCTGGGCGGAGCCCTCTCCGTTTCCGGCTTCCTGCTCCAGACCTTTTTCGCCAACCCCATCGCCGGTCCCTTCGTCCTGGGTATTTCCTCCAGTGCCAAGCTGGTGGTGGCCCTTACCATGATCTGGACCCTGTCCCGGGGCGTGGCGGTCGGTTCCGTGGTATTGATCGCGGCTGCCTTCGTCGGAGCCATGCTCTCCATGGGGGCCGTGCTCCTGGTATCCAACCGGCTTCACAGCATGGCTCTGCTCATCGTCTGCGGCGTTATGATCGGGTATATCTGTTCTGCCGTCACAGATATTGTGGTCACTTTTGCCAGTGACAGCAACATCGTAAACCTGCATAACTGGTCCTTGGGCAGCTTCTCCGGCAAGGATTGGGGGGACGTGGCCGTTCTTTCCATCGTGGTCTTCCTGGCCCTGGCCGGGGCTTTTCTCCTGTCCAAACCTATGGGGGCCTATCAGCTGGGAGAGAGCTATGCCCGAAGCATGGGGGTAAACGTAAAGCGCTTCCGTGTGGAGCTGATCCTCCTCACCGGCGTGCTCTCCGCCTGCGTCACGGCCTTTGCCGGGCCCATCTCCTTTGTGGGCATCGCGGTACCGCATCTGAGCCGCAGGCTGTTCAGTACCTCCCGGCCCATTGTCATGATCCCCGCCTGCTTTCTCGGCGGAGCGGTGTTCTGCCTCTTGTGCGACCTGATCGCCCGCACCCTGTTCGCCCCCACGGAGCTGAGCATCAGTTCCGTCACGGCGGTATTCGGCGTGCCCGTGGTGATTTGGATGCTGCTGCACCGGCAGGGCCGGTCGGATCGGGGGTGAGGAGATGAAAAAACCGATCCTGTTCGCCGAGCATCTGAACGTCGGCTACAAGGGAGAAATCGTCATCGGGGATATCCGTCTGGAGGCGATCCCGGGACAGATTCTCACCCTGATCGGCCCCAACGGGGCAGGGAAATCCACCATCCTCAAGACCATCACCCGGCAGTTGGATCCCATCGGCGGCGTCATCACCCTGGAGGGCAGAGACCTGAAGAGCCTGAAGGAGCGGGATATCGCCAAAAGCGTTGCCGCAGTTCTGACCGGCAGACCTACGCCAGAGCTCATGACCTGCTGGGATGTCGTCTCCTCCGGCCGCTACCCCTATACGGGACGGCTGGGCATCCTCTCCCAGCACGATAAGGAAAAGACAGAGGAGGCCATGGCCCTGGTACGGGTGGAGTCCCTGCGGGAGCGGGATTTCAATCAGATCAGCGACGGGCAGCGCCAGCGGGTACTGCTGGCCCGGGCCATCTGCCAGGAACCCCGGGTGCTCATCATGGACGAGCCCACCAGTTTCCTGGACATCAAGCATAAGCTGGACTTTCTCACCCTGCTGCGGGAGCTGGTTCATTCCAAGGACCTGGCGGTAATCCTCTCCCTCCATGAGCTGGATCTGGCCCAGCGTTATGCGGACCGTATCCTCTGCGTGCGGGACGGGCGGGTGGATCGCCTGGGTACGCCGGAGGAGGTCTTCTCCGAGGGATATATCGAGGAGCTCTACGGGGTGGAACGGGGCAGTTTCGACGCCCTGTTCGGCAACGTGGAGAGTGAAGCCGTCCGGGGTGAGCCCCTGGTCTTCGTCATCGGCGGCGGGGGAAGCGGCATTCCCGTCTACCGCAGGCTCCAGCGGCAGCGGATCCCCTTTGCGGCGGGAGTCATCCACCAGGGGGATCTGGATTATCCCGTAGCCAAAGCCCTCAGCGCCCGCATGGTCACCCAGGAAGCCTACGGCCCCATCGGGGAATCCGCCTATCGGGAGGCGGAGGAGATCATGCTCCGCTGCCGCGCCGTGCTCTGTCCCCAGACGCAGTTCGGTCCCATGAACGAAGGAAACCTTCGGCTCCGGGAGCTGGCTGCGGATCGAGGGCTTCTGACGGAGCCGGACAGGCTGAAAGAATTGCCGGATCGATAGAAAGAGAAAACGGGACCCTGCTTATCCAAGCAGGGGCCCGTTCAGACTGTAGACAAACCCGAAAATGGAACGAAAACGGGAAGGAAGATAGCGCGAAAGAAACCCAGGAGGGGTGTCTTTCGCGTTCAATCAGAAGTTTTTCGAACTATTTCTACCGTATTTCCTGTTCGAAAAACTTGCTTCAGCGGGGCGACAAGTCTTTGTCGACACGCTGACGGGACCCTGCTTATCCAAGCAGGGTCCCGTTGATACAGAAGTAGAATCAGCCTTTGAAACCGATGCTCTTGATCTGAACCTGGAATTTCTTCTTCAGCGCTTCCACGGTCTCCGGAGTCAGCCGTTCGGGCTCCTTGGTCCGGATATACGCATAGCTCTGGAAGAACAGGGACCAATAGGTCTGGCCGCCCAAGTCGTAGACCTCGGAATGCTCCAGAGCCTCCAGGCTGTGGGGCGCAAAGCGGGGGATGTTCACCACGCACTCATCGTCTGCGATGAACTCCTGACCCAGGACCTTGAATTTCACCTTTCCGCTGCGGACGTACAGCAGCTCCCGCAGAGGCGGATACTTCACCCATTCGGCGGTAAAGCCGGGTTCGCACACCGCGCAGTCCAACTCCTTGGTGCCGCCGTTCTCCCACCGCTCCACCAGGACCTTCACGCTGCAGCCGGGCAGCTCGTAGGAGG
>CAMVBX010000019.1 GCA_947165825.1 uncultured Clostridia bacterium
ATAAAATCGAATGCCACCGCCTGGGGATACTTCTCAGCAATCGCTTCAACCGCTTCGTACATGGAGCACTGAGGATACTCCAGATGCATCGGCACGCCGTCCATATGGTTTTCCCAGGGGGTTCTTACGGTGTTTGCCACAGGTCATTCACTCCTTATTCCGCCCATTCGATGATATCTTACCACGATGAGAACAAAAACGCAATTTCCGCGTTAAGGAGGACAGCGGGGTTGAAAGCACCGCCTCCCCCGTGGTATAGTGACCGGGAAAGGCAGGATGCAGATATGGATCAGATGACCGAACGCAACCGCAAATTGGCCCGGGAAGGAGAACCGGTCTTTTCCCTGGCGGGGATCCTGGCGCAGAAAACGGAGGAAGAACGAGGGGAACTGGTCCGGCTCGCCGGAACGGAAGACCTGGCGGCCTGGCTGCAGGAACCGGATAATTTCGCCATGCTGCTGAACGCGCTGCCGGCGGCGGACTTTGCTCTGTTTGCCAAGGCGGCGGAGGGGCCGTTCCTCCAGGAGGATCAGGTCTTTCTGCCCATGCATGGGGGTCTGATCCACTTCGCTCTTATGCAGCCGTATTATTACGGCAATCAGCTTTACCTCGTCGTTCCCACAGAACTCAGGGCCTTATGGGGCGATCTGAAGCGCACCGGTTTCCCGGAGCGCAAGCGCCGGAAGGATCTGATCGACAGTTATGCTCAGGCCTGTGTCAAGCTGTACGGGGTCATTCCTCTGGAGGAGTTTTTCTCCGTTCTGCAGCAGCGGGGCGGCGAAAACCGCACCTCGGAGGCAGAGGAACTGCTCTTTGCGCTGGCCGATGGGACGTACTATTCGATTGAGGATGAGCTGCTGCTTTACTCCGGCCTGGATGCCGGGGAGGCTGCGCCCTACCTGGCCGCCCGGGAAGGCTTTCCTCCTTACCTGCCGTCCCATGAGAAGCTTCTTCGGCTGGGTGACGGGGATTACTACGACGTCTTTCATGAACTCGAGCTGTGGCGGCTGGAGCTGGAGGAGGAATTCCGTGCTTCGGGAAAAGACAGTCCGGAGCACTTGGCCACGGACTTCGCGGATACCCTTTACGCCGTACTCCGCACCGAGCTGAAGGACACGGATCACGCCGAGCTGTTCGATGCCTTCGGCGTCACTCCAGATGAAACCCGCGTCCGCCGGATCAAGGACAAAACCCGTCTTTGGTGTCTGCGGGGAAACACGCCGGAAGAATTGCTGCAGAGGATCGAAAAGGGTGAGCTGCGCCCGCCGGTGAACGGGCCGTGCCCCTGCGGCAGCGGCAGGAAATACAAGAAGTGCCACGGCGCCCCGTGACCGCATAGAGAGACCCGGCGGGATCCGCATTTGGATCCCGCCGGGAATTTTCCTGCACTCAAAGATTCAGGACGAAAAGGCCGCTGGTTTCGGGTCGGAGATCCAGCTCGTTTCCCGGAAGTTCTTTGTATTCCGCGAACTTTCCGGTAAAGGCATCCAGCGTTGACAGGACCTCATATCCCATCGCGCCTCTGCGGTAATGCATCGGCACGATCACCCGGGGCTGCAGCTGGCTGCAGATTTCAGCCGCTTCCTCCGGCCCGATGGTGAAGAATCCGCCCACGGGAACAAGCAGCAGATCCGGATTCCGCAACACTTCGGCCTGTTCCGGGGTAAGGGCGCAGCCCAGGTCCCCGAGATGCACTCCACGGAAGCCCGAATACTCCACCATTGCGATTTTGTTGTCTCCGCGCTTTGCCCCATGATCCGGATCGTGGAAGGAATCCAGCAACGTCAGCCGGAACGCGGGTTTTCGCCCCGTCAGACGGATCCTTCCGGCGGCATTGTGGTCGCCATGCTGATGGCTGCACAGGACCATATCCGCCTCCAAGCCCTCCGGCAGTTCGACGCCGGGCACACTGCCGGGGCTGTATGGATCAAAGATGACCTGCCCTCCGGGGCCCAGATCCAGGCTGAAGCAGGAATGTCCATACCAGGTCAGAATCGCCATAGTCTTCCTCCTTTTTGCTGCCGCAATCGCTTATTGCGGCTCGTCCTCCAGCCAGGCCAGATTCAGCCGCCGCATCCGCTCCGCGTCTATCTTTATCGTCTCCCGGTCCGCTGTCAGCAAACCGTTGCATTCCTGCTCCACATCCGTCAGCTGCGTATAGATGCAGCAGATCAGCCCTTCCTGCTTCAGGGGAAGGAGTTCATCCCGGTAAAGCCGGGTCAGCTGTTTTTCCAGATCTGCCTGATCCTTGGCTTTTCGGTAGCTGAAGGAACCGCCTTTGCCCTTGTTCAGCTCCAGCCCATAGCCGCCGCATTCGGTGATCGCGCCGATGCGGTCGTCGCCCCGGAATTTCAGCTTACGGAAGTACACGTGCCGGCTGCAAAAATCCCCGCAGCCCTGGTCATGCCATCCGCTGGCGGAATCGATCAGCCGGGTGGGATCCAGCTCCCGGAGGCGCTCCGTCAGCCGTCGGGTATCAAACTGCCCCCAGCCCTCGTTGAAAAGCGTCCAGGCAATCACGCTGGGGCAGGCCTGGAGCGTTTGGACGATTTCTTCCAGCTCCTGCTCGAAACGGATCCGGCCCGGCGCATATTTCCGGCCGAATCGTCCGTATTTTCGATCCTTCAGCTGTATACCCAGACCCAGGGGCAGATCCCGGGTCCAGAAGGGAGAATAACTGTCTCCCCCGTTCGGGATGTCCTGCCACACCAGCATGCCCAGCCGGTCGCAGTGGTAATACCAGCGGAGCGGCTCGATCTTCACATGCTTCCGCAGCAGGTTGAAGCCCATTTCCTTAGCCGTTTCAATGTCAAAGATCATCGCTTCGTCGGATGGCGCGGTATACAGGCCGTCCGGCCAGTAGCCCTGATCCAGCAGGCCGCTGATCCGGATCGGTTTCCCGTTCAGCAGCAGGCGGTTTCCTTCCCGGCGGATACTGCGCATGGCAAAATAGCTTTTGACCAGGTCGTCCCCCTGTTTCAGCAGAATATCGTACAAAAAGGGGTTCTCCGGCGTCCAGAGGGTGCACCCGGGCAGCGGGATTTCCGCTTTCCCCTCCGGCGAAAAGCTGCCGGTGAAGATGCGCTTCCCTGCGGCAAACACCGCGCACTCCGTCCCGCCGCCATCGGGTATCTCGAGAAACACCCGCTCTTCTTCCGGATCTGCCGTGATCCGGAGCTCCGGAATATACTCCTTCGGTACGCTCTCCAGCCATACGGTCTGCCAGATCCCGCTCTGGGCGGTATACCAGATCCCTCCGGGGCTTGTGGACTGTTTGCCGTAGATACCGGTCCCCAGCTCGGTTCGATCCTCCGCAGAGACCTGAAGACGGTTTTCCCCCGTCTTCCGGATATACTGCGTGATATCCAGGGTAAACGGCGTATATCCGCCGGTATGTTCGCCGGCGAGATAGCCGTTGACGTAGACCTGGCAGATCTGATCCACGGCGCCGAAATGCAGGAGCAGCCGTCCCTTGAAAAAGCCCTCAGGCAGCCGAAAACTCCGGGCATACCAGGCTTTCTCCCCTGCACGCGGCACCCGGTCTGCCCCGGAAAGCGGTGCCTCGGGACTGAACGGCACAAGGATGCTTCCCTCCAGCTCCTCCGGAATCTGATCCTGGGGAGTGACGCCATATTCCCATCTGCCGTTGAGGTTCATCCAATCCGGCCGCATGAACTGCGGACGGGGATACTGATTCAGCGGCAGCTGGTCTTCGTCTATCCTTCCCCAACGGGCCGGTCTGTCCGCAGCATGGTCCATTTTCGCCTCCTTAAAGCGCCGTCCCGTCGGGACGGAACAGGGGCAGCGGCGCCAGGACGATGATGTCCTTACGCTGGATGGCGTCACCCTCGGCCAGCACAGCCATTTTGCCCACGATATTGCCTTCCGCCTCCCGGACCAGCTCTTCCATGGCCCGGAGGCTCTCTCCGGTGGAGATCACGTCGTCCACGATGACGATCCGTTTGCCCCGCATCTTATCCGCGTCGGCGCTGTCAATGATCAGGGTCTGCACCTCCGCAGTGGTGATGCTCCGGACCTCGACCTTGAATACGCCGCTCATATAGGCCTTGGCCTTCTTTCTAGCCAGCAGGTAAGGGATCCCGCTTTGCCGGCTCATTTCGTAGATCAGCGGAATGGCCTTGGCCTCGGGTGCGATGATATAGTCGCATTCCGGCATACGTTTCAGCAGCTCCGCAGCCGCGTGTATCGTCAGCTCGACGTCTCCGAACATCACAAATGCGCCGATAGAAAGCTGATCGTTCACCGGCAACACGGGAAGCTCCCGTTCCAGACCGGCAATATCCATCCGATAAACAGGCATGTTGATTCCTTCTTTCCGTTCATTCTGATTTCTTCATGATACTGATTATATCAAGCCGCCGCGTATTCTTCAATCTCTTTCGGGCAGATTAATGGGGAATTCAAAACCGGAAAGGAAAGGGATCATGACCGAACTGGAACGGGTGGACGCCTGGTGGCGTGCGGCCAATTATCTCTCAGCTGCGCAGCTGTACCTTCTGGATAATCCGCTTCTCCGGCGGCCGCTGCGGAAAGAGGACGTCAAAAGGAAGATCGTGGGGCATTGGGGCACGTGCCCCGGTCAGAATTTTATCTATGCGCATCTCACCAGCCTCATCCGCAGACACGGACTGAATATGATCTACGTCTGCGGTCCGGGACACGGCGGCGCCGCCCTGGCGGCAAACGTATGGCTGGAAGGGACCTATTCGGAGCTGTACCCCGACGTGAGCCGGGACGAAACCGGCATGGGAAAACTTGTACGTCAGTTCTCCTTCCCCGGCGGGATCCAGAGCCATGCCGCTCCGGAGCTTCCCGGTTCCATCAACGAAGGCGGCGAACTGGGCTACAGTCTGGCTCATGCCTTCGGGGCGGTGCTGGACGCACCCGATCTCATCGCAGCCTGCGTCATCGGAGACGGTGAAGCGGAGACCGGTCCCCTTGCCGCCTCCTGGCAATGCAGCCGGTTCCTGAATCCCGCGCAGGATGGCCGGGTCCTGCCCATCCTGCATCTCAACGGCTATAAGATCGCGAATCCCACCATCCTGGCCCGTATTCCCCGGGAAGAGCTGAAAAAGTATCTGGAAGGCTGCGGATGGACTCCCCTGTTCGTTGACGTGGGCTCCGGTCTCGACGACCCTTCCCTGCCTCTGGAACACGGCGCCATGGCCAAAGCGCTGGAAACCTGTCTGCGCCTCCTGAAGCGCGGGCGTTATCCGGTACTGGTTCTGCGCTCTCCCAAGGGCTGGACCGGACCTGCGGAGACGGTGGACAGCTTCCGCAGCCATCAGGTGCCGCTGGATATCTGGGCCGAGGGCGGCCTGGGCAAGCTCACCGCCTGGCTGAACAGCTACCGTCCCCGGGAGCTGTTTGATCCGGACGGAGCACCGAACCGGGAGATCCTCGCCATGGTGCCTCCGGATCAGTTGCGCATGGGAGCCAATCCCCGGGCAAACGGCGGGAGACTGCTGCGGAGCCTCCGCCTGCCGGACTGGCGGGAATATGCCCTTCCGGTCGAAGCGCACGGGCAGCGGGACGAGGGGGATATGGGGATTTTGGCTTCCTATGTGCGGGATGTCATGCGGCTGAACCGGGAAGGGAAAAACTTCCGGATCTTCGGGCCGGACGAAACCCTGTCCAACCGCCTGGGGGAGGTGTTCCGGGAAACCGGAAGGCGATGGGTCCTGCCGCAGCTCCCGGGAGATGAGTCTCTTAGCGAAGACGGACGGGTGATGGACTCTGTGCTCTCCGAGCATCTTTGTCAGGGATGGCTGGAGGGATATCTCCTCACCGGACGGCACGGCGTATTCTGCAGCTATGAGGCATTCATCCGTATCGTGGACTCCATGGCCGCTCAGCACGCCAAATGGCTGAAGGCCTGCCGGGATATCCCCTGGCGGCAGAGCATATCCTCCCTGAACTATGTTTTGGCCTCCAACGTATGGCAGCAGGATCACAACGGGTTTACCCACCAGGATCCCGGTTTTCTGGACCATCTTGCCAACAAGAAAGCGGACGTGGTGCGCCTCTATCTGCCCCCGGACGCAAACTGTCTTCTCTCCTGCTTCGATCACTGTATCCGCAGCCGGGATTACGTCAACGTGATCGTCGCCTCCAAACACCCCCGACCCCAATGGCTCAGCCGGGATGAGGCAGCCTCCCACTGTGCCCAGGGCCTGGGAATCTGGCAATGGGCTTCCAGTGACGCGGGGGCTGAACCTGACCTGGTCATGGCATGCTGCGGGGAAACGCCCACTCTGGAGACCCTGGCTGCCGTCACCATCCTCCGCAGTGCTTTTCCCGATCTTCGGCTGCGGGTGGTAAACGTGGTGGATCTGATGCGGCTGCAGCCGGCGGAAGAACACCCCCATGGATTGAACGACCCGGATTATGAAGCGATTTTCACCCCGGATCGGCCGATCCTTTTTGCTTTTCACGGTTATGCCAAGCTGGTGCATGAGCTCACCTATCGGCGCCGGAATCCTCTCCTCCATGTGAGAGGCTATAAGGAAGAGGGAACCATCACCACGCCCTTCGACATGCGGGTACAGAATGATCTGGACCGGTTTCATCTGGTCATGGACGCGGTAAAACTGATCCCCGGCCTGGGCAACCGCGGTGCCTTTCTCATGCAAAGGATGAAAGACAAGCTCCGTGCGCATGCGGATCACATCCGCAGATACGGCGAAGATCTTCCGGAGATCCGGGAATGGCGCTGGCCGGGGGTGCAGACCCGCGGCTGAGCCGTTTCTTCGCCTTGCGGTTTTCCCTCCCTCTGTGGTATACTTTTCCCGTATCCGACTGATTATCCTGTCGTTTCTTACCGCCGAGGGAGGACATTTTTGCAATGTATACCTGGATCTTTGAGCGGGCGATCTGTCCGTATCCTGTCGATGGCCGTCTGTACCGCAGCTGCCTGATCCGCAGGCCCGCTCTTGTACTGTATTTGTTTCCCAGGCTTCTGGGGCTTTTTCTGAGTTTATTCAGCGAAAGGCTGGGTTCTTCGCTTCGTTGGGGTTTCCTGCAAAAGGCGGAAACGCAGGATATTCTCCGTTTCTGGAAAAAGCGGAGCAAGAGGATCCCGGCTCTGCCCGCGGCCTCCGGCCAGATCTGGCTCACCCGTCTGCCGGAGAAAGCGGTGGCGCCGCTGGCCGAGCTTGCGGGCTCAACGCTGTATACCGGCGATAAGTGGAGCGAGCTGGCCCGCAAGGCAGACCTCCGCGCAGGTCAGCGCTGCGCGGATTCCTGGCCGCCCCGCATTCGTCGGGGCGCCAAGGTGACCTACGTGCTGGGCCGCCGTATGACCCCGAAAGCTTCCGAATATCTCCTTCGCAGACTCCTGCGGATCCTGTATACGTTTTTTGCCCTGCTCTTCATGGGGATCGGCCTGGGGCTTCTGAGCCTGTATTTCGGTGCCGGGGACTATAAACTGGAGATGGTGAAAACCTACTTTGCCGTTCCCCTCATCCCCGTGCTGAATATCCTGCCTGTGGTGATCCTTCTGTTTATCCTTTACCTGCTCTTCAACCGGGCAGACGCCGCGTTCTTCTTCTCCGCCTTTCTCGTGCTGGGATTTTCCCTGGCGGATTATTTCAAGCTCTCTCTCCGCAACGATCCTCTGCTGTTCAGCGATCTCGCCTATGCTTCGGAGGGCGGCGGTATGGCCATTGCCCGATACGGTTTATCCCTCAACTGGAAAATGGCTGCCGCTGCGGGGATCTGTGTCCTGGCGGTGCTCTTTGCCCGCTTTCTGGTCCGGGGCAAGCTGCGGTCGCAGCGGCTGCGCTGCCTCGCCTTCCTGCTGCTGGCCGCCTTTTCCGTATGGGGCTGCAGCCGGTTCTATTTCAGTCAGAAGCTCTATGAAGCCACGACCAACAACGTTCTGGTCTCCCCGTGGTCCGCAACCGGCCAATTCGTCTCCCGGGGCTTCGTCTATCCCTTCCTGCGCAGCATAAAGGATGCCAGACGCACCCCGCCGGAAGGATACAGCGCGGACGCAGCCCGGGAGATTCTGAACGCCTATACGGACACAGATATGCCGGACGGAAAAAAGGTTCACATCGTATCGGTGATGCTGGAAGCCTATAATGATTTTTCCAAGTTCGGCGTTCCCCGGCTGAACGATTCCGTATACGGCCCCATTCATGAATTGGAGTCCCGAAGCTACCACGGGGAACTGATCACCAATATCTTTGCAGGCGGAACCGTGGATACCGAGTGGAGTTTTCTCACCGGTTTTGCGGAGGCCTCCGATTTCCGTCGGGACACCAATTCTTATGTCCGGTACCTCAAATCCCAGGGATATACCACAGAAGGCGGACATCCCTGCTATGACTGGTTTTATAACCGGGGAAACGTCAACCGCTATCTGGGCTTTGACGAATACTATTTCTACGAAAACAAGTATGGAGCCATCAATGGCTCCATCATCCGGGACGACCTGTTCTTCCCGGATATCTACAATATGCTGAAAACGCACCTTTCCTCCTCGGACGACCCCTACTTCAGCTTCAGCGTCACCTACCAGAACCACGGTCCCTATGACGCCGATACGTATTGGTATGACACGGATCCGGTCATCAACGACGGATACACCCCCGAAGAGTACAACATCCTGCGCAATTATTTCGCCGGGATCGAGAATACGGGAGAGAATGTGGCCGTACTGGCGGATATGCTTGACGCGCTGGATGAACCGGTGGTCCTGATCGTCTTCGGCGATCACAATCCCTGGATGGGCAACGGCAACAGCGTTTACCAGCGGCTGGGGGTGAATTTCGATTTCCGCACCACAGAGGGCTTCTGCAATTACTACTGCACCCCATATATCATCCACGCGAACGACGCGGCGAAGGATGCGCTTGGTTTTGATTTCGTGGGAGAAGGACCCAGGATCAGCCCCTGCTTCCTCATGAATCTGTTCTTCCGTCTGGCCGGTTTGGACGGGAACCGGTATATGCAGACCGCCAGCGACATGATGGACGCCTCTCCCCTGGTCCATACCTACAAGCTGTACTGGCAGAACAACGCAGTGACGGAGGCGCCGAACGAAAAGATCCGGGAAGCCCTTCGCCGCTTCCAGATCGCGCAGTACTATTGGCGCTGGACTTCTCCCGGAAAGGGATGATTCCCTTTTGCAAAACAACACAAAAGGCGCTGCACTGAGGCCATGCCGCATGGCCGCCGGTGCAGCGCCTTTTGTCAGGATCGACTCCCGTTTTCAGTCAGTCATCATTTTGGCGGAGCACCCGCCGTCTGCGTCCGAACAGACGGCGGATTTCACGCCGTGCAAGAGGTGCAAGAGGATGGAGGTAACTTATGGAGGAATTATCCAAAAAGCGGAGCCGCATTCCGCTTCAGGAAACAAAGGAAGAAATAAATGAACGGATGCCGAATTCCCAGAAAAGGAAATTGAAGCATCCGTTATTCATGCAATCAATCCACGAGTGGACCGCTCGTGTTAACCCGCAGAACCTGCGGAACATACACTTGTAAGTCTTCTGACTCGCGATAGGGAGAAGATCCTTCTCCTGCGCCCGGTTCCTACCTTCCCAGGAAAATCCCAGTGGCTGGCTTTCACCCAGACTTAACGTCTTCGGACCGGTCTCACGCTTACAGCGTCGGCAACGCGGGGCTTCGCACCCCATTCCGTCTACATCAGTGCCTGGTCTAAGACCGTACGGCAAAGATGACAAGTGCATTCAATTGTTGGATTCACTGTGTGTATATTAGCACAAAGGACTCCGTTTGTCTAGAGGCAATTGCAGAAAATCTGAAAACAATTCTCGTTTTTTTTGTTCGTTCCTGCCAATCTTCTCACGGATCAGTACCGGAAGCTGCCCCGATAGACCATCACCGCGTCTCCGGTGAGCGTCACTCCGGTCTCGTCATACACCACCATCAGGTCCCCGCCGCGCACCTTGACCGTGACGGTCTCCCCTTTTTCACACAGGCCGTTCTCCGCGGCGGCGATCACGGCGGCGCAGGCGCCGGTGCCGCAGGCGTTGGTCTCTCCGTTGCCCCGCTCATAGACCCGCATCTTCAGGGTGTTCCGGTTCACCACCCGGACGAACTCCGTGTTTACCCGCTGCGGAAAGATCTCCCCGTGCTCGAACATCGGGCCGACTGTCTCCACGGGGAACCGGTCCACCCGATCCACAAATACGACGCAGTGAGGGTTGCCCAGGGACAGACAGCTGATGCTGTACCGGCCGTCGGCGATCTTCACCGGGCGATCCAGCACCCGCTCTCCCGGCAGCTCCACGGGGATCAGTGCGGGACGGAATTCCGGCATACCCATCTTCACCGTGACCAGGCTCACCTCTTCCCCGCTGGTATAGAGTCTGAGCTCCTTCACCCCGGCGGAGGTTTCGATCCGCATTTCCCGTTTTTTTACCCGCCCCGTATCATACAGATATTTGCCTACGCAGCGGATGGCGTTGCCGCCCATGCCCCCGTCCGTGCCGTCCCGGTTGTAGATGCGCATCCGGGCGTCCGCGACGCGGCTGGGACCGATGAGCACGATCCCGTAACCGCCGATGCCCCGGTTCCGGTCGCAGAGGCTCACGCTCAGGGATTCCGGGCAGGAAATCCCTTCCTCCGGTTCCTCAATGAAAATATAGTCGTCTCCGGTGGCCTGCATTTTGGTAAATTCCAGGGTCTGCCGTTCGGTACGCATATGGCTGATATCCACCAGCTCCGTATTCTGCTGGTTGAACCTGCCGGCGATCATATCGGCCAGAGCGTTGGCGGTATCCAGGGAGGTAAAGCACGGGATGGCACGGAGCAGCGCTCTGCGATGCAGGGCGATATAATCCTCCACTGTATCGTCCATCAGGGCGCCGGTATACACGATGCAGTTGATCCAGCCGCTGTCCAGCAGATCAAAGACATGGTCGCTCTCCCGGATGCCCTTCACCGTTTCCACGTCGATCCCCAGCTTGCCGATCTCCTCTGCGGTCTCCGGCGTGGCGTAGATGCGGAAATGCAGATCATCCAGCTTCTTGGCCAGGGATACGATCTCCGGCAGATCGTGGCTGTCCACGCTCACCAGCACCCCCGGCTCCTGGTCCGCTCCCGGCTGCAGGGTCATCCCGGCGGAGGTCAGCCCCTTGAACAGAGCTTCCGGCAGCGTTCTGGCAATGCCCAGCACTTCGCCGGTAGATTTCATCTCCGGTCCGAGATACGCGTTCACGTCCGTCAGCTTTTCGAAGGAGAACACCGGCACCTTCACCGCGCAGTAGGGCGGCGGGGTCAGCAGGCCCGGCTCATACCCCAGTTCCCTCAGCTTTGCGCCCAGCATGACCCGGGAAGCCACGTCCACCATGGGCAGTCCCGTGACCTTGCTGATATAGGGAACCGTACGGGAGGCGCGGGGATTGACCTCGATCACATAGAGCTTGTTCCGGTAGATCAGATACTGGATGTTGACCAGGCCCTTTGTCCCCAGAGACAAGGCCAGCTTCCGGGAGCAATCCACGATCTCCTCGGTCATCATATCGTTCAGGTTATAGGGAGGATACACGGCGATGGAGTCCCCGCTGTGGACGCCGGCCCGCTCGATATGCTCCATGATGCCGGGGATCAGGATGTCGGTGCCGTCGGAGATCACGTCAACCTCCAGCTCGGTCCCCTCCATGTACTTGTCCACCAGCACGGGGTTCTCGATCCCCTGGGCCAGAATGCGCTCCATATACCGTCGCACGTCCGCCGCATTGTGAATGATCTGCATATTTTGTCCGCCGATGACATAGGAGGGACGGAGCAGCACCGGGTAGCCCAGTTCCTCTGCGGCCGACAGGGCTTCCTCCATGTTGTTCACCCCCCTGCCCTTGGGCCGGGAGATCCCCACCTCCTCCAGCAGACGGTCGAACCGTTCCCGGTCTTCCGCCAGATCGATCCCCGCGGCGGAGGTCCCCAGGATGGGGATCCCCTGTTTATCCAGGAATCCCGTCAGGGCAATGGCCGTCTGGCCGCCGAAGGCGACCACAACGCCCACCGGCTGCTCCACCCGGATGATCTGCATCACGTCCTCCGGCGTCAGCGGCTCGAAATACAGCCGATCTGCGGTATCATAGTCGGTGGAGACCGTCTCCGGGTTATTGTTCACGATCACCACGTCGTAGCCCATCTTCTGCAGGGTCCAGACGCAGTGAACGGAGGAATAGTCGAATTCGATGCCCTGTCCGATTCGGATGGGACCGGAGCCCAGGACCATCACTACCGGCTTTCCGGACCGGCGGAAGCTGCTGGCCTCGCAGACCTCGTCCGCGGTCGCGTAGAAATAAGGCGTCTCCGCGTCCATTTCGGCGCCGCAGGTATCCACCATCTTGTAGGCGGCGCGGAATTCCGGCAGCTCGGCGGCGCCCGAAATGCGCCGGATCGCCGCATCCGTGTAGCCCAGCCGCTTGCCCTCCCGATAGAGCTCGCTCGTCAGCCCTTTTTCCAGCTCCGCCTCATACTCCGCAAGACGCCTGATGCTCCGCAGAAACAGCGGGTCGATCCGGGTGATCTCGTTGATCCTCTCCAGGCTGACCCCCTTCCGGATGGCCTCGAAGACCGTGAAGAGGCGGCGATCGTCGCACTTTTTCAGTCTTTCCTCCACCGGCTCGTCCGTGAGGGGCTCCGCCCGCAGCGTATCCAGATGGATCTCCGCACCGCGCACCGCCTTCATCAACGCCATCTCGAAGCTGCTGCCGATGGCCATGACTTCCCCCGTGGCCTTCATCTGGGTCCCCAGTTTATGGGACGCGCCGGGGAATTTGTCAAAGGGCCATTTGGGGAACTTCACCACGATGTAGTCGATGGTCGGCTCAAAGCAGGCGCAGGTTTTTCCCGTGATATCGTTGGGGATCTCGTCCAGGGTATACCCCAGGGCCAGCTTGGTGGTGATCTTGGCAATGGGATATCCCGTGGCCTTGGAGGCCAGAGCCGAAGACCGGGATACCCGGGGATTCACCTCGATCACGGCATATTCCATGCTTTCGGGATCCAGGGCAAACTGGCAGTTGCAGCCCCCAACGATCTCCAGGGCGGAGATGATGTTCAGCGCCGCGCTGCGCAGCATCTGGAATTCCTTGTTGGCCAGGGTAAGGGTCGGGGCGACCACGATGCTGTCGCCGGTATGGACGCCCACCGGGTCCACGTTCTCCATGCTGCAGACCGCGATCACGTTTCCCGCGCCGTCCCGCATGGTTTCGAACTCGATCTCCTTCCAGCCGTAGATGTACTTCTCCACCAGGATCTGGGTGATCGGCGAAGCATCCAGGCCGGTCCGGGCGACCGTACGGAGTTCGTCCTCCGAATAGGCCACGCCGCCCCCGGATCCGCCCAGGGTAAAGGCGGGACGCACGATCACCGGATAACCGATCCGGGCGGCGATCTCCAGAGCCGTATCCAGATCGTTGGCGATATCCGAAGGGATCACGGGCTCGCCGATGGACTCCATGGTCTCCTTGAAGAGCTTCCGGTCCTCCGCCTTGTCGATGGCCTCCGCGTTGGTGCCGATGAGCCGGACGCCGTGGGCTTCCAGGAATCCCTCCGCATTCAGCTGCATGGCCAGGGTAAGGCCTGTCTGCCCCCCAAGCCCCGCCAGGAGACTGTCCGGCTTTTCCTTTTCGATGATCCGCTTGACGGACGCCGCAGTGAGCGGCTCCAGGTAGATCTCATCCGCCAGGGCCTTATCCGTCATGATGGTGGCGGGGTTGGAGTTCACCAGCACCACGCTGACCCCTTCGCTTTTCAGTACCCGGCAGGCCTGTGCGCCGGCATAGTCGAATTCCGCCGCCTGCCCGATGACGATCGGCCCGGAGCCGATCACCAGCACCTTGCGGATGCTTTTATCCCTGGGCATGCTTCTCGCCTCCCATCAGATCGCAGAATCGGTCGAACAGGAACGACGTATCCGCAGGTCCGGCACAGGCTTCCGGGTGGAACTGCACGGAAAACGCCCGGTATTCCGGATAGTCGATCCCCTCGCAGGTCTTATCGTTCGCCTGGACGTAGCGCACGACGCCGTTCTTCAGGCTTTTGGACACAACGGCATAGCCATGATTCTGGCTGGTGATGTAGGTCCTTGTGCCCTGTACGTCCCGAACGGGCTGATTTGCGCCCCGATGCCCGTATTTCAGCTTCACCGTTTCTCCCCCCTGGGATAAGGCCATGAGCTGATGGCCCAGGCAGATGCCGAACATCGGAAGCTTTCCGAAGAGCTTCCGCAGCTCCCGGATGGGCCCGAGATTCTCCGCCGGGTCTCCGGGGCCGTTGGACAGCATGACCCCGTCGTAATTCCCCTCCAGGATCCGCTCCGCAGGCGTGTCATACGGATACCGTTCCACGGTACAGCCCCGCTTGTTCAGTTCCCGGAGGATGTTTCTCTTCTCCCCGTAATCCAACAGCGCAACGCGGTATTTTTCTCTGCCCACGGCAGGATACGTTTCCTCCTCCGCGGTGGAGACATGCGCCACCGCGTCGGTGATCCGGAAGGCCTTCACCGTATCCAGAGAGTCGGGGACCGTATCGCACAGGACGGCGTTCATCACCCCGTGTTCCCGGATGATCCGGGTGATCTCCCGGGTATCCACGCCGGAGATCCCGGGCACTCCCCGTTCCTTCAGGAATCCGTCTACCGTTCCCTCGGACCGGAAATTGGAGGGTTCGTCGCACAGGTCCCGGACGACGTAGCCCTGCACCCGGCAGCTGCCCTCGAAATCCGCCGGGATGATCCCGTAATTCCCGATGGAGGGGAAGGTCTGGAGCACGATCTGCCCGTAATAGCTGGGGTCCGTCAGAGTCTCGATATAGCCGCACATGCCGGTGGTGAAGACCAGCTCCCCCACCCGCTCCGCGTCCGCGCCAAAGGCATTGCCTGCGAAGACCTGTCCGTCCTCCAGGACGAGATACCGTTTTTTCATTCCGATCATACTCCTGCCAGTGTGGCGGCCATCACCGCTTTGATGGTGTGCATCCGGTTTTCCGCCTCCTGGAACACGACGGACTGCGGTCCCTCGAAGACCTCGTTCGTCACCTCCATGCTGTCCCGGCCGAACCGATCGCCCATCTCCTTGCCGATGGCGGTCTTTTTATCGTGATAGGAAGGCAGGCAATGCATGAACACCGCCGTTTTCGGCGCCATTTCCATCAGTTCCCGATTCACCTGGTAGGGACCCAGGACCCGGATCCGTTCCTCCCAGACCTCGGTCGGTTCTCCCATGGAGACCCAGATATCCGTATAGATGGCGTCCGCTTCCTTCACCGCTTCCGCAGGATCGGTGCAGAAGCGAAGCGTCGCTCCGGTTTCTTCCGCGATCTTCCGGCATTGCTCCTGCAGCTCCGACGCCGGGAAAAATCCCTCCGGTGCGCAGGCGGTGAAGTGAAGGCCCATTTTCGCGCAGCCCACCATCAGGGAATTGCCCATGTTGAAACGGGCGTCTCCCATATAGGTGAAATGAAGTCCCTTCAGTCTGCCGAACCGCTCCTGCAGTGTGAGGAAGTCCGCCAGGATCTGGGTGGGGTGGAATTCATTCGTCAATCCGTTCCATACGGGAACGGAGGCATATTCCGCCAGCTCCTCCACGATGCTCTGCCCGTATCCCCGGTATTCGATGCCGTCGAACATGGTGGACAGCACCCGGGCGGTATCCGCGATGCTCTCTTTCCGGCCTATCTGGGATCCGGAGGGATCCAGATAGGTCACGCCCATGCCCAGATCCCTGGCCGCCACTTCGAAGCTGCACCGGGTCCGGGTACTGGTTTTTTCAAAGATCAGGGCGATCTGCTTGCCGTCGCAGAGCTTATGGGGGATTCCGCCCTTCTTTTCCTTCTTCAGTCGGGCAGCCAGATCGATGAGTCCCCCGATCTCCTCAGGAGACAGATCCAGCAGCTTGAGACAGTCTTTTCCTTTCATGCTCATCTTCTTCCGCTCCTTATTCTCCGCAGGCTTCCCGAATCACCTGAACGGCAGCGGTCAGCTGCTCCTCCGGGATATTCAGTGCAGGCAGCAGCCGCACCTTCGTCTTGGCGGAGATCACCAACACGCCCTTTTCCCGGCATGCGGCGATCACGTCTCCGCAGGGCTTTTCCGTTTCTATTCCCAGCATCAGGCCGAGCCCGGTGACGCTCCTGACTCCGGGGGCGCCTTCCAGTCCCTTCCGGATGATCTGAGACCGGGTTTCCACCCCGGCCAGCATTGCCTCATCCAGCCGGTTCAGGATGCTCAGCGCGCCGGCGCAGCATACCGGGTTTCCGCCGAAAGTGGAACCGTGGCTGCCGGGCGTAAGCACGTCCTTTGCTTTTTCCCCGATGAGCGTCGCCCCCAGGGGAAGTCCGCCCCCCAGGCCCTTCGCGGTGCTCACCACGTCCGGCTGAATCCCATAGTGCATATAGCCGTAGAGCTTTCCGCTTCGTCCGTTGCCGATCTGCACCTCATCCGCCATGAGCAGGATATCGTTCTCCGCAGCCAGCCGGGCTGCCGCCTGTACGAATTCCTTCTCCAGAGGGATCACGCCGCCCTCTCCCTGAACCATTTCCAGAAGGATTCCGGCGCAGGGATGGGTGCGGACAGCCTCCTCCAGCGCGGAGATCTGATTGGCCTCCACGTGGATGAATCCCTCGGTGAGCGGGGTGAAATCCTGATGGAAGGCGTCCTGCCCCGTGGCAGCCAGGGTGGTCAGCGTACGTCCGTGAAAGCTGTTCACCAGAGTCACGATGAAGCAATGCTCTTTCCCGTATTTCTCCTGCGCGTATTTCCGGGCGACCTTGATGGCGCATTCGTTGGCCTCCGCTCCGGAATTGGAGAAGAACACCTTTTTCATGCCGGTTCTTGCGCAGAGCTCCTTGGCCAGAAGGATGTCCGGCTGGGTATAGAACAGATTCGAGGTGTGCTGCACCCTGGTCAGCTGCTCCGTCACCGCTTGGACCCAAACGGGATCGGAAAAGCCGAAGGTGTTCACGGCGATTCCGCCGGAGAGGTCGGTATAGGCTTTTCCCGAATCATCCCACACCGTGGATCCCTCTCCCCGCACCAGGGTGAGGGGAAAACGGGCATAGGTATTGGCCAGATAGGTTTTGTCCAGTTCCATCCAGTCCATGGTATACCTCCTAACGATTGACGAACATGGTCCCAAGACCTTCGTCAGTCAGCGTTTCGATGAGAATTGCATGGGGAATGCGTCCATCCAGGATAAACACCTTCTGCACGCCCCAATGAATCGCGTTGATGCAGCATTCCACCTTGGGGATCATGCCCCCGTTGATGATCCCCTCCCGGATCAGCGCAGGCGCTTCACTCACGCCGATTTCGGGGATCAGGGTGGAGGGATCGTCCTTGTCCCGCAGGATGCCGCAGATATCCGTCATGGAGATCAGACATTCCGCCTGCAGGGCGCCCGCGATCTTCGCGGCTGCCGTATCTGCGTTGATGTTGTAGACGTTGCCCGCATTATCGCAGCCCAGCGTGGAGACCACGGGAATGTACCCCCGGTCCAGCATATCCAGAAGAGGCTGAACGTTCACGTTGGTGATCTCCCCCACAAATCCCAGCTCCGGATCCCGGATCGTGGCCTCGATCAGGTGACCGTCCATGCCGGAAAGACCGATGGCCTTTCCCCCTTTGTTCTGGATCAGATTCACCAGGCTTTTGTTGACCTTCCCCGCCAGAACCATCTGGACGATATCCACCGTCTCCCGGTCGGTCACCCGAAGGCCGTTCACGAAGCGGCTTTCCTTCCCCACCCGTCGGAGCATCTCCGTGATCTCCGGGCCTCCGCCATGGACAAGGACTACCTTCACCCCGATGAGATTCAGCAGGACGATATCCCGCATGACGGAGTCCTTCTTTTCCTCGTCGATCATGGCATTCCCGCCGTATTTGATCACAGCGATCTTGCCGGTATACTCCTGGATATAGGGCAGGGCTTCCACCAGGATAGAGGCCCGCTGTGCATTGGAAACATCCATCTTGATCTCTCCTTTCAGGTCCGATAATCGCCGTTGATCTTCACGTAATCATAGGTCAGGTCGCAGCCCCAGGCAGTGGCAGACGCCTCCCCCATGTGCATATCGGAAAGGAAGCGCACCTTATCCTCGGAAAGGATGCGCAGGGCAAGCGCTTCGTCAAAGGGAAGGACCGCGCCGTCTTTGCAGAAGATGACCTCGCCATTTTCTCCGCTCATGCGGATTTCGGTCAGTTCCGGGTCAAAGGACGGCCCCGCATAGCCCAGGGCGCACAGGATGCGCCCGCAGTTCGCGTCCTTGCCGAATACCATAGCCTTGACCAGGCTGGAAGAGACGACGGAACGGGCCAGGATCCGGGCATTTTCCTTCGTATCCATATGGACTACCGTGGATTCGATCAGGGTCGTGGCGCCTTCTCCGTCCGCGGCCATCTTCATGGCAAGCTCCCGGCAGACTGCAAGCAGGGCTCCGGCAAACGCACGGCAGCTTTCGTCCTCCTCCCGGATCGGCTCGTTGCCAGCCATGCCGTTGGCCAGTACCAGCAGGGTGTCATTGGTGGAGGTATCTCCATCCACTGAGATCATGTTGAAGGTATCTGCGACGATCCCGCTCACCAGCTTCTGCAGCAGGGATTTTTCGATGGCGCAGTCCGTGGTGATATACGCCAGCATCGTGCACATATTGGGGTGGATCATCCCGGAGCCCTTGCTCATCCCGCCGATCGTCACCGGGACGACACCGGTTCCCTCCGCGCCAGGCAGATCAATCCGGACGGCGGTTTCCTTATTGACCGTGTCGGTGGTCATAATCGCCCGGCTGGCTTCGGTGCCCTTTTCCAGGCTGTGTCCCAGGCCGTCCGCCAGCAGGCCGACGCCCTTCCCGATCCGATCCAGGGGGATCTGCATACCGATGACTCCGGTGGACCCCAGCAGGACGGAACGGGCGGGGATGCCCAGCCGCGCCTGCACAGCTTCAGCCGTTTTTTCACAGATACGCATGCCCTCGGCGCCTGTTCCGGCGTTGGCAATGCCGGAATTGACCACCACTGCCCGCACGGGTTCGGCGCTCTGCACGATCTCCCGATCCCACAGCACCGGCGCGGCCTTCACCACGTTGCTGGTAAAGGTGCCCGCGGAGGTACACGGCGCATCGGAGAAGATCATCGCCATATCGGTGCGGTCCTGATATTTGATCCCCGCCATGCAGGACGCGGCGGAGAAGCCGATGGCGGTCGTCACGCCGCCGGGAATCTTACGGATTTCCATTCTCATCACCTATAAACTGCGTAATATTGTTTTCATTCAGAATAAACTCATAATAATTCACGTCCGGCCGTGTCCAACCGATGTTTTTCCAGAAGGCATTGCCGATATCGTTTCGGCGGAATGCGATCAGCGAAACCTTGTTGATCCCCATCCTGCTCAGCTCACGCATGCAGTAGGCGACCATCAGGGTGCCGATCCCCCTTCGCCGCCAGGGCTTACCCACGCAGACGTGATACAACGCGCCCTGCCGCCCATCGGAACCGCAGAGAATGGAGCCCACGATGCGTCCGTCCACCTTGGCCACCACGCTGGTGGTGGGATTGCGCTGGATAAACCGGCGGATATCCTCCCGGGAGTCATCCAGCGTCCGGATCCCGAAACCCGAGATCGTCATCCAGAGTGCCCGGACCTCATCGTAATCCTCGATGGTCATGGGCTCCATCCGCACTTCGTTCGTCATGACCTCAGATCACCAGCCCGCAGGTCTCGTCGATCCCGAGAACCAGGTTCATATTCTGAATCGCCGCGCCGGATGCGCCTTTGCCCAGATTGTCATAGACCGCCGTAAGCAGGATCCGGTCTTCGTTCCCGCTGACCGAGACCGCCATGCAATCCTTTCCGGAAAGGAGGCCGGAAGCCGCAGCCATCGACGTCGTTATAGCAGTGGAATCCGCCCTCCTCCAGGGTTTCCCGATAGGTCAGGACGGGGCCGGTATACTTCTTCTGATAGACTGCCCGGATATCCTCCGCTCCTGCTCCGTTTTTGAGCTGGCTGCGGAAAAGCGGCACGGTAACCTCCATCCCGCTGTAGAAATCCGCCACGATGGGGCAGAAGATCGGAAACTCCGCAAGGCCGGTGATATGCCGCATCTCCTTCAGATGCTTATGCTGCTGTCCCAGGGCGTACTGCCTGGGGGAATCCAGGAGAACGCTTCTCCCCTCCCGGGTATAGTCCGCGATCATGCTCCTTCCGCCGCCGCTGTACCCCGTGAGAGAATGGCAGGTCAGAAGGGCATCGGGCCCCAACAGACCCGCTTCCGTCAGAGGCTGGACCAGCGCAATGAAGCCGCTGGCATGACATCCTGGCACCGCTATGCGTCCGGATCCGGCGATGGCGGCCTTATGGGCTTCACCCAGCTCCGGAAAACCGTAAGTCCATCCTGCGGCAGTCCGATGGGCTGTTGAAGTGTCCAGCACCACCGCCTCCGTCTGATCGATCAGCGCCTCCGCCTCGATGGCTGCGGCATCCGGCAGGCAAAGGAAAATCTCCTCCGCCTGCTTCATGGCCTCCAACCGGGCCCCGGGCTCCTTGCGCAGCTCCTCCGGCAGAGTCAGCAGCTCCAGGTCGCCCCTGGCGCTCAATCGGTCATGTATCCGCAGACCGGTCGTACCGGCACTGCCATCGATGAACACTCTTTTCATCCTCGTCAGGCTCCATTCCTGTCTGAATTGAATATTGTTTCACTTATTCTGAGATTATATTCACTATTTATGGGTATGTCAAGAGCCATTCGCAATTATATTCAGCTTTTTGCGTGTTCACAGCTCATTTTTCGCCTCGGCTGCCCCGGAAAGCTCACCCGGTTTCTCCCGGGACGGTTTCCCCGCCTGAAAAGCTTCAGGGACCCCCGGTTTCCCGGAGGTCCCTATGGCGGCGGGTTTCAGGTTTCTTCCCGGACAACGCTCAGCGCCCCGTAAAGGCAGCCGGAAGCGCAGCGGAAACAGCGGATGCAGCGGTGCATTTCATATTGCAGATTACCCGTCTCATCCACCCCGAGGGCATTCTGCGGACAGGCGGCAATGCAGCCGAAGCAATGCCGGCAGCGCTTTGCATCCCAGCGCAGGAAGACAACGGCTCTTCCCATAAGCTCTCCTTTCCGATGCTCCGGCAGGGCATATTCGCCCGCAGCAAAGCCGTCTGCGGTCATCCCGCAGACGGCCCCAGCGTGTCGACAAAGTCTTGTCGCCCCGCTGAAGCAAGTTTTTCGAACAGGAAATACGGTAGAAATTGTTCGAAAAACTTCTGATTGAACGCGAAAGACACCCCTCCTGGGTTTCTTTCGCGCTATCTTCCTTCCCGTTTTCGTTCCATTTTCGGGTTTGTCTACAGTCTGAGGGCCGCCCGGCATCCGCCGGGCGGCCCGTCTTTCTGCGGAGCGTTTCAGGCCAGGGCGATGCGGCTGTATTTGTAAATGGCCTTGGTAAAACGGGGATCCCCAAAGAAGGAGGAGACCACGAAGGGCTTTTCCGCAAAATCGGCGGCATACTTCTGCACGAAGGCATCGGCGGCAGCCTCCACCTCGGCGTCGCTGGCCTCGGGGCTGACGGCGGGAGGCGCAATGGAGAACATGATCTTGTCGCCGTACTTATCCCGGAGCATATTCACATCGTTCATGGTCTGGGGATACCACATATCCACCCCTGCGTAGATCATGGCGGGTACCAGGAGCTCGTTCTTGCCGCAGCAGTGCTGCTGGAACCACATGCCCTTGGAATGGCAGTAGTCCGCAATGCGCTTGATGTAGGGTGCCACCATCTCCATGCAGACGTCCAGGGAGAAGAAAGGCGCGCGCTGGCTGCCCCAGTCGTCGTGGAAGACGATGCCGTCCAGTTTCAGAATGTCCAGATAATGGTCGATCATGCTCTCATACATCTCGCAGAGCTTGGTGAAGAGGGCATGGACCGCATCCTGCTGTTCCTCGTCGATGAGGGCAAGCGCGGCGTTCTCAAAGTCCATGAAGCTGATGAGCCGTTCAAAGATCCCGTTCTGGAAGGTCACATGCAGGCTGCGCGTAGACTCGTTCATCACGCTGTTCAGACGGCGGCATTCGTCCCAATCCAGGGCGTCGATATCCGGGAACTTGATGACCTCCGGCCAGTCGTTCACATCCAGCAGGGTGGGATTTCCCGGCTGCACCATACTGCCGCCCACGGTGGGAACATAGACCCATTCGATGCCAAAGAGATCCTTTCCGCCCTTTTCCTCATCCTTATAGGGAGGGCCCATGTCCATGACCTCCGCCCGGGCGACGTGGTCGATATTCGTCCGGGATTCCAGGTTGCAGAAATCCGAAGAGCTGGGGAACCAGAGCGGCTTTTCTCTCTTGACGCAAAGCGCCAGATTCTCCTTGGGGGTAATGGGGGTATTGTACTTGGGAACACTGCGGCCAAAGAACCTCCCGCCGAAGGAGGTGCTGTTGATGTGCTCGCCTACGACCTTGAGCTCATCTTCGGAGAAGGGTACTCTGTTCATAATTGACCTCCAATACTATTGAATACTTCTTGCACAAGCTTTTCTATTTTTATATTTTACCGTATCCATAATCCCATTTCAACCGCTTTAGGAAATTTCCATGGGGTATTTGACAAAGAGGGTCTGCTATGCTACACTCCATTTGCTCCGGCCGCGCCTGTCAAGGTGCGCGGCGTGAATACGGAGGGTTACCGAAGCGGTCATAACGGGGCGGTCTTGAAAACCGTTAGGGGGAAA
>CAMVBX010000020.1 GCA_947165825.1 uncultured Clostridia bacterium
CTCCGGCGGACGCGGGGCAGCCGGTATGCGTGGTAAACGCGGAACTTCTGGAAACCTACGGCCTGAAGGTGGGGGATACCCTCACCCTTAACCTGGGAAATTACCTGTCCGAGCAGTACGCCCCCCTGGGAGCCGTGGCGGTGACCCGCGGACGGCAGAACACGGCGTACACGGAGCAGACCTTCACCATCATCGGCTCCTGGCGGGACCTGAACGAGGGGAATCATGTGTTCCGGGACCGTTACTGGTGCTGGAGCAATAACGCGATCTTTGTCCCTACTGCTTTTCTCCCCGAGTGCCGAAATGCAGATGGTCATACCTTCAAACCCAGCGAAATCAGCTTTGTCGTGGGAAATGCAGAGGAGATCACGGATTTTGTCCGGGACTGCCTGCCAAAGGTGGAGGCGATGGGCCTTACTTATCAGTTCAGCGATGGGGGCTGGCTCCGGGTCGGGGAAAAGCTGTCACAGTCCAGAAAAATCGCCATGATGAAGCTCATCATCTTCTCTGCGGCCGCCGTATTTGCCCTGGTGCTGACGGTTTGGCTCTTTATCGGGAGAAAAAAGCGGGATTACGGCATTCTCCGGGCATTGGGCATGCCGAAAGGCGAAGCGTCGAACCGCTTGTATATTCCCTTCCTGCTCCTGGGCCTTGTCTCCACCGTAATCGGTTTGATCGCGGCCCGAATTGCGGCCCGGCAGCTGGCAGAAGAAGCATCCCATGCTCCGGCTGGGCTGGGCCTTTTCCTCCTGGGAGCGCTCGGCTTCCTGGTGCTCCTGGCAGTGCTGGCTTACCTTGGGTTATCGCTCATCCGTAGGCGGAGCATACTTACGCTTATCCAGGGCAAGCAGAAATGAATTGGGGCGGCAGGTATTTGCAGCGGCTCCTGCTCCGCAACCTCGGCAGAAGCCTGTTGAGCCTTCTGCTTGCCGCGCTCCTGGCCTTCGCCTTTGGCCTGGTGACGGTACTCCGGGGCATATACGCCGAGCTGTATCGAAATGTTGAGGTCAAAGCGACTTTTACCGGCCTGAGCTATAGCCGTGCGGTGAAGATCGCCCAATCCGGTTATGTCCGGGATCCTTATTATGAATATGTGACCATAGATGGGATGATCGAAATGAAGGACGCCACCATCATCCTGACCAATCATCTGGATCGGTTTGTCACAGAGCCGATCGAATGGCTGGATGGGTGGGATGAAGAGACCGCGATGAATACGGAGGAAAAGGTCCTGGTCATGTACGCGTCCCATGCGGCGAAACATGGATTCAGCCTGGGAGACAAGGTCCGCGTCAATGAGGTCGAGTGGTGGAATCATGTTTCCGCCTATGGTATGCAGCCTTTGGAAGCCGGGGAAACGTCACTTGATCGACGGGATAAACAGCGGCCTTTCTTCCTTCTCGTAGGCATCATTCAATCAGAACAGGAAAGCCGGACCGTATTCATCCCCGCGGAAGCGCGAATGAAACTGTTGTTCCTGATTCCCAGGCTGGATTTAGATGTTGCGGAATTCACCCTGTTGGACTATCACCAGGCAGAGGAGTTTGAAACGTATGCAAAAGGGGAGTTGGATAAAGAACAGAACCAGGTGAGTTTTACCGTGGACACCTCCGATGCGGATCGGTTTTATGAAATGCACAGGCTCATGGAGACCCTGTATCCGATTACGATTGCCGCAGCGCTGCTCCTGGGCGGAGTTCTTCCGGGATTGACCGTGCTCCACGCCTCCAAGGAAATCAGCGTTCTCAGAGCGTTGGGGACAAAGTCAGAGAAATGCGTAAGCCTTTATACCCTGTCCCAGGTCCTGTGCGCCTTGATCGGCTTGCTGCTGGGCCTGGTCCTGGTTTGCCTGATCCAGAGGCCGGAGCTGGGGGCCGTGATCAGACCCTTTGGCGTCTACCTTGCCGCCCACCTGGCGGCCTGCGTTGTCGGCTCCGGCGTATTTGCCTGGCTGTGCGCCCGGAAGCGGGTGCTGGAACAATTGCAGGCAAAAGAATAGAATACGAGAGTTTTCCTTCATTCGGGCCGCCTCACCGGCGGGGCGTTCCTTTCCCCCCGATGGGGGTTGCCTCCGGCGGCCATATTTCTTTTTGTGCGACAAAAAGAAATATGGAAAAGAAAAAGCGCCCGGGGAACCTTCCGAATGGTTCCCCGGGCCCCCTCCTCCCGGCCAAGGGAGAAACCGCGCGGCGGTTTCCCCCATTGGATCCTCCTTCCCGGGGACGGAAGGACGCAGGACGGGAGTTGCGGATTACCACAGCCGTTAACATCGGACGGAGGGGGAGACGATGAACGGGATCACGGAGCAGATCGAGCCCTTGCTTTCCCCAGGTGGAAGCCGATCCGCTGCTGCAGCAGGAAACAGTGAGCTATGTCAGGGTACAGATCAGCACCCTGAGAAGCAATGAAGCTTTGCCTGCAGCACAGGAAGAGACGGCAGACTCACATCCCGCACCCGCTTGTTCTTCGCCGCGTCAGTGCCCCCTTCGCTTCAGCGCCCGCCGCACCGGGGTGCAGGGGCGGAGCCCCGCCGCGCTCTTTCCCCGGTTTCTCTCGCGCAAGAGAAACCGGGCCGCCGGAGGCATACCTCGTTTTCCGTTATTCCTTTCCCTGCAGCTGGGCCAGCACATGCTTCCTTGCGCAGAGCCAGGCGAACATGCCGGAACCCAAGGCGCAGGCCGCCAGGTGGGCGGCCAGATAGATCCCGAAGGGCCTCCCCACCGCCCCCAGCTCCGGCTTCCGGATCAGGACCACCAGAAGGAAGCCCAGGAGCAGGCCCACAAAGGCGCAGAGCACCTGGGCCAGGGTATAGATTCCCACGCATTTCCCCGTCTTTGCCCCCAGGGCCCGGAGGACGCTGATCTCCCGGGAGGCATGGAGCACCGTGAGTCCCGGCAGGACTGCCCCCAGGAGCAGCGCCGCGGCGATCGTCAGGGGGTACAGCGTTTCGATGAGCCGATGCATCTTGTAGACCCGGTCGGCATAGGAGGTGTCCATATGGAACCGGGGCCTGGTCTGGAGTCCGTCCATGACCCCCTTCACGAAGCTGGTCAGCTCCGCCGCCCGGTGGTAATCCGCCAGGGTATACTCCGCAATATCCAGAAGGAACACCGGGAACAGGCAGCCCAGGTTGAGGTACGATCTGACGGGACCGAAGACGGTCTTATCCCCCCGCTCCGACCGGATCAGGCCTACCACGGTGAGGAAGGGCCGCTTCCGGTCCCGCAGTTCCTCCACCGTCTCCCCCGGCTCGAAGGGATACCCGTTCTTGCTCACATTGGTCAGCCACGCTTCCTCGTTCACCCGCACCTTGTCCCCCAGGCCCTTGCCCAGCTCCTCCGCCCGGGACGCATACAGGATGCACACCAGCCTTTGGGAGGAGAAAAAAGTCTCCTCATCCCAGCCCTCGGCCCACTCCACCGGATCCCGCACCAGCCGGTCCAGCTTATTCACCAGGTAAAACGGGGCAGCCTCCATTTCGATCTCCGCATCCAGGCTTCGGGCCTCGTAATAGGGATCCCGAACATACCCGGAATTCTCGATCTTCATCGCCCGCTCGTAACCGATGGTGCTGACCAAGGGCTTCACCTCCACCTGTCGGTACAGCTCGGCGTAGAGCCCCCGGAGCACCGTCACCAGGCCGAAGGCAAAGGCCAGGAGCGCCGCCAGCAGCAGGCTCAGCAGGCTCCTTCCCGGGCTGCGCCCCAGGAGGCGGCTGAGGTATCTTCCGGACCAGCTCATTTCTGCTTCCCCTGCACCAGCTCCAGGATGCTTCTTCTCCGCACCAGGAGCAGGCCGACGAAAGCCAGGAGCGTCAGGAGCGCCAGGAAGCCCAGGGCCCCCAGGAGGAAGAGGCCGAAACCCGCAGGGACATGGTCCATACCCAGCTGCCGCGCCGTGACCATGCGGGCGATGGCCAGGCCGAGGGCCGCGGAGACCAGCCCCAGAATGAGGAAGGGGATCAGCAGGCTCCTGCCCGCCTCCCCCCTGGGCATGCCCAGGGCCCGGAGGATCCCATACTCCCGCTTCTTTCGTCCGATGAAGAGCCAGACCGTAAGGACCAGGGCGAGCAGAGCCGCTCCGGAGAAGATCAGCAGCTTCACCAGGGCCAGATTCTTCGCCTGGACCATCTCATCCGCGATCTGGAGCCAGCCTCCGTCGCTGAATACGGACTGCCGCCCCTCCTCCTCCAGCTGAGGCAGGCATTTCTCCATGAAGGGGCCGATCTCCTCCGCGTTTCCCACGATGAAGCTCACCTCTCCGGGCTTCGCCTCATAGGTATCCGCGTTCACGCACTCCGGGAGAAAGGAAGTCGGGACAAAGATCGCATTATTGGAATAGCACCAGTACAGCTCCCGCCAGGCATGCTTTCCCTCGTTCAGGTCCCGCCAGGAGCCCACGATGGTGAAATCCTGCCGGGTGAATTCTGTGGCATGGCGTCCCTTGGTACAAGCCACTGCCCCCAGGGGGGCATACTGCTCGCAGAGGTAATTCCCCAGATCCAGGGTGATGGTATCCCCCACCTGCAGGCCGTAAGCCTCCAGCAGATCCGTATTCACCACGCACACCGGCTGCCCTGCGTCGGCAGGGGTGAGGAAGCGCCCCTCGTCGCAGACGAGCCTTCCCTCGGATACCCGGCGGATGGCGGCCATATCGTCCCCGTATACCACGTCAAAGGTATGCACGTCGTCGTTGGTCACCCGGATGAGCTCACGGAGAGGGGCGAATTCCTCCGTCTCCAGCCAGCCGTCCGGCAGGTCCGTAATATCCGTCACGTAGGGCCACCAGCCCTTCCTGCTGTCATCCCCCATATAGAAGCGGTGAAACTGCTCGTCCCCGTCTTCCGGGCTGTCCCCGTAGCCGTCCGCCCGGTTGTTCCGCAGGATGAAAACGTAGCGCCGTCCCACCTCCAGCTGCCCCAGATCCGACCAGAAGTAATCCGGATCAAGGGTTTGGAACGCATGGCGTTCACGGAAATCGTTAAACCCAAGGCGCACATACGTTCCCCGGTACGCATCCTGAACAGCCCAGATCTCCACCTTCTGATGCTCCAGCTCTCGGGTCCAGGCGGGATCCCCGGCCAACACCTCCCACGATCCCAGGGTGACGGCCTTTATGCCCTCTGCCCCCGCCTCCGGTGCATACATGCCCAATGTACTGCTCATCAGGGCAGGCTGGATCTTCGTCACCGTTCCCGCGAGGATACAGCGGGCGTTATAGGCGATGAAGCTCCAATCCGTATCCAGCCGCTTGTACTCCGGCGAAACGCCTGCGGTCATGTATCGTCGCGCCAACTGGGAGATATGCGGCAGGGCAGATACTTCCTCCAGGGTCGACCGGCTCAGGCTCTCCTGGTGGAAATCGGCGTACCTGACCTGCCCGTAGGTCTCCGCCGGATTGGTGGGATCCGTCTCGAGGAAGAAGTTCCATATGGGATTCTGCGGCTCCGGCGGGACAGACTCCTCCAGGGTGAGCACCCCTTCATATCGGTCCTGGGCCTCCCGGTACTCTCTATCCGATACGCCGTACTCCGATAAATTGTACAGGAACAGGAATGCCGCCGCTGCCAGGAGCAGCAGGGTCAGGCCCGTTTTCAGCGGGGTGCGGTACAGGGATCGCAGGTGTTGGCCGGGCTTCATCGCGTCCTCTCCTTTCTGCCTTTGCGAAAAATAAGTAGCTATTGCTATTTTTCTATAAAATAACATGTGCTTTCTATTTTGTCAACGGAAACCCGGCACAATTTGGGGGAAAGGCAAAACCGGGGCGGAGCCGCATTGGCTCCGCCCCGGTGGGGGTATGCGATGATTCCCGGATCAGCCCTCCAGGATCTTCCTGGCGCGCTCGCTGTCTCTGCCGTAGTTGATGGCTTCCAGCTCGGCGACCATTTCCTTGTTGGTGTTGTCCTGCCGGGGCAGGGGCACATCCTGTTCATGGGAGAGGATGTACTGGACCTTCTTGATATCCACGGTGGCGGTGGTGCTGCCGTCCTTGATGGCAACGGCGGCGGCCACACCCGCGGCCTGACCGGTCTGGCAGCACTGGGGGATCAGCTGCAGGGGGCCGATGGCCTGGGGATCCGCGGAGAGGTGACGGCCGGGGGCCAGGAGATTATCCACGCCCTTGGGCACGATGCAGCCATAGGGGATCTCGATGGGGGCGCCGAAGCCCGCGGTGGTGGACCAGGCGATAACGTCGTCGAATTCCCGGTTGGCCGCCAGATCCTTCATGGTCATATAGATCTGACCGTCCAGACGGCGGGAGCAGCGCACGCCCAACTGCGGCGCGATATCCAGCAGGTAGGACTTGCCGAAGGCGGCGGGGCATTTCTGCTTGCAGAACTCCAACAGCTTGCGGATGGAGTTGCGCACGATGAACTCCGTCTCCCGGATATCCTTCAGGTCGGTGCAGAGACGGCCGTTCAGCCAGTTGTTGAACCAAACCACGTCGTTGCAGCCCGCGGGGAAGAAAGCGGTGCGGTAGCCCGCCAGCTCGATGAGCTCCTTGCTGAAGGCCCGGGCTTCCTCGGGATTCGCCCGGGACCAGTCGGCGTAGGCGGCATAGTCCACGCCGCCGGCGCGCCAGACGAGGGCGGTCTGGTTATCCCGGACCATCTCGCCGGGGATGCCGCTCTTTCCATGGAAGGGGGCGCCCGCCTGGGCATAGATATCGCCGTCGCCGGTGGCGTCGATGACCACCTTGGCATAGATCGCCTGCCGGCCCGCCTTGCTCTCGAAAATGACGCCCTTGATCTCCTTGCCCTCCATAATGGGCTTGGTGCCCCAGCAATGGAGCAGGACCTCGATATTGGGCTCCTCCTGGATCATCAGATCCATTTCGATCTTCAGCTGCTGGGGATCGTAGCTGGGGGCCCGGGCCAGGACCTTGTCCGCGCCGAAGCCGCTGGTGCAGAAGGGGATCTTCTCCCACTTGCCGATGAGGATGGGGTCGTTCTTGCCGATGTCCTCCAGCCGGGGGCTCAGGTAAGCCTCGGGGCAGGACTTATCCAGGCGGGAGAACCACTCCTCCTGGATGCCGCGGATGACGCTGTACTTCTTCCAGCTGAGGGAGGGGACCACCAGGACATAACCGCCGGTGACATCGCCGCCGAAGTAGCCGTAACGCTCCATCAGGATGATCTTCGCGTTCCGGTTTGCCCGGGCGGCTGCCAGGGCTGCGCTGTGCCCGGCGGCGCCGCCGCCGACGATCAGAATATCGCAGGAGCCGTAAACCGGGAGCTGATTCGGGCTTTCCAGATAGATCTCGCTCATTGTATACCTTCCTTTCGGTTTAGATTACAGGTTCTGGCCTTACTGCTCCGCCATGAAGCGGTTGTAGGCGTCCGTGTAGATCTCCAGCATGCGGTCGAAGCCCATGGACTTCATCTGCTTTACGTATTCGTCCCAACGGTCCATGCCGGCGCTGCCGTCGATCATCATGGACCACATCTCCGCCTGGTAGGTCTGCACGTCGGAGGTCAGAGAGGATACTTCATCCGTCTCTTCCTGGTTCAGCTTCGCGCCGGTACGCCATACCCAGGCATTGTCGTTCTTCACGTTGGTCCAGACCTCCACGGCATGGTCATTGTAGGAGGTGTCGTAGTTGACGGGCTTATCGCCGGCGCCGTTCAGACCGGCTTCGGACAGAACGCAGTTGGCGAAGGTCATGATGGCCCAGCCGTAGCCCCGGTCGAAGTTCAGGGCGAAATCGGTGACGACGCGCTCACCCTTGTCGTTCCGCTCCCAAAGGACGCCCGGAACGCCCCAGGTGATGTATTCGCTGCCGCTTTCGCTGTACTGCCAGTCGCACCAGGTGGTGGCCAGGGGGATCTCCTCAGACTTCGCGCCGATGCAGAAGGAGCCGTAGGTCACGCCGGAGGTGCTCAGACCATAGTGCACGGTCTGGTTGGGCTCCCGCAGGAGCCGGTGGCAGGCCTGCCAGTTGCAGCCCTCGCAGACGACGTTGTAGTTGGAGGCGTCGCCGGTGGCCAGAGACAGGAAGCCGATCTCGCCGTTGGAGAGCTCGGTGGTCATATCCGTATTGGAGGTATAACCGGTATAGTTGGGGTTGATGAGACCCTCGCTGAACCACTGACGAAGGATCTCGATGCCCTCCTTCTCATCATTGCTGATGCCGATGAGCTCGGGCACGCCGTCGATGAGCCGGAGGCCGATGGAGAGGTTGATGGTGAGGTAGGTGTTCAGGCCGGTGAAGAGCTTGCCGGCCTCCCGCTCCAGGGTGCTGTACAGGTTCATGGGCCAGAAGCCCGGCTGATCATGCTGGGTCTTGAAGGCATAGAGAACGTCATGGGCCTTTGCGATGGTATCCACGTCCTCCGCCTTGCCCAGACCGTACTTGTCCATCAGGTCCTGGCGCAGGGACCAGCCGCTGGCACTGCCGTTGCGGTCATAGCTCAGGCCGTAGAAGCTGACGATCTTATCCTTCTTCACAAAGGCCGTGTCCAGCAGGTTGATGTTGTCCTTGGCCCGGTCGTAGATCTCCCACAGGTAGTTGGGCATATAATCGGTATAGTTGTACAGGTTCGCGAAGATCTGCTCATCGATGGCCTGCTCGGAGGTGCCGGAATACCGGTACTGACCCTGGGAAGTGATATCCGGGATATCGTCCGCAGCCGCCAGGACGGCAAACTGCTCCTTGCAGTTGGCGGCGGTCATCTGCAGGAACTCCAGATGCACACCGGTCATTTCCTGCATCTCGATCCAGTAGTCCACGTTCTCCATAAGTCCGTCGGGCATATACTGGGAGGTCCAGGTGATGGTGAAAAAGCGGAGCCGCACATCCCGCTCCGTCAGGGGCAGGGGATACTCATACTTCTCCGCAGGTTTACCATCCGCAGTTTTAGCGTAATGGCCGGGGGCCAGATGATCCACCTCAGGCTCAGGTTCGGGTTCCGCCGTGGGAGCGGGCGTATTTCCGCCTGTCGGCGCCTGGGTGGGCTTCGCGGCGGGAGCCGGGGTACTCTGACCGCCGTCGGCGGGAGCTGCCGTGTTCGCCGGGGGCGTATTCTTCGGCCCGCAGCCGGAGAACAGAGCGAGGGCGAACAGGATCGCCAGCACCAGTGCCAATACTTTTTTTGCCATGCAAACTCCTCCTTTTATAAATATTACGAGAATATTATACGGTTCCATCAGGAGAATGTCAATAATTTTTCACAATTCCGCAAGGGAAATGACCGCCAAATCTGGGATTTTGCCCATCTGTGAATTTCCCCTTGTGCCCGGGAGACAATTGATATATAGTATACATCTAGCAGTTTATGCCCCGGCGGGGCCGGAAAGGAGCATATGATCCTGGAAACGAACAAGAACGCCCCAATCGGGGTTTTCGATTCCGGCGTGGGAGGTCTCACGGCGGTACGCTGCCTTCGCAGGCTGCTGCCCGGAGAGGATATCGTCTTCTTCGGGGATACGGCCCGGGTACCCTACGGAAGCCGAAGCCCGGAGGAGATCCACCGCTTCGCCCGGGAGAATCTGAACTATCTCCTCTCCTTCGGCGCGAAAGCGGTCCTGGCTGCCTGCGGCACCGTCAGCGCCATCGCCCTGGAGGATCTGCAGGACGCGGGCATCCCCGTCTGCGGCGTCCTGCTTCCGGCGGCGGAGCAGGCGGCAAAGATCACCCGAAGCGGACGGGTCGGGGTCATCGCCACCCCCGCCAGCATCGGAAGCGGCAGTTACCAGCGCGCGCTGGAAGAGCGCGGCTGCACCGTTACCGCCAATGCCTGTCCCCGGTACGTGCCCCTGGCGGAGCAGGGCCGTGTGCAGCCCGGGGATCCGCTGGTGGATCAGGCTACGGCGGAATATCTCGCCCCCATGCGGGAGGCGGGGATCGACACCCTGATCCTTGGCTGTACCCATTTCCCGCTGTTTCGGGAGGCCATCGCCGCCTATCTCGGGGAGGGGGTCGCCCTGGTGGATGCCGGCGCCGCCGCGGCGGAAGCACTGGCTGCGCAGACCGGCGTCGGGACCCGGGCGGAAGGCGGCCGGCTGGAGATCCGGGTCAGCGGTGATCCGGTTTCCTTTGCCCCCCTGGCGGAGCGATTTTTACAGGAAAAGAACCTGCGGGTGCAAAAAGCCCGTTTGACCTGAGAGAAGAGAAAGGAATCCACATGAAGGACGTACTCATCTCCATCACCGGCAGCCAGCATGCGCCGGGAGATCCTCCTGTGATGAACGAGGACAATACCATTCAGTTGGTCACCGACGGGCGCTATCAGTTCGGTGAAGGCAGCTGCTGGCTCAGCTACAGGGAAAGCCCCCTGACGGGCATGGAGGGCACCACCACCACCTTTATGGTGAAGGGGGACGGCGTGACCATGGTCCGGAAAGGCGCTGTGAACGGCGAGCTGCGGTTCCAGAAGGGGGAGCGGCAATGCTTCCTGTACAACACCCCCTTTGGGGGCATGACCATGGGCATCCGCACCCATCGGTTGAAAACCAACCTGGGGGAGCACGGAGGCAGCATGGATATCATCTATACCGTGGACATGAATGAGGTCCCTCTGGGCAAGAACGTGTTCCAGATCGACGTAAAAGAGGTCCCGGAGACGGATAAAGGAGAAGAAAACCCATGAGCAGTATGATCGAAGCCGCCCGGGAACAGATCGACGGGCTGCTGAAAAAGGCCTATGCCGCCGCAGCGGAAAAGGGCATCCTCCCCGCCGGAGGCGAGCTGAACGGGAAGATCGAGATTCCCAAGGATACAAAAAACGGAGACTACGCCTGTTCCTACGCCATGGGCAGCGCCAAGGCCCTGGGGATGGCCCCCCGGAAGCTGGCGGAGGCGCTGGTCGCCGAGCTGGACCTGGCGGGCAGCTGGTTCGACAGCGTGGAGGTCGCCGGTCCCGGTTTCCTGAATTTCCGTCTGGGCAGCGCCTGGTATGCCGGCGTGCTGGAGGATATCCGCCGTCAGGGCCCGGCCTACGGCCAGGTGGATGAGGGCAAGGGCCGCAGAGTCATGGTGGAGTTCGTTTCCGCCAACCCCACGGGCACCATGACCGTGGGCAACGCCCGGGGCGGCGTCCTGGGAGACGCCATGGCCTCCATTCTGGAACGGGCGGGCTGGAAGGTCTGGCGGGAATTCTACGTGAACGATGCGGGCAACCAGGTGGCCCTCTTCGCCCGGAGCGTGGAGGCCCGGTACATTCAGCTCATCCAGGGCGAGGACGCAGTGGAGTTCCCGGAGGACGGCTACCATGGAGACGATATCCGGGAGCTGGCCCGGCTTTTCCGGGAGCAGTACGGGGATTCCTGGCTGGACAGGGACCCGGAGGAACGCCGGGAGGAGATGCAGAAGTTCGGCATTTCCTACAACATCCGGAAAATGAAGGCGGATCTGGAGCGTTACGGCATCGTCTATGACCAGTGGTTCCTGGAATCCTCCCTCCATGAGAGCGGCTACGTAAAGGAAACCGTGGAGCTTCTGGAGAAGGCCGGATATACCTATGAGAAGGACGGAGCCCTCTGGTTCCGGCTCACGGACCTTGGGGCGGAAAAGGACGAGGTCCTGCGGCGCAGCAACGGGTTTTACACCTACTTTGCCGTGGACATGGCCTACCACCGGAACAAGTTCATCGCCCGGGGCTTTGACAAGGTCATCAACGTCTGGGGGGCGGACCACCATGGTCACGCCATCCGCTTCGCCAAGAGTCTCCCCGCCCTGGGGATCGAGCCGGAGCGGCTCCATTTTCTCCTGATGCAGCTGGTGAACCTGATCCGGGACGGGAAGCCCGTGCGCATCTCCAAGCGTACCGGAAAGGCCATCGCCCTCAGCGATCTGCTGGACGAAGTCTCCCGGGACGCCTGCCGCTTCTTTTTCAACGCCAAGCCGGATACCCACCTGGATTTCGACCTGGATCTGGCCGTCCGGCGGGACAGCGAGAACCCCGTGTATTACGTGCAGTACGCACATGCCCGGATATCCAGCCTGCTCACCGCCCTGGCCCGGGAGGGGCATCCCGTCCCCGGTCCCGGGGAGGCGGATCTGCGTCTGCTGACGGACCCCACGGAGCTGGAGCTCATCAAGCAGCTCTCCCTCCTGCCCGAGGAAATCCAGCAGGCCGCCAGGGGTTACGACCCCTCCCGGATCAACAGGTATCTGACGGAGCTGGCCGCCCGGTTCCATCGCTTCTACACCGCCTGCCGCATCCGGGACGCGGAACCCGGACTTCTGGAAGCCCGGCTGACGCTGGCGGACACGGTTCGGTCCGTGCTGGCCAACGCCCTGGGACTGCTGGGGATCTCTGCCCCGGAAAAAATGTAATACGCCTACCGGAACAACAGCCGGACCGTGATCCCCGCAGCCAGAAAACCGACCAGATCGGCAGCCATGGCCGCGGGGATCACTTTGCCCGAGCGGCGGATCCCCGCGGCGCCGAAGTAAACCCCCAGCACATAGAAGGTGGTCTCCGTACCGCCCAGCATCACCGCGGTGATCCGCCCGGTGAGGGAATCCGGACCTGCCGCCCGGATGACCGTGCTTCCCGCAGCCAGGGCTCCGCTGCCGCTGAGGGGGCGGAGCAGCATCAGCCCCACCGTCTCCCGGGGGATACCCAGCTTTTCCAGTACGGGTCCCAAAAGCGCGGTCAGCGCCTCCAGCGCCCCGCAGGCCCGGAGCATGGCAGCGGCGATCAGGATCGCCGCCACCGGGGGGAACATCCGCAGCACCGTCCGGAGACCGTCTCCGATCCCCTCTCCCAGCACGGAAACCAGCGGCACCCGGCGGCGGAGACCCAGCACCGCCCCCAGGAGCAGGAGCAGCGCAGTCAGACTCCTCAATCGCCCCGCCTCCCCCACCGCTCCAGAAAAAACAGGGCCAGAAGGCCCGTCCCGAGAGCCAGGCCGGAGGTGATCCACACCGCCGGAAGGATATCATAGGGACTCCGGCTCCCGGCGGAGGCCCGAAGGGCACAGACCGCGGCGGGCACCAGCTGCACCGAGGCGCTGTTCATCACCGCCAGGCGGCAGAGCTCCGGACCGGGCTCGCCGCTTCCCTCCTGCCGTCTCAGACCCCGGGCAGCCCGGATCCCCGCCGGGGTGGCGGCGTTCCCCAGGCCCAGCAGATTCGCCGTCAGGTTCTCCGTCAGCGCGGTCAGGGTTTCGGGATCCCGGCTCCCCCGGGGATAAAGCCGCCAAAGCAGGGGCTGCAGGAAGCGGCTCAGGTATTCTGTGATCCCGCTGCGCTCCAGGAGCCGCAGCAGCCCGGACCAAAGGCAGACGCCGGCGCACAGGTCCAGACACAGCGCAACGGCCTGTTCCGCCCCCTCCAGGGCGGCGGCGGAGACTTCCCCCAGCGTTCCCTCCAGCGCCCCCCACAGGCAGCTCAGAAGGATCATCCCACCCCAAATCCAATCCAGCATTTCCTCGTCACCCCCGGGATATGTATATGCGTATATTTCATGGAATATATTCACGTTTTCGGTCCTGTAAAGTGATTTTGCACATATTCCCGTTTATTTTATCACAGTCTCTTGACTTTTCTTTTGGCAATGCTATAATGGCTTTACATGATTACAGATTATTGCGGGAGGAAAAACATAGATGAAGACTACCGGAATCGTAAGACAGATGGACAGCCTCGGCCGCATCGTTCTTCCCATTGAACTTCGGCGCACGCTGGATATCGCGCAGAAAGACTCTCTGGAGATCTACGTAGAGGGCAACCAGATCATTCTGAAGAAATATGAGCCCACCTGCGCTTTCTGCGACAATACCAAGGACATCATCCAGTACAAAGGCCGGAATATCTGCCCCCGCTGCCTGGCGGAGCTGAAAAAGCTGTAAGCCGGGTCGGGCGACAATATACGATATGATGCAATGAGCGGACCGCATCCGTGCGGTCCGCTCAGCGTGTCGACAAAGTCTTGTCGCCCCGCTGAAGCAAGTTTTTCGAACAGGAAATACGGTAGAAATTGTTCGAAAAACTTCTGATTGAACGCGAAAGACACCCCTCCTGGGTTTCTTTCGCGCTATCTTCCTTCCCGTTTTCGTTCCATTTTCGGGCTTGTCTACATGCGGTCCGCTCAGCTTATTCCCCCGCCGAAGCAGGATGATCGAAGGGGCGATGGACGAGATCCGTGCGACAAGCTCCTGTCTGTGCGCGAAAGACTCCCCCTCCCGGTTTTCTTTTGCGCTGTTCTTTTTTCCGTTTTTCTTCCTTTTCCCGATCTTTGTCCAAAATTTCCCCGGGGCCGCTCCATGGAGCGGCCCCGGGGTGCGTGTCAGCAAAGGGCCCCGGTTCTGCTTCCGGCATCCGGCGGGAGCAGGTCGACCCCCGCCCCGTACCGTTTACTTCCCCCGATGGAACACGTATTCGCAGGTCCAGATATCCTCCGGGTCCCCGTTGAACAGGTCCAGCGCGTCATCCTTCAGGATCCCGGTATAGTCGTTGGTGATCCCCAGGAAGGTCTCCTGCATGGCGAAGGCTTCCCCCTCCAGGGTCCAGGTCAGCCTGTACGTATTCCCGTCCCGGCTGAAGGAGCCGGTGCCGTCCTCCTTCAGCGTCAGAGAGAAGGGATCCTCCATGTCCCGGGCCTCGGAATCCCCGACGAACTTGCTGTACTCCCCTTCCCAATTGCCCACGGCCGGATTCCCCGTGGGGGCGGGGGAAGGAACCGGCTTTTCTCCCCCGCCGCAGCCGGGGAGGCTGAACAAAAGCATCAGGCAGAAGGCCGCGGCCAGCAGCCGTATCACCAACCGGTTGTTCATTCCATTCTCCTCTTTTCTCGTTCAATCCGATGGACAGGCGGCAGCCTCCTGCAGCCGGGCCATTTCCAGTTTCATACGCAGGATGCGCAGGACGCTTTCCCGGATCCGTTCTTCCGTGAGGATCCCCTCCTCCGCCGCAGCCTCCAGGGCATCCACCGCCGCCTCCGGGTCGCGGGGACACAGGAGCAGGTCCACCCCGGCCAATACGGCCTTCACCGCCGTCTCCCCATCGGTGTAGCTTCCCAGGGCTCCCATCTGCAGGGCATCCGTGATCACCACGCCCTGAAAGCCCAGTTCCTCCCGGAGCAGCTCCGTCACCAGGGCATAAGAGAACAGCGCAGGCTCCTCATCCACCGAAGAGACGATCAGATGCCCGATCATCACCATATCCGCCCCGGCTTCGATCCCCGCCCGAAAGGGCAGGAGCTCCCGCTCCCGAAGCTCCTCCAGGCTGCGGGTGACATACACCGCGCCGTAGTGACTGTCCGCCTGGGTATCCCCATGGCCGGGGAAATGCTTCAGGGTGCACAGCACCCCGCCGGAATGAAAGCCCTCCACCGCCGCAGCCACCAGCCTGGCCGCCTGGGAGAAATCATCGCTGTAGGCCCGGTAGCGGATCACCGTATTCGCCGGGTTGGACCACACGTCCGCCACCGGAGCCAGATCCGCGTTGAATCCGAACTCCCGCAGTTCCCGGGCCAGGAGTTCCCCGTTTTCCCTGGCCTTTTCTTCCCCCTGGTCCTTGTAATGGTACATGGAGCGGAGCTTCAGGCTGCCGACGGTATTCCCCAGGCGGTCCACCACGCCCCCCTCCTCATCGCAGAGGATCAGGGGCGGGATAGCCATCCCTGCCGCCAGATCCCGGGTGAAGGCGCGGAGCTGGTCGGCGGAGCGCATATTCTCCGCATCCAGATAAAACCCTCCCGCCGGACGGGCCAGCAGGTCCTCCCCCATCGCCTCGTTCACCGCCAGGTTGTTCCCGCCCTGCAGGTTCGCGGGCCGGAGCACCACCATCTGCCACAGCTGCTCCCGAAGGCTCAGCCCTTCCAGGAGCAGTTCCTCCGGCGTGGGCTCCGGCGTAGGCTCCGGCGTCGGTTCCGGCGTGGGCTCCGGTGTGGGCTCCGGAGTAGGCTCAGGTGTGGGCTCCGGAGTGGGCTCAAGCGTAGGCTCCGGAGTGGGTACCGGGGCAGGCGCCGGGGTGGCCGACGGTTCGGGAATCGGCGGCGTCTCCGCCGTTCCGTTCCCGCAGGCAGCGGTCGTCAGCAGGAAAACCGGGATCAGAAGGAGGATCAGGATGCGAAGCAGCTTCATTTCTCTTTTCGCCTCGTCCGTCTGTTTTTCTTCATTGTACTCCCACGAAGCGCCGTTGCCAATGGGAAAACGCTTTTCTGCCCGTTGGATCTGTGGTATACTGGAAAAACAAGGAGGGGAGGAAGCCCATGGAATCCAAATTCTTCAAATCCAGGAAAATCCTGGACCGGGTCACCCTGATTTCCGGTCTGGCCGGGGAGCAGTGCTATCTCATCGAGGGGGAGGAAAAGGCCCTGCTCATCGACGCCCTTTCCGGCATCGGCAGTCTCAAGGCCTTCGTGCGGGAGCTGACCGATCTGCCCGTTGAGCTGGTCCTCACCCATAACCACGTGGACCATATCGGGGCCGCCTTTGAATACGGCAAGGCACTGATCCACCCGAAGGACATCCCGGGCCTGTACGAAATGGGGGATGCCGCATCCCGTCTGGGCTTCGTCAACTCCCAGCATCGGGAGGGAGGACCCGTCATCCGGCCGGAGGACGTCGTTCCTGCCACACCCATCCGCACCTACCCGATCGAGGACGGGGACGTGCTGGATCTGGGCGGGATCCGGCTGGAGGCCATCCATGTGCCCGGGCACACCTGGGGCAGTCTGGTATTCCTGGACCGGGCGGCCCGGGTGATCTACAGCGGGGACGCGGTGAACGCCAACACCCTGCTCTTCCTGGGCGGCGCCAGCATTGAGGAATACCGGGAGGCCCTGATCCGGCTCAACGGCTTCGCGGAAGCCTGCGACGTACTCTGGGGCGGCCATGGGGGCATGAGCGTTCCCTTCTCCATCGTGCCGGACGCCATCGAGCTCTGCGGCGAGATCATGGCGGGCACAGACGACGCCGTCCCCGGGGACTTTCTGGGACGGCCCGCCCTGTACGCCAGAAAGAAGGATCCGTTTTTCCGCCGCTTCGACGGCGGCATCGCCAATATTGCCTACTCCCGGGACCGGATCTGGAAGCATCAGATCCGGAAATAGGCAGAGCGCAACTCAGAAGAAAAGGGCTAAACCGTATGGTGCCGCAATAATTCTGCAGCATGAGGTAAACCGATGGAAATTTGGGACGCATACGACCAAAACTTCAGAATTGTTCCCCATGTGACGCTGGTCCGACCGGGTCCAATCCCTACAGGGTTCTTCCATTTATTCTGCGACGTGATCGTCCGGCATACGGACGGCAGTTATCTGTTGATGCAGCGGGATAGGCGGAAATACTTTTTCCCCGGCATGTGGGAGGTCACCGCAGGCGGCTCCGCTCTGCGGTATGAAACCCCTTTGGATTGCGCTATCCGGGAATTGCGGGAAGAAACCGGGATCCGGGCAGGCCGTATGATTGAAGCAGGCCGACTGAGAAATGACGACACGTTCTTCGTTCAATACCTGTGCGTGACGAACTGCGGAAAAGACAGCATTGTCCTGCAGCCGGGGGAAACCATGGCGTACACATGGGCCGACAGGTCCGAACTGCTCTCCATGAGGGACGTTCTGGTTACCGAGCGGCTGCAGTATTACCTGGAAGAATTGACTCCATGTGCTCCCTGGACGCGAATCAGCCGTGCAGACATCACGATCTGACTTTCTCCGGATACAGTGGGACCCCCAGCTTTTTGGCCGGGGGTCCCGCTGCGTTATCGGCTTATTTCTTCAATCGGAACACGTTCCAGGACAGGGGCTTCAGCTCCGCCAGGACCTTGCCGTCCTTCAGGCGGGTGACCGGGTTCAGCCGGGGCTTTACCGCATCCGGATCCTCCCAGGTGTTGGCCGCGTCCGGATCCTCGGAATACAGCTCCACGTGCTCCGTCAGGCTCCAGCCGGGGAAGCCGGAGACGTCCAGCTCCAGGGAATTGGAGGTCTCCCAGTTCCGGTTGATGACGAAGACGTTGAGCTCGTCCCCGTTCAGCGCGGCGGCGGAGTCGATGAAGGGCAGGCCCTCATGGGTGAAATACTGGGAATTGTCGTCCACCGCGTAGCCGGGGATATCGAAGGTATCGCAGCTGAGCCCGCAGCGGAGGGACACGCCCCTGCCCCACTCCATGAGCTGGACGAAGGGGTAGTAAGCGCCGCCCCGCCACACGTGATCCCGGTCGGTGGAGGCCAGAGTGCCCAGGCCCCCGGTCATGCAGCCCACCTTCACCCGGTCCGCGTGACGCAGGAAGGCCAGGAGGACCCCGGCGTTGGAGAGCGCGTTCACCATATCCCCCACGCCCCGTCCGGGGCCGAAGTCGGACATCTTATCCGGATCATGGCGGATATACTGCCGGTCCGGGCTGAACTGGTAATGGGCCCGGTACAGGTTATGGGGCCCGTAACCCGGGGTGATGGTTCCATGGGGCCGGGGCATGACCCCGTACTCATCGAAGGAGAGCATCATCTTCCGGGGGGAGCGGCACTTCGTCTGCACGAAGTCGCACAGGGCGATCTCCGTATTGATGTAATCCTCAAAGAATACGCTGCCGCCCAGCAGGGCCGCCCAGTCTCCCAGGGGGGCGGAATGATAATGGTGCAGGGAGACGTAGTCCACCGCCTCGTAGCACTCCTGCAGCACCTCAAGATCCCACTGGGGATAGTGGCTCAGGAAGGGGGAGGAGGAGACGCAGACGGCGGTCTCGATGGAGCCGTCCACCCATTTCATGGCCTTGGAGGCCTCCAGTGCCCGGATGCCGTAGCCCCGGGGATCCCGCTCCCAGGAGGCGATCTGCCAGGGGCCGTCCATCTCGTTGCCCAGGTACCAGAGCTTCACCCCATAAGGCTGCTCATGGCCGTTTTTCCTCCGCAGATCGGACCACCAGGTGCCGCCCGCATGGTTGGTATACTCGGTGATATAGACGGCGTCGTTCAGGCCCAGGGTTCCCAGGTTGATGGTATACATGGGTTCGAAGCCCACCCGTTCGGCCCACTGAAGGTATTCGTCATGTCCCACGTCGTTGGGGATATACTGGTGCCAGGCCAGGTCCAGGTGGGCCTTCCGCTGCTCCCGGGGGCCGATGGAATCCTTCCAGTCCCAGCCGGAGACGAAATTGCCTCCCGGCAGGCGCACGCAGGGCAGCGGGGTGCTCCTCAGCGCTTCGATATAATCCCGCCGGAAGCCCAGATCGTCCGCCGTGGGGTGCTCGGGGTTGTACATGGCGCCGTTGACCATGTTGCCGATGGGCTCCAGAAAGGCCCCGTAGAGCCGGGGAGAGATCTCCCCGATGGGAAACGCGGGATGGACGGTGAGAATGGCTTTCTTCGGCATATCAGTCCTCCTGGGGGAGCCCCTTCCGATAGGTCTCCACCAGCAGGTCGGTGAGATCGTCGGGCCCGTCGGTGCGGATCTCCACCGTGTCCCCCCAGAGCATGGACCAGGGGGCGTCCACCGTCAGCGGTCTCCACTCCGGCATGGGGGTACCGTCGGCGTCGCTGCCGTTGGGGTCGCCGCAGCGGATGAAGTTCGCCCAGTAGTTGCACATCTTCCGGGCCAGGTCATAATGCTTGCCCACGAAGGGCCGCCAGCATTTGGCCAGGGTCTCGAAATAGAACCAGAGATCCACGCTGTGGAAGGTGCCGGGGTGATCCCAGCCGGGGATCTCCGCGTCAAATACGGCGTAGTACAGGGGATCCGTTTTCCCCAGCTTCTTGTTCTGCCGGGCCAGGGCCCACACGGCGGTCTCCAGTCCGTTGGCAAAGGAGTTCTTCACCGCCTCCCCGGTCTCCCCGGAGCAGATATTCAGGAAACGCTGGGCATTCTCCCCGAAGATCTTCTCCGCCTTCGCCCGGAATTCCTCCTTGGAGTCCGCCATCAGGCCGGTGGCGAATTCGTTGGTGGTGCGGGTGATGAGCAGAGGTACGGGCCAGCGCTTTCCCAGCATGATATTGGTGGTGGCGTCCCCTGTCTGGAAAACTCCGTCCGGGCAGGTGCCGAACATGCCGCCGAAGGCCTCGCATTTATCCCGCAGGGTGACGGCGTCGATCTTCCGGGCTTCCTCCAGGGTCTTCACCCCAAGATATTCGAAGAACTTCTCCCCCTGGGCCTCCGCGTCCGCAAAGGTGCGGTTCTTGGCGGCAAAGAAGCCGCCGTAGACCCCGGCCATGATGCCGCTCTGGATAATGGCTCGCTGGAACAGGCCCTCATTCTGGGGGCTGGTGAGCTGGGCGCAGACGCTGCCGCCGCCGGCGGACTGGCCGCCGATGGTGAGGTTATCGGGATCGCCGCCGAAGGCCGCGATATTCCGTTTCACCCAGCGGGTTCCCGCCTGCTGGTCCAGATGGCCGAAGTTGGAGGGGGCGTCCGGCTGCTCCTTCGTGAGCTGGGGATGGGCCAGGAAGCCGAAGACGTTCAGCCGGTAGTTCACCGTCACCACCACGATACCCCGGCGGGCGATGCGCTCGCCATCGAACTCCATCTCCGCGGGGTTGCCCTCCCGCAGGCCGCCGCCGAAATACCAGACGTACACGGGCAGCTTTTCCTCAGGGGTTTTGGCCGGAGTCCAGACGTTCAGATAGAGGCAGTCCTCGCTCATGGGGATCTCCGGGTCCACGTTCCACTCCCGGGTATAGATGTTGTTGGGGTCCAGGCCCGGAACGTGCTGCATGGAAATGGGCTTGAAGGTGTGACAGCTCAGCTCCCCTTCCCAGGGGATCACCGGCTGGGGGGCGCGCCAGCGGTTCTCCCCCACCGGCGGCGCGGCAAAGGGGATGCCCTTGAATGCGGTGATGCGGGGATCGGCGGCGGGGATGCCCTTCACGAGGCCTCCCTCGACCTTAGCCTTGCGGATCATGAGACAACACTCCTTTTCCTTCATCATTCGATTCCGATGCGTTTATCATAACACGGCAGCAGAGGAGCGCGCAAGGCGAGAAGGGGTAAAGGGGGCATGGGCTATTGACAAAGGCAAGAGATGGAATTAACATACCTTAAGCCGTCTATACGGCGATCCCGCGCGAATTGAAAAGAAGGAGAACGGCAAAGAAGATGAAACGGATTGTTACCCTGCTGCTGGCCCTGGTCTTTGTCCTGGCGCTCTTCACCGGCTGCTCCGGCGGAACCCCCGCAGGCACCCCGGATAACGGCAGCGCCACCAGCGCCCCGGCCACCGGCGCTCCCACCAGCGCTCCGGCTACCGCCAAACCCTCCGAAGCTCCCGAATCCACCAGCGCACCGGAGGAGACCCCCGCTCCCACAGAGGAGCCCTCTCCCTATAAGTTCGCCTCCGGCAAATTTGCCGCGGACGAAAACGGCATCGCCCTGGAGCCCTTTTCCTACGAGCAGCCCTTCTGCACCACGGATGAAGTGATCCAGTACTGGAACGTGTGCTACACCCCCCAGTTCCTCCCCGAGGAAGGCATGAACAGCATGCCCTACCAGATGGACGTGGAGAAGATGACCGGCGTGCACGTGGAATACCTCTGCCCCGCTGCCGAGACCAAGCAGCAGGCTTTCTCCGTGCTCCTGGCCTCCGACGACCTGCCCGACCTCATGGCCCACGGTCTGACCTACTACGGCCGCTCCGCCAACGACGCCATCGACGAGGGCTGGTTTGCCAACATCTACGACTATCGGGAATATGCCCCCAACTACTTCTACCAGGCGGATCAGTTCACCGAGAAGGTCCATAACACCATCTATACCCGGCCCGACCGGGTGGCCTGGTTCTACGGGATCCTGGTGAACCCCACCCCTGCCAACGGCACCGTCATCCGGACGGACTTCCTGGAGCGGGTCGGCATGAAGTGGGAGGACATCACCACCTTCGATAAGATGCACGACGCCCTGTACGCCTTCAAGACCCAGCTGGAGGTCCAGTGGCCCATGGAGCTGTACTACACCCTGGAGCAGGGCCCCGGCGTCACCTTCTCCGGCTTCAACACCGCCGTGTGGGTCAACCCCTACGGTCTCCCCTCCGTGCGCCGGGTGGACGACGAAGTGATGTTCACCCTTACCCGGGAGGACGACAAGGACGCCATCACCATGCTTCAGCAGTGGTATCAGGAAGGCCTCATCGATCCCGGCTGGCCCGGCTATACCTCCAACGATCAGATGAGCGATATGATAACCACGGACAAATGCGGCCTGGCCAACATGAACGCCAGCCAGATCCCCGACTATGAGGGGCAGAGCGTGAACCCGGACTGCAAATGGGTCTCCCTCCCCCGTACCCTGCGGTACGACGGGCAGGAGCTCAAGTACGCCCAGGAGCTCAACCACATGACCTACGGCTATGTCACCCTCAGCGCCAAGTGCGCGAACCTGCCCCTGGCCGTGACCTGGTGCGACTGGTTCTTCAGCCCCGAGGGCGCCGAGTACTCCAGCTGGGGCCCCGAGGGGATCGTCTGGGAGTACAACGCCAAGGGCGAGAAGCAGCTCACCGACTTCGTGCTGAACAACCCCGCCGGGGCCAC
>CAMVBX010000021.1 GCA_947165825.1 uncultured Clostridia bacterium
TGGATATACAGTAAGGAAACAGGAGGGATCAGTATGCAAGCCTGGTGGGAATCCTTGACCGCGCTGGAGCGCGTTTTTGCCGCCGCGGCGATCCCCGCGACCCTTCTGCTCATCATCCAGCTGGTCACCACCCTCATCGGCCTGGGCGGCCAGGAGGGGGATGCGGACGGGTCGGATCTGGATGGGGACGGAGTCCCGGACGGGATCGACCTGGATCTGGACGGAGACGGGATCCCCGATGGGATCAACCTGGACGGGGACGGGATCCCGGATGAATTCTATGAATCGCCGGAGGAGACCGAGACCCAGCATGAGGGTTTCAATCTGCGCCTGTTCAGCTTCCGGGGCATCGTGGCCTTCTTTGCCGTGTACGGTTGGGGAGCCCTGGCCATCTCCCGGTCCGGCAAGCCCTGGCTGCTGGCCTTGATCGTGGGTCTGATCCTGGGCATCGCGGCCATGTTTTTGGTGGCGGTCACCATGCAGCTTTTCGTCCGCCTCCAGTCGGACGGCACCGTGGACCCGGGGAACGCCGTGGGACTCCCGGGGGAGGTCTACCTCTCCGTCCCGCCTCAGCGGCAGGGAGAAGGCAAGGTGAACGTGGTGATCCAGGAGAAGATGACCGAGTGCGCCGCGGTGACGGATGAGGAAAACTCCATCCCCACCGGGGAAAAGATCACGGTCATCGGGGTCACCCGGGAGAAACAGCTCATCGTCATGCGGAGAACGTAAAAGCGAATCAACGGAAGATAAGAAAACAGTGTGAAAAGGAGGAAGTGTCAATGGGAATGGAAACCATCATCCTGATCTGCGTCGTAGTCGTGCTGTGCTTCAGCCTGCTGGCCGCCATCATGCGCCGGTACAAGAAATGTCCTTCGGATAAGGTCATGGTGGTCTACGGCAATGTGGGCAGCAATAAGGACGGCACCAGCCGCAGCTCCAAATGCATCCATGGCGGCGCCGCCTTCGTCTGGCCCATCATCCAGGCGGCGGAGTACCTGGATCTGACCCCCATCAGCATCTCCGTGGACCTGCAGAACGCCCTGAGCCGGCAGAACATCCGGATCAACGTGCCCAGCACCTTTACCGTGGGCATCAGCACCGAGAACGGGGTCATGCAGAACGCAGCCGAGCGTCTGCTGGGCCTGAAGCTGGTGCAGATCCAGGAGCTGGCGAAGGACATCATATTCGGTCAGCTGCGTCTGGTAATCGCCACCATGGACATCGAGGAGATCAACGCCGACCGGGATAAGTTCCTGGATGCCGTGAGCCGGAACGTGGAGACCGAACTGAAGAAGATCGGTCTGCGGCTCATCAACGTGAACGTAACGGATATCAGCGACGAGAGCGGGTATATCGAGGCCCTGGGCAAGGAGGCCGCCGCCAAGGCCATCAACGATGCCAAGCGCACCGTGGCGGAGAAGAACAGGGACGGCTCCATCGGCGTGGCCAACGCCGACCGGGACCAGCGCGTACAGGTATCCGAGGCCGATGCCCTGGCCATCGAGGGCGAGAACAGCGCCAAGATCCAGGTGGCCATGTCCGACGCCCAGCGCCGGGAGAAGGAGGCGGAGGCCCTGCGCCTCGCCACCGCCGCGGAGAAGATCCAGGCGGCAAAGGCAAAGGAGGAGGCCTACGTGGCGGAGCAGCAGGCCGAAGCGGCCCGTGCCGCCCGGGAGAAGGCCACCCAGGAGGCGGACATCATCGTCTCCACGGAGATCGCAAAGCGCCGGGCCGAGCTGGAGGCTGAGGCCGAGGCTGAAAAGATCCGCCGGAAGGCCGCCGGTGAGGCGGACGCCATCCGGGCCCGGATGAACGCGGAGGCAGAGGGCCAGAAGGCCATCCTGACGAAGCAGGCCGAGGGCTTCCGGGAGATCGTCGCCGCCGCGGGCGGCAATGCGGAGGCGGCGGTGAAGCTGCTGCTGACGGATAAGATGGAGGACCTTCTGCGGATCCAGGTGGAGGCCATCAAGAACGTGAAGATCGATAAGGTCACCGTCTGGGATTCCGGCGCGGGCAAGGACGGAAAGAACGCCACCGCCGGATACCTCACCGGCCTGCTGAAAAGCGTGCCGCCCCTGAGTGAAATGTATGCCATGGCGGGGATGGAGCTGCCCGGCTACCTGGGCAAAAAGGATGAGCCGGAGGCCGAGCCTGTCCCTGAGGCAGCGGAAGCATAAACCGGTCCCCGAAGGGGGAAGCCTGAAGAAAGGAGAAACCTATGCCGACAATCGTATGGACCCTGATCCTGCTGGTATGCGCATTGGGCCTGTTTGTCCTGGAGATACTGAATCCGGGCTTCGGCCTGCCGGGGATCGCCGGAATCCTCCTCCTGGCGGCGGATGTATACATCACCGCCAGAAACGCCCGGGAAGCGCTGATCCTGGGACTGATCGCCGCGGTGATCGTTCTGCTCTTCCTGGTCTTCGGGGCCAGACTCATTTCCAAGGGCAAGCTGCCCCGGAGCCTGATTCTGGACCAGGCGGAGGGGGACTACCGCAGCAGCGAGGACCTGAGCGCCCTTCTGGGGACCGGCGGCAGGACCGTCACCGTACTTCGCCCCGCGGGAATCGCGGAGCTGGGGGGCAGACGGGTGGACGTGGTCACCCGGGGAGAATTCCTGGAAAAGGATAGCCTTGTGGAGGTAGTGGAAGCGGCGGGGGGACGCATCGTCGTCCGGGCCTGCCAGGATCCGGCTCTGCCGGAGAAAAAGGAGGAGTAAACATGGCAGGACCCATTATTCTCATCGCGGTCATCGTGATCGTCGTGATCCTGTTCTTCCAGTTCGTGCCCGTTGCCCTGTGGATCAGCGCCCTGGCCGCCGGCGTGCGGGTGGGCATCTGGACCCTGATCGGCATGCGGCTGCGCCGGGTGGTCCCTTCCCGGATCGTCATTCCCCTCATCAAGGCCGTGAAGGCCGGCATCAATATCCCCATCAACAAGCTGGAGGCCCATTATCTGGCGGGCGGCAACGTAGACCGGGTGGTGAACTCCCTCATCGCCGCCCAGCGCGCGAATATCCCTCTGGAGTTCGAGCGGTCCGCCGCCATCGACCTGGCCGGCCGGGACGTGCTGGAGGCCGTGCAGATGAGCGTCAACCCCAAGGTCATCGAGACTCCCATCGTGGCGGCCATCGCCAAGGACGGCATTGAACTGAAGGCCAAGGCCAAGGTCACCGTCCGGGCCAATATCGACCGCCTGGTGGGCGGCGCCGGGGAGCAGACCATCATCGCCCGGGTAGGCGAGGGCGTGGTCACCACCATCGGCAGCGCGAGCACCCATAAGGAAGTGCTGGAAAATCCGGATCTGATCTCCAAGACCGTGCTCAGCAAGGGCCTGGAGGCAGGCACCGCCTTCGAGATTCTCTCCATCGATATTGCAGATATCGACGTGGGCCGGAATATCGGCGCACAGCTCCAGGCGGACCAGGCCGAGGCGGATAAAAAGATCGCCCAGGCCAAGGCAGAGGAGCGCCGTGCTATGGCCGTGGCCGGCGAGCAGGAGATGAAGGCCAAGACCCAGGAGATGCGGGCCAAGGTGGTAGAGGCTGAGGCAGAGGTGCCCATGGCCATGGCCCAGGCCCTGCGGGAAGGCAAGCTGGGCGTCATGGACTACTACAACATGCAGAATGTCATCTCCGATACCCGGATGCGGGAATCCATCGCGGATGAAGGTGCGCAGAAATGAATAAGCGGGTGAATAACGCCCCCCGTCCCGACGCCGGATCCTCCCGAGCGAAGCTCGGCGCACACCAGCTTCGGCGGCTCATCGTCTGGACGGAGATCCTGAACAAACCCGTCTCCCGCCGCCAGCCCCGGTTCCCCCGATAACCGAATACCCAAAGCACAGGCCCCGGCGCGTTTCCAAACGCGCCGGGGCTTCTTTTTCCTGCCCGGAAAAAAGAGAACAGCCCATTGGCAAAGCCGGTCGAGAGGTGTAAAATACGGATATTCGAATGATCGCGGGAGGGATCCGTTATGGCTGTGATCAAATATGTCTTTGTCGCGGCATACGTCGCATTTATCCTCATCGTGGGACTCAGGACCCGGAAGGAGAGCGCCGGAGGCGGGAAGGAATCCTTCCTGCTGGGCGGAAGGAGCATCGGCCCGGTGGTCACCTCCTTTTCCTTCGCCGCCACCTATATCTCCGGCGTCTGCATGGTGAACGCCGGCAAGGTGGGCTGGGACTGGGGCATCGGCGCCATGTGGAACGCCTGGGGAAACGTGCTGCTGAGCATCGCCTTCATGTGGTTCTTCCTGGGCACCCGGAGCCGAAGGATCAGCGCCAAGCTGAATGTTCAGACCATGCCGGATTATCTCCGGGCCCGGTATCAGACCGAATACTTCAAGCTGGTGGGGAGCCTTGTGCTGTTCTTCTTCATGATCCCCTACACCGCCGCGGTGTTTTCCAGCCTTTCGTATATGTTCACCCGAGTCTTCAACCTGCCCTATATCGGGGCGGTGATCGTCATGGCGGTGCTGGCCACCGTGAACCTGGTGGTGGGCGGCTATAAGGCCGCCGCCAAGATCGACGTGCTCCAGGGCGGCATCATGGTGGTGGGCGGCCTCATCCTGGCTGTGGCCACCCTCAGCGCCAAGGAGGTGGGGGGGCTGGCGGAGGGCCTCCGCCGCCTGCGGGAGATCGAGCCCTTCGTGAATTCCGCCGGGGTCACGGCCACGGGCCGGGATATCACCAGCTTCGGCTTCAACGGAAATCCGGGCCTGCTCCTGGGGGTCATCCCCTTTGTGATCATGACCTCCTGGGCTCCCAACGGCCTGCCGCAGATGGCCACCAAGTTTTTTGCCATCAAGGACGCGAAGCTGGTGCGCACCGGGGCCATCGTCTGCACGATCCTGGGCTTTATCATCATCACCGGCGTTCATATCCCCGGCCTGTTCATCCATCTGTTCTATCCGGAGCTCCCCGCCGGGGGTACCAACGTTCTGGTGCCGGATATGCTCACCAAGATCTTCGGGAACGACTTCATCGGGCAGGTGTGCCTGTCCATCATCATGCTCCTTGTGCTGTCCGCCTCCATGTCCCATCTGGCCTCCCAGGTCCTGTCCTCCGCCGCAGCCATCGGCATGGACTTCCTGAAGGGCTATTTCCTGAAGGACCTGAGCGAGCAGAAAACCACGCTTCTGCTGCGGGTCTGCACGGTGCTGTTCATGCTGGCTGCCCTGGTGCTGGCCCTGCTGAACCTGGGGGTGATCTCCAGCATCCAGTCCCTGGCCTGGGGTGCCATCTCTGGCTTCTTCCTGGCACCCTACGTCTTCGGCACCCTGGGGAAGAAGGTCACAAAGGCCGGAGCCATCGCCGGGAGTATCGTGGGCCTGGCCTGTGCCTTGCTGATCCCCACTCTGGTGAAGGCGGCATTCCCCGGGCTTGCGCCTTACTGTACCACGGTTAACGCCTGCGCCGTGGCGACCGTCCTTCCCCTGATCGTGACCCCCATCGTCAGCGCGTTTACGGCGAAGCCCGATCCCGCCCTGCTGGATACGATCTTCGGCAGGGGAGAAGAGGCCTGAACGGCGGATCCCGGGCGGCAGCCGTTCCGCTTGATCCGGGACGGGAAATGCCCCGTTTCCCTTGACACCGGGAGCGGTTTTTGCTACTATTAAAACTGTTTTACAGCAGCAATCTACATCGGAGAAGTGTGAATTTAAAATAGACGGAGGAAAGAGAAGTATGGCAAAGGCAAACGAAAAGCCACAAAACAAAACGAAGGCGCTGCTGATGCTCGCGATCGCCGCGGTGATCGTGATCCTCGCCCGCGTGCTTCCCCTGCCGGATGGATTGAGCCGTGAAGGTCTCACCGCTCTGGCGATCATGATCGCGGCCCTGGTGCTGTGGGTGTCCGAAGCCATGAACATGGCCGTCACCACCATCCTGCTGTGCTGCATGCTGCCGTTCCTGGGCGTGATGTCGCCGCGGGATATGTTCAAGGGTTTCGGCGGCAGCGTGTTCTTCTTCATGATCGGTACCATGTCCATCACCACGGCCCTGGCTTCCACCACCATTCCCAACCGAATGGCCGGTGCGATTCTGGCCTGGTCCAAGAACAATCCCCGCAAGCTGGTTCTGGGCTTCACCCTGGGCACCGCGGTCCTGAGCTCCATCATGTCCAACATGCCCACCTGCGCGCTGTTCGCCTCCCTGGGCATCGCCATCATGAAGGCCAACGGCGACCCCAAGCCCGGCACTACAAATCTGGGCCGCTGCCTGATGATCGCCATCCCCGCGGGCTCCGTCATCGGCGGCTTCATGACCCCCGCCGGCGGCCCCACCAATATCGTGGCCATCAATGCGCTGGAGGATATCGGCATCCGGGTCACCTTCCTGGACTGGATGATCGTGGGCTATCCCATCGGCATCATCTGCGCCGTCCTCTTCGCCCTGTGGATCTGCCTCTTCTATAAGCCTGAGAAGATCGACGAAAGCGCCCTCACCGTGGCCCATGAGATGGTTTCCGGTTCCGGTGCCCTGACCGTCCGGGAGATCAAGTGCCTCTGCGTAGTGGGCCTGATGTTCGTCACCTGGATCCTCAGCACCTGGATCCCCATCTTCAATACCACCGTGGTCGCCCTGATGGGCACCTGCCTCTTCATGGTCCCCGGAATCGATGTCATCTCCTGGCGGGACTATATGAGCAATGGCGGCTGGGACGGCACCTTCCTGGTGGGCGGTGTCGGCGCCATGGCGGACGCCTGCCTGGCCACCGGCGCGGCCAAGTGGATTATCAGCACCACCCTGGGCGGCGCGGCCAGCTGGTCTCCCCTCATGGTCTGCCTGGGCGTTTCCGCTCTCATCTGCGTCCTGCACTGGCTCTGCCCCTCCGGCCCCGCCGTGGCGGGCTTCGCTGTTGCGCCCATCATCATGCTGGCACTCCAGGCCGGCGCGTCTCCTGTGGCTCTGGCGATCATCACTGCTTTCTGGAGCGGCGTTACCTTCCTGCTCCCCACCGATGCCGTGCCGATGTTTACTTACGGTTTCCGGTACTACACCATCATGGACATGGTGAAGGAGGGCTGGGTCCCATCCGTTGTCTTTGTGGTGATCGTCGCCCTGCTTGTCCCCCTGATTTCCGGGGCGCTGGGCTACGGTTCCCTGGATCCTGCCGCGGCCAGCGAGCTTCTGGCTACCCTGGGCTGATCCCGTCCAAGTCGAATCACAATCGGGACCCGCAGAAGCGGGTCCCGATTTTTGCTGTCGGTTTATCTGCTTGCCCGGATGAGGGAGGTAGCTTCCCACATTCCTACCCTCTCCGCCGAGGAAAAACCGGCCTCCCGGAGAAGGGCCAGCTCATGCTCTGGAGTCAGGGGCGTGTCGAAGTGCACCAAAACGTCGTCCGCTAGCCCATCGTGCCGTTTTTGCGCTTCCAACTCCCGGAAGAAGGCTGCCTCCTCGGCAGGGGATCCTGCAAAATAATCCGCCAGGATGAAGCATCCCCCGGGCTTCAGGGCGGCCAGAAGACGGCGATAGAATTCCAGCTTCACATTCGGGGCAAAATGGTGCAGGGATTCCACGCTGATCGCCGCGTCATATTCCGCCTCGCCCAAGGGAAGATGAAGATAGGAGCCCAGGCGCAGGTCCAGATCCCGGTCCGGGAATTTGCGTTTCAGGGCTTCCAGCATCTCCGCAGACAGGTCGATCCCCGTCACCCGGGCCGTCGGGTTTCGGGGAAAGAAAAACTCCAGTTCCAGCCCGGTACCGCAGCCCAGGTCCAGGATCCGGCAGCCGGGAAACGCCGGCAGCAGGGCCGCCGCGACGGGATAGAATTCCTCTGCTCCGGCGATATCCCAGAGCATGTGCGCGTCATACCCCTCCAGCCGCCGGGCAAAGAACGCTCCCATTTCTTCCAAAGGCATCCCGATCTCCGCCTCTCTTCAAGGTGTTGAACAAAGTATAGCATTCTGCACATCGTTTTTGTCAACTGCTTCTGCGCTTGTTTTTCCGGTTCAACTGTGATAGAATACTGGAGCTGCCGGGGATGGACCCGGTATGTTGGTGCGCCCGGATGACCGAAGCGAACTTTTGCGGAAAGGATGCTGCTATGTCAAGACGTATGCTCGTCGTGCGAAACCCCCGGGCGGGAAGCTTCATCAGCCAGAACACCTTCCTGGAAGCGGCCGGGGTCATTTTCAAGAGCGATTACAATGTCTATGTGTACAGCACCCAGTGCAGGGGAGACGCCACCAGGATCGTGGCGGAGGAAGGGGCGAATTACGACTGCATCGTGGCCTTCGGGGGGGACGGGACCCTCAACGAGGTCATCAACGGTCTGATGCGTCTGCCGGAGCGCCCGGTGCTGGGCTATATTCCCGCGGGCACCACCAACGATTTTGCCGCGGGCCTGGGCCTCTCCAAAAACCCGGTGAAGGCGGCGGCCACGGTGCTGGAGGGGGAGGCGCTGGAGCTGGATGTGGGCCAGTTCTGCGAGGAGCGGTACTTCTCCTATGTAGCCTCCTTCGGGTCCTTCACCAAGGCCTCCTATTCCGCCCCGCAGGATGCGAAGAACCTGCTGGGCTATGCGGCCTATCTGCTGGAGGGATTGAGATCCCTGTCGGACATCCATCCGAGCCATCTGCGCATTCAGGCCAATGGAGAGGAGATCGAGGGGGACTTTATCTTCGGCGCCGTGTCCAATGCCCTGAGCGTGGGCGGGATGGTGAAATTCGATTCTGCCCAGGTGGATCTGACGGACGGCCTTTTTGAGATCCTGATGATCCGGTATCCCCAGAACCTGGCGGATCTGCAGAAGATCCTTCATGATATGGCCACCCATCATTACGGCGAGTCCGACCTGATCCTCTACCTAAAGGCGGCAGAGATCACGGTGGAGAGCGATGAGCCCATCCCCTGGACCGTGGATGGGGAGATGGGGGGCACTACGGCGTCGGCCCGGGTGAGGAACTGCCACCGGGCGATCCGCATCCTGAAACCGGAGGAGGACGAACATGCTTAGTATACGGGATCTGACCTACCACGTCCACGATGACGGGGGCGATAAGGATATCCTCAAGAACGTGAATCTGGATGTAGAGGATGGCCGCTTTATCGTGATCACCGGCCCCAACGGAGGCGGAAAGACCACCCTGGCCAAGGCCATCATGGGCCTGGTGCAGAATGTCTCCGGCTCCATCGTGTACAACGGACAGGAGCTTGTGGGGATGAGCGTGACCGAGCGGGCGAAGCTGGGCGTGAGCTACGCTTTTCAGCAGCCGCCCCGGTTCAAGGGCCTGCAGGTAACGGAGCTCCTCAGCATTGCCGCGGGAAAGAAGCTCAGCGCCGCGGATTGCTGCAACTATCTCACCAAGGTGGGGCTCTGCACCGAGGACTATATGGATCGGGAGATCGATGCCTCCCTTTCCGGCGGCGAGGTGAAGCGGATCGAGATTGCCTCTCTTCTGGCCCGGAATGCCTCCCTGATGATCTTTGACGAGCCAGAGGCGGGCATCGACCTCTGGAGCTTTTCCCGCCTGACCCAAACCTTCGAGGCCATTCACAAGCGGAGCGAGAGCACCATGATCGTCATTTCCCACCAGGAGCGGATCATCCGCCTGGCGGACGAGGTGGTCCTGGTGGCCGGGGGAGAGATCACTGCCCGGGGCGGGTATGAGGAGATCATCCCCATGCTGGAGCTGAGCGGAGACTGCGCCGTTCAGAAGGGCGAGTAATCGCCCAGGAAAGGAAGAGAGATATGCCGAAGAAGCTCAGCACCATGGAACTGAATCTGCTGCGGCAGATCGCAGGCCTGCATAAGGTCCCGGAGGGGGCCTATAACATCCGGGATAACGGCGAGAGCGCCGGTCGGGGCACCACGGCGAACATCGATATCGTCACCAAGACGGACAAGCCCGGAATCGATATTATCGTCAAACCCGGCACGAAGAATGAGAGCGTGCATATTCCGGTGATCATCTCCAAGACCGGGTACAGCGAGCTGGTGTACAACGATTTCTTCATTGGGGAGGATTGCGACGTCCTGATCATCGCCGGCTGCGGCATCCATAACAGCGGCTGCGACGTAGCCCAGCATGACGGCGTTCACACCTTCTATATCGGCAGGAATTCCCGGGTGAAGTACGTGGAGAAGCACTACGGGGAAGGAGAGGGCACCGGCGAGCGGATCATGAATCCCAAGACCGTTATCCATCTGGAGGAAGGCGCTTCCATGGAGATGGATACCACCCAGATCCGGGGCATCGACAGCACCAAGCGGGAGACGGAAGTGGATGCCGCCGCCGGGGCGGAGATCGTGATCCTGGAGAAGCTTCTCACCCATGGCAGGCAGGAGGCCTATTCGGATATGGAGATCCGGCTGAACGGAGAGGATTCCAAAGCCCGGGTCATCTCCCGCAGCGTGGCTCAGGAGGATTCCAGACAGGTATTCCATCCCAACGTTACCGGCAACGCCCGCTGCTTCGGCCATGTGCAGTGCGATACCATCATCATGGGGAACGCGAAGGTCCAGTCCATCCCCGCCATCACGGCGAACCACGTGGATGCCCAGCTCATCCATGAGGCGGCCATCGGCCGCATCGCCGGGGATCAGCTCATGAAGCTCATGACCCTTGGCCTCACGGAGGAACAGGCGGAGGAGCGCATCCTGGCGGGATTCCTGAAATAAGGCAGCTGAGATAGTCCCGGCCGCCCGCGGCATATGCCGCGGGCGGCCGTTTTTCATCGGGAGGGATATTTCCTCCGTATTCCCCGGACTGTTGTGTTCCCTTGGGGTCAACGCTGTATCAACGGGTCATGAGCGGCGCAGCTCCGCCAGAACCCGGGGCCAGCCATTGGCCATGGACGAATATGCTCGTACTCGGTGCGCGTGACGGCGGCGGTGTGCAGAGGCAAGCTTTGCCGGGTTTTCCCGGCTCCCTCTGTCAGGCCGGGGAACAGCTGCCCCGAATCTCCGCCGGACGCAGGACATGCGTTTTCCCTCCGGGGAAAAGCGGCGGAAGGCCGGATAGACGCAGTCTGACCATGGGTCAGGAACGGTCCCGTCAGGAGAATTGCTCTCCGCATCGGCACCTCCGGCTGAAATCCCCGACAGGCATCGGGAATCACTCTGCGCTGATCTTCTCCCTCTGCACGGTGGGCTGCGCTGCGCGAATATGGCAAGAAAAAACGGAGAACAGAAGCGGGGATAGGGTTCGCAGGGGATAAAACACCGGCAGCGGGAAATCCCGCTGCCGGTTGAGAAGAATTGCTGAACTCAGTTGGTGTACACCAGGGAGACCTCCCGGTCGTCCATGGCCCGTTCAATGGCGGTCATCAGGGTCTGCATGTTGCCGGCATAGACGTAATATTCCGCCACTCCGTCCACCACGCAGGCATACTGCCGGTCGTTGATCCGATGGAAGGTCATCTGACGCTCCTCTCCGCTCTTGAGCTTCACGGTGATGGAGTAGGCATAGTCCGCGTCATAGGTCATGCCCTCGGCGAGAGTATTGACCTCCCGGAAGTTCAGGGTACGGGAGAAGATCCGCTTGGTGTTGGTCTCGTGGATGTCCTTGCCGTTGATGTGGCTGCAGGTCCGGACCACGTCCACGCCGGAGCCGGTCACGTCGTCATACTCATAGAGCTCCATGACGAAGACTTCGCCGTCAAAGTCGTAGGTGATGGACTCCACGTCGTGGATATTGATGATCCAGATGGCCCGGATGAGCAGGTTCATATAGTTGATATTGACCCACTCGAAATCGGTCTCCGAATACCGCAGGATCGTGAGATAGTCCACCTCCCCGGCCAGGTAGGCGTCGTACTGACGGCCCAGGCAGGCGTAGGCGGTTCCCGAGAAGGTAGTGCCGATGGCCAGATCGATGGTGTTGCCGGAGGTGTCTTCCAGGAACAGGCGGGCGGGCTTGTCAAAGCCGTATTCCTTAAACTGATCCGGGGTGACGTCCCCGATGATGTCCCCATAGGTGATGGTGGCCAGGATATCCAGCAGGCTCTCGATCTTCTCGTCCGCGCAGGAGGAGACGACGGGCTGGGTCATCATGTACACGGAGGAGGATTTGTTGTCCGGCATGGTGAAATCCTTGTCCAGCCAGAGCTCGATGGGGGTGCCGTCCCGCCGCGTCATGATGACGTGGCAGATATTCGTGTAGATTTCCTCATCCTCATATTTGGGGAAGGAAGCCACGTTGCGGAACTCGAAGGGTTTCCGCATGAGCAGCTCGCCCAGATAGTTGCCCACGGTGTACACGATCCGATCCTCTTCGGTCATCACGTAATAGTTGCGCTGGACCGGAGTCATGTTGCCCACGTAGAGGGTAACATGGGAGTCATCCTTGAAGGTGATGGTGATGGTGAATTGGGGCTCGTCCAGTCCGTAGATGGACAGGTCCTCGGGATCCTTCTCCACCAGCGCCGTGCCGGTGAGGGAGGTGAAGGTGTACATCATGGAGCGGAACTTGGAGGTGTTGTACCCGAAGAAGGTGTCATCCGGCACGGCGGCATACTCATACATGCCGTTTTCCTTCTGGGAGATATTGATCTCAAAGGTGCTACCGTCCTCGTAGGTGCAGTCAAACCGCACCACTTCGTTGCCGGAGGCCTTGATGATGTAGTATACCGGAGCTTCCGTGGCGGTGGGGGAGGGGGAAACCAGCTCCACGGGCTGCTCCTCCTCCGGGAAGACGAATTTGAGAATCACGAAGGCCAGGGCTAAGACCACCACCGCGCCTCCGGCGATCAGGATGCGCTTGATGTTCTTGGACATTACAGATGTCTCCTCTTAGACCAGATGATGATGCCGATGGCCAGAATGGCAAGAGGCATGAAGATGACCACCACCCAAAGCACGACCCGGACCTGCCAGGTCAGGATGTTCAGGGTGTTGGATTCGAAGTTCTTGTCCTCAATGACCACTACGTCGTTGTACTCGCTGATGTAGTCCACCACGGTTTCGATGAACTGCGCGTTCAGGAAGTTGGAGGCTTTCGGAGTCAGCACGCTGTCGGAGATGAGGCCCGCGGTGCAGAAGATCAGGTCGCTGCGGGTATAATTGAGGTTTTTGTCCGATACCACGTACTCGGAGATGACGCACATGTTGAAGGGACCGACGTCGTCCTCTTCCGTCTGGTCGTAGTTCGTGAAGGCTTCGGTCAGATCCTTGGCGTAGGAACGGGCGGGAGAGGTCATCAGCGCCCGGACCTTCACGGAGGCCTTCTCCGTGCCGGTCATCTCGATGGGCATGGCGGCGGGAATGATGGCGAAGTAATTCCGGGTGTTCAGCTTCTCCGTCACGTTCTCAATGGTGGCGATGGTGGGGACCACGTACATGGGATAACCGCTGAGGCTCTGGTAATTGTCCAGGATCATCTGGTTCTTGTACTGGACGCCCCATTCCTCGAAGAGGATGTTCAGGTTGGTGAGCTCGGTGCTGGTCTGGGGGGTGAGGGAGATGATGGCGTCGCCGCCCCGCATGAAGAACGCATGGAGCTTATCCGTCTCCTCCTTGCTGTAGTCCGTATCCGGGGAAGAGATGATGATCAGGTTGCATTCCTCGGGGATGTCCTCCTGGGCCAGGATAATGTTGCTGGTATCGTAGTTCATCTTCACCAGTAGGCCGGAAAGCTCGTCCAGGCCGTAATCCTCGCCGTGGCCGCGGATATATACGGCGGTGTTTACGGTTTCCTGGGTGACGAAGAGCAGGGCGGAGGTGAGACGCTGCTCAGCCCGGAGGCCCACGTAGTAGGTGGTATTGGTCTCCTGGTCCACCCGCATGTTGTACATGCTGGTGGGGGGCATATAGGTTTTGCGCAGGTCGCTCTCCACAATGATGTAGTTGGAGCTCATATCGCCCAGCTCATTGTACTGGTCGAAGATTTTCGGGTTCATGTTGGGGCTGATATACCGGACCTTGATCTTTCCGCCGCCCAGGGCTTCATACCGCTGCAGGATCTCGTACAGGTTGCTCAGCAGCTCGGTGGAATCCCGGTAGTCGGTTTCGTCTGCCAGAACGGTGATCAGCACGTCCCGGGAAAGGTCGTCGATGACCTCTTTGGTATCCTCGGAAATCTCGAACAGGCCTTCTCTGGTCATATCGAACTCCCAGACGAACCGCTTGGTCATATAGCCCAGAAGCACGTTGACCAGGATGACCGCCACAATAAAGATGATGGTGAAGATGGTGGCGAGAGTGCCGTATTTGAATTTCCGGCTTTTGATCTCTTCTTCTTCCGCCGCAAGTTCGGCGTCGATGAGACCTTCGTTCAGAAGCTCGTCTTCTTTTCTGCGTTTCATGTGTCGTGCCTCCTTCCCCTCAGCTCCAGCGCTTCTTTTCCAAGACCCGGACGGTCAGGAAAAGGAAGACGGCAGAGACGCAGAGGTAGAATACAAAGTCGGCCACGGAGAAGACGCCGACGTAGAAGGTGTTGAACCGACGGTAGATGCTGATCCAGTAGAGGATCTGCTTGATCCAGCCCACGTTCACCAGATCGTAGGCGAAGTCCAGCAGGAACAGGGTCACGTTGATGGCCAGGGTGGCAATGTTGGCCACCAGCTGGTTCTCCGTCAGGGAGGAGACAAAGCAGCCGATGGAGATGTATACGGCCGCCGCGCTCAGCAGGGCGATGTAGTTGCCCACGATGATGGCCGCGTTGGGGGTGCTCATGGCGGCGATGATGATGACCTGTACCAGCATGAGCGCCAGAGTGATGACGAAAACGGTGTAGGCCGCCAGGAATTTGCCCATGACGATGCCCGCGGGCTTCACCGGGGAGGTGAGCAGGAGCTGGTCCGTTTTCTGCTTATAGTCTTCACTGAAGGTGCGCATGGTGAGAATGGGCACCAGGACCATCATGGCGTAGAGCATGATGGTGTAGCAGGTGGTGAGCCGGTTTTCTCCCGTGAGCATATTCATCAGGAAGAACACCAGGTTCATGACGAACAGAAAGGCTGCAATGAACACGTAGCCGACCGGAGAGGTGAAATAGGCTCTCAGGTCCCGTTTATAGATTGCGGACATCAGATTTCCTCCTCCTTGCCTTCGGCTGCCGGGGAAACCGCTTCCTCTTCAGACTGTTCGGGCGGCTCCGGAGAGGCATAGGCCTCCTGGGCGGATTCCTCGCCGCCGCTGACGTTCAGGGCGACTTCTCCGGGCACCTTCTTGGGGGCCTTGTTGTGCGGATCCCGCTGCTTCTTCTTCTCCTCCACCAGCTTGAGGAAAATATCCTCCAGGCTGAGGTCCATGCTCTTCAGCTGCAGGATGGGGTAACCGGCCTTGGCCAGAGCGGCAAACATGGGCTTGCGGATATCCACGTTGGGGCGGGCCTCCACCAGGAAGTCGTAGGAGCCCTTTTCCGCCTGAACGGTCACGTCCGCGAAACGGACGCCTTCGATGCTCCGCAGGATCTTCCGGACGGAGTCCCTGGGGCCGGCAACGCGCACGGTGAGCTTCCGGTCCCCGGTGATCATGGAGGAGAGATTCTCCGGCTTGTCATCCGCTACGATCTGGCCGTTGTTGATGACCAGCACCCGCTCGCAGATGGCGCTGACCTCCTGCAGGATATGGGTGGAAAGAATGATGGTGCGGTTTTTGCCCAGCCCCTTGATGACGTTGCGGATCTCGATGATCTGCTTGGGGTCCAGACCGACGGTAGGCTCATCCAGGATCAGCACTTCGGGATTGCCGATGAGGGCCTGGGCAAGGCCGACACGCTGCTTATAGCCCTTGGACAGGTTGCGGATCACCCGGGTGTAATGCTCCTTCAGCCCCACCAGCTCACAGATCTCTTCGATATGGGCGGAGCGCTTCAGCTCCCCGGCGGGGACCTTCAGGTCAAAGATGAAATCCAGATACTCCGCAACGGTCATATCCAGATACAGGGGCGGCTGCTCCGGCAGATAGCCGATCTGCCGCTTGGCGGCTACCGGATCCTCCAGAATGTCGATGCCGCCGATGCGGGCGGCGCCGGAGCTGGCGGACAGATACCCGGAGATGATGTTCATGGTAGTGGACTTGCCTGCGCCGTTTGGACCCAGGAAACCCACGATCTCTCCATCCCCGATGGTGAAAGAGAGGCGGTCGATGCCTCGCTTTTTCCCATAGGTTTTTGTGAGATTGGATACTTCGATCATCCGTTGTTCCTCCTTCGGCGCTCCGCCGCCCGGAATACGGCCCGATCTGGCGGGAAGCACCGTCCTTCTCTTGTCGGCTTCGCCGGAAAAACCCCGGTGAAACGCCGAAAACCTACGCAAAATGACAAATTGGGATTCTGTAGCATTATAGCACCCCCCGCAAAGATTTACAACCAATAAATCACCCGAAAAAAAGCTTGCAATTTCAGGGAAACTGTGTTAGAGTATCTAACGCTCGCAAAAACGGATCGGAGAAAGAGGTGAACCAGCAATGAAGGACGGGATCCATCCGAACTATTACCAGACTACCATCAAGTGCGCCTGTGGGGAGGTCATCTCCACCGGGTCTACCAAGCAGGATATCAAGGTCGAAATCTGCTCCAAGTGTCACCCCTTTTTCACCGGTAAGCAGAAACTGGTCGATACCAGCGGCCGTGTGGATAAGTTCAACAAGAAGTTTGGCCTTACCAACTGAAACCTGTCGGATAGAAGCCCTGCGCATTGCTTGACGCTTTGCGCGGGGCTTTTTCCGTGTCTGCGGGCCTTCCGGCCCGGAAGAAACGAGGCGAGATACCATAGAAAATACGCAGTTTAACCGTCCCGGACAGAGCCGGGAAAGAGCCGTTCTCGTGGGGCTGGACGCCGCCAGCATGGAGCCCGGGGAACGGAGCAGCGAAAGCAGCATGGCAGAGCTGGAGGCACTGCTGGAAACCGCAGGAGGCGAGGCGGTGGCCTGGACCCTGCAGAACCGGGATGCTCCGGATCCCGGGAGCTTTATCGGCAGCGGCAAGGTGAAGGAGGTCAAGGAGCTGGTGCAGGCCGAGCACTGCGACCTGGTGGTGTTCGACAACGAGCTCAGCCCCTCCCAGATGCGGGTCCTGTCCGAAGCGCTGGATACAAAGGTCCTGGACCGCAGCGGCCTGATCCTGGATATTTTCGCCGGCCGTGCCCGGACCCGGGAGGGACGGCTCCAGGTGGAGCTGGCGCAGTACCAATACCTTCTGCCCCGACTCACCGGCATGTGGACCCATCTGGTCCGGCAGACCGCCTCCGGGGGAAGCAGCCCCATCGGCACCCGCGGTCCCGGTGAGACCCAGCTGGAAACGGACCGGCGGCATATCCGCCGGAAGATCCAGAAGCTGCGGGAGGAGCCGGAGGAGGTACGCCGGGTGCGGGGTACCCAGCGGCGCATGCGGCAGAAGAACGAGATGCCCACCGTGGCCCTCGTGGGTTATACCAACGCGGGGAAGAGCACCCTGATGAACGCCCTGACCGGCGCAGGTCTGCAGACGGGAAACCGGCTGTTTGATACACTGGACACCACCACCCGCCGTCTTCTGCTGGATGAGACCACCGAGGTCCTCCTGAGCGATACCGTGGGCTTCATCCGCAAGCTCCCCACCCAGCTGGTGGCGGCCTTCAAGGCGACCCTGGAGGAGTTGAGTTATGCGGACCTGATCCTCCACGTCATCGACGGCTCCAATCCGGATTGGGAGGAGCAGGCACGGGTGACGGAGAGCCTGATCCGGGAACTGAAGGTGGAGACCACCCCCCGGCTGGAGGTGTTCAACAAATGCGACCTCTGCGGAACGGAGCTTTTTCCCCGGCGGGAGGATGCGGTCTGCGTCTCCGCCGTTACCGGAGAAGGCCTGGAGGAACTGCGCCTTCGGGTCCTAGCGCTGCTGCGGGGGCAGGAGAAGGAGATCACGTTCCTTCTGCCTTACAGCAAGGCGGGGGAACTGGACACGCTCCACAGCGCCGGAAAGGTGACCGAAACGGAATACACCCAGGAGGGGATCCTGGTCCGGGCGGTGTGCCGTCCCGAGACCTACGGCCGTCTCCGGGCTTACGTCCAGCATGAAGAATGAAAGCTATCTGACCCCCGCAGCCTTCGGGGAGGCGGAATTCACGGAGAAGCGCTCCCGCTTCATCGGCCGGGTCTGGCCGGTGGAGTCGGAGGAGGAAGCCCTGGAGCATCTGAAGCGGATGCGGGAGCAGCATTGGGACGCCACCCATAACGTCTATGCCTATATCCTCCGGGAGGGGGGGACCATGCGGTACTCCGATGACGGAGAACCCCAGGGCACCTCCGGGATGCCGGTGCTGAACGTTTTCCGGGGCAGGGAGATCGTGAACGTGTGCTGCGTGGTGACCCGCTATTTCGGCGGGATCCTCCTGGGCACCGGCGGTCTGGTGCGGGCTTACAGCCGGAGCGCAAAACTGGCGCTGGAGCAGGCGGGGATCTGCCAGGTGGGCCTGTGGGACCGGCTCCTGGTGGCCTGCCCCTACCCGCTCTATGAGCGCGTGCGCCGGGAGGCGGAGCAGGCGGGGGCCATTACGGAGGCCGCCGATTTCGGCGCGGACGTGTCCCTGGAGCTGCTGCTTCCCGCCGGAGGAGCCGAGGGATTGAACCGGCGGCTTATGGAGCTCAGCGGCGGCACCGTGGAGGCCCTGGCCCTGGGTCAGGAATTTCGGGGCGTACCCCTTGCCACAGGGGATGAAGTGGATTAAAATAGGGATCAGTAGATTTAATGAAGGGAGTTTGGTCAAATGGCGGACAAACTCATCATGGAAGTTCTGGTCTCCATCGAGGGGAAGGACGTCTCCTTTCTCAAAGGTCCGGCGGGCGAAGTGGTTATGATCCCCTTCGGCGGAACGGTGCGGGGGGAAATCTTCAACGGCGTGGTCTGCCCCGGCGGCGTGGACTGCCAGCGGGTAAATCTCACCGGCGTGCGGCACATGTGTGCCCGATATATGCTGGAGGGAACGGACAGCGCCGGGGAGAAGTGCCACATCTTTGTGGACAACAACGGCTGGTTCAACGGGATGCAGTCCCCGTTCCAGACGGTGCCGACCTTCCTGACAGACAGCAAAACCCTGGCCCCCTATCTGCATCAGAATAAGTTCCGGGGCGAGGGGCATCCCCGGGAGGGCGGCGTTACCATCAAGTTCTTTGAGGTGGAAAATGGCTGAGCTGTGGGATTTGCGGGATGAATTCGAGCAGCCCACCGGCAAACGGATCACCCGGGGGGAGCCTATCCCTCCGGGCTATTGGCATATTGTCGTCACGATCTGGACCGTCACGGCCGACGGCCGCCTGCTGCTGACCCGCCGCCATCCGGATAAGCACTGGGCCCTGCTCTGGGAGAGCACCGCCGGGAGCGTCCAGGCGGGGGAGACCAGCCGGGAGGGCGCCCTCCGGGAGCTGCGGGAGGAGACGGGACTTCAAGCGGAAGAGGAGCGTTTCCGGCTCCTCAGCTCGGAGAAGGCAGACCGTCTTTTCCTGGATACCTACCTCTACCTCTGCCCGGAAGCAGAACCGGTCCTTCGGCTGCAGCCGGAGGAGGTGGTGGAAGCCCGATTCATCTCTCCGGGGGAGATCGAAGACTGGTTCCCCCAAATGGCGCCGCCTGCTGTGGCCAGGTATCTTCACGACCGGGCGGAGATCGTGGCTGCCGCCGCTGCCTGCGGGGAGCAGCGGAGGACCGGAGCATGACGGAAAAACTCTATGAGCAGGACAGCCATCTTCGGGAGTTTTCCGCCCGGGTGCTGGACTGCCGGAAGCTGGAGGACGGCTGGGCCGTACTTCTGGACCGCACCGCCTTCTTCCCCGAGGGGGGAGGACAGGAGGGAGACCGGGGCGAGCTGGACGGCGTCCGGGTACTGGATACGCAGATCCGGGATGAGGAGATCCTCCACCTGACGGACGGCCCCCTGGAACCGGGAACGACGGTGACGGGACGGCTGGACTGGGATCTGCGCTTTCGCCGGATGCAGGATCACAGCGGCGAGCATATCGTTTCCGGCCTCGTCTATCAGAAATATGGCTACAATAATGTGGGCTTCCACCTGGGGGATGGAGAGGTCACCCTGGATTTCAGCGGCGAGCTGACAGGGCCCCAGCTGGAGGAGATCGAAATGCTGGCCAATCGGGCGGTGACGGCGAACCTGCCCATACGCACCTGGTATCCCGGTCCCGCCGCGCTGAAGCGCATCGCTTACCGGAGCAAGCTGGACCTGACGGAGAACGTCCGCCTGGTGCGCATCCCCGGGATCGACATCTGCGCCTGCTGTGCCCCCCATGTGAAGCGGACCGGAGAGATCGGCATCATCAAGATCCTGGATTACATGCGCCACCGGGGCGGGATCCGGATACATATCCTCTGCGGGATGGACGCCCTGGCGGACTACGGGGCCAGATATCGGGCGACCAAGGAAATCTCCGGCCTTCTGTCCGCGAAGCAGCTGGAGACCCCCGGCGCGGTCCGCCGCGTTCTGGAGGAACTGGAAACGGCAAAGCGTCAGCTGGGGGAGGAGCGCCTCCGCGGCGCCCTGGAAAAGGCGGCCGCCCTGGAGCCCACGGAGGGAAATGCCTGCCTCTTTTTTCCGGAATTGGATATGCGCGCCCTTCGGGAGCTGGTGAACGCGGGCATGGAGAAGTGCGCCGGGGTCTGCGCCGCCTTTACCGGGGGAGACGGGGACTGGAAGTTCATCATCGGCAGCCGCAGCGTGGACCTGAAACAGGCGTCGAAGACCATCCTTGCCGGGATCCGGGGCCGGGGCGGGGGCAGCCCGGAGATGATTCAGGGAAGCTGCTCCGCCACCCGGGCGGAGATCCAAGCCTGGTTTTCCGCTTACGGGAAATGAGAAAGGAAGTACGGCTATGGAACTGAAGGAGATCCTCGCCCGCTGCGACCACACCCTGCTGAAGCAGGACGCCGTATGGGAAGACATCCGGCAGCTCTGCGACGAGGGGCTGGAATTCGGCACGGCGTCCGTCTGCATCCCGCCCTGTTTCGTGGCAGAAGCGAACAAATATCTGGGGGATCGGCTTCCGGTGTGTACCGTCATCGGATTTCCCAACGGGTACAACAGCAGCGCCGTGAAATACATTGAAGCTGCCGAGGCTGCCGGCGACGGAGCGGACGAGCTGGATATGGTGGCGAACATCGGCTGGATCAAGGCAGGGGCCTGGGAGAAGATCCGGGAGGAGATCGACGAAGTCCGGCGGATCTGCGGAAAGCGCGTCCTGAAGGTCATCATCGAAACCTGCCTCCTGACGGATGCGGAAAAGATCGAAATGTGCCGGGTGGTATCCGATTCCGGGGCGGACTATATCAAAACCTCCACCGGCTTTGCCGGAGGCGGAGCGACCCGGGAGGACGTGGCCCTGCTGAAAGCCAACATCGCGCCCCATCTGAAGATCAAGGCAGCCGGAGGCATCGCGACCCTGGAAGATGCGGAGGCCTTCCTCACCCTGGGGGCGGACCGGCTGGGCACCAGCCGCCTGGTCAAACTGGCCAGACAGATCAAGGAGGCGGAAAACCATGGCAACGCCACATAACAGCGCGGAAAAGGGAGCCTTCGGCAAGGCGGTCCTCATGCCCGGGGATCCCCTGCGGGCCAGATTCGTCGCGGAAAATTTCCTGGAGAATGCGGAACTGGTGAACGATGTGCGGGGGATCCAGGGCTATACCGGCCTTTATGGGGGCAAGCGGATTTCCGTCATGGCCAGCGGCATGGGCATGCCCTCCATGGGGATCTACAGCTATGAGCTCTTTCGGGAATACGACGTGGACTGCATCCTGCGCATCGGTTCCGCCGGAAGTATAAGCGATAAGGTGCATGTCCGGGACCTGGTGCTGGGCATGGGTGCCTGTACGGATTCCAACTATGCCCATCAGTACCGCCTGCCCGGAACCTTCGCACCCATTGCGGATTTCGATCTGCTCCGGGCCGCGGCGGAAGAAGGGGAGAAGCTGGGCGTTGCCTGCCATGTGGGCAATCTGCTGAGCTCGGACCTGTTTTATGACGATGACCCGGATTTTGCCGTAAAATGGGCAAAGATGGGCGTCCTGGCGGTGGAGATGGAGGCGGCGGCCCTGTACATGAACGCCGCAAGAACGGGGAAAAAGGCCCTGGCCATCTGCACCGTATCCGATCATCTCTTCACCGGGGAAGCCCTGTCCAGCGAGGAACGGCAGTTGGGCTTCCGACAGATGATCCTGCTGGCGCTGGAGACAGCCAGGCGATTTGCCTGAAGAAGCATAACGGAGAAAAACAACATAAAGGAGGATATTTCATGAACACATTGGACGCCATTAAAGCCAGACAT